>NZ_JBSHBJ010000034.1:0-4872 GCF_053611945.1 Kribbella sp. NPDC054772 | reverse complement strand
GGGCGGGGCGCCTCTCGTGTGGCGCGCCCGCGGCGGTCCCCAGCTCCGCGGACCAGGGCGGCGCGCGCGCGGGGCGGCTCCGCGCGCCCCCCCCCCCCCCCCCCCCGCCGCGACGGAGTCGCGGCATCAGCAGAGTCCACAGGCTGGAGCACGGCCACGCATTCGATGTGGTGGGTCATGCCGAAGAGGTCGAAGGCGCGCAGCGAGGCGATCCCGTAGCCGAGCCGCCCGAACGTCTTCAGGTCCCGCGCCAGCGCCGCCGGATCGCAGGCGACGTACGCGATCCGTCGCGGTCCGAGCGCCGCGATCCGCCGTACGACGTCCTTCCCGGCGCCGACCCTCGGCGGGTCGAGGACCACCAGGTCCACGTGCTCGAGCCCCTGACCGGCCGCCGCGTTCAGCACCCGGTCGACGTCGCCGTTCTCCAGCGTCACGCCGTCCAGGTCGCGCAGGTTCCGGCGGGCGTTCCGGACCGCGTCCTTGTCGCCCTCGATCGCCAGCACCGCGCAGCCGGCCTCGGCCAGGAACGCGGCGAACAGCCCGACCCCGGAGTACAGGTCCAGCGCCGTCTCCCCCGCGACCGGCTCCAGCCCACTCAGTACGGCGTCCACGAGCGTCTCCGGCGCCGCAGGGTGCACCTGCCAGAAGCCCTCAGCCTCGACCAGGAACCGCCGGTCCCGCACCACCTCGACCAGGCGCTCACCAGAATCCTGGTCGGTCGTCACGGCGGTCTTCCCCTCGGACGACACCACGGCCTGGACCGAGGACACGCCCGGCCAGCGCTCCGACAGCACTTCGGGAGTCCCCGGATGCGCGATCAGGCAGCGCTCGACCGGTACCAGGTCGTGGGACCGGTGCGCGTACATCCCGGGCCGGCCGTCCACCACGGCGTACCGCATGCGGGTCCGCCAGCCGAGACCGTCGTCGCCAGGCGACTCCATCACCACGGTGCGCTCGATGCCGCCGATCCGCCGGAGGGTGTCCGACACCACGGTCGCCTTCAGTCGGCGCTGCTCGACGATGTTCGCGTGCTGGAAGTCGCACCCGCCACACAGGCCGGGCCCGGCGTACGGGCAGGGCGGCTCGATCCGTTGCGGCGACGGTGTCAGCACCGAGACCGCGTCGGCCCGCAGGTACTTCGCCGTCTGCTCGGTGATCCGCGCGTGCACAAGCTCGCCCGGCAACGCGTGCCGGACGAACACGACCTGCCCCTCGTGCCGAGCTACACAATGTCCCCCGTGCGCGACTGGACCCACTTCCAGCTCTACGACTGTCCCGACGATGTTCTCGTCTGTCACCGATCTCCTGTCGTCTTGCGGGCACCGCGCCGTACCTGGCCGGCCACCCGTTCCACCCGGTCCTGCCGCTCCCCGGCCCCCTGCGACGAGAGCAGCTGGTAAGGAACGGACGTAACCATCACACCAGGTGTGAACAAGAGCCGCCCCTTGAGCCGGAGTGCGCTCTGGTTGTGCAGGATGTGTTCCCACCAGTGCCCGACGACGTACTCCGGGATGTAGACCATCACCACGTCCCGCGGCGACTGCCGCCGGATGTCCTGCACATACTGCAGGATCGGCCGGGTGATCTCCCGGTACGGCGAGGCGAGCCGCTTCAGCGGGATCGGGATTCCGCGCGCGTCCCAGTCGGCCTGCAGCGCGTCGGACTCGTCGCGGTCGACGTCGACGGTGACTGCCTCGAGCGTGTACGGGCGGGCCGCCTTGGCGAACGCCAGCGCCCGCAGGGTCGGCTTGTGCAGCTTGGAGACCAGCACGATCGAGTGCACCCGGGACGGCAGCATCAGCGGCTCGGCGTCCTCCGCGGACATCTGCCGGCCGACCGTCTCGTAGTGCCGGCGGATGCCCTTCATCAAGAGGAACAGCGCGGCCATCGCGATGATCGCGATGTAGGCGCCGTGGGTGAACTTGGTCAGCAGCACGATCACCAGCACCACGCCGGTCATCGTCAGGCCGACCGTGTTGATCACCCGGGACCGGACCATGTGCCGTCGTTTGGCGGCGTCGGTCTCGGTCTTCAGGTGCCGGGTCCAGTGCCGGATCATGCCGAACTGGCTGAGCGTGAAGCTGACGAACACGCCCACGATGTAGAGCTGGATCAGCTTGGTGACCTGGGCGTCGAACGCGATGATCAGGCCGGCCGCGCACAGCGCCAGCAGGATGATGCCGTTGCTGTAGGCCAGCCGGTCGCCCCGGGTGTGCAGCTGGCGCGGCAGGTAACCGTCCCGGGCCAGGATCGAGGCGAGCACCGGGAAGCCGTTGAAGGCGGTGTTGGCGGCCAGCACCAGGATCAGCATCGTCGCGCCGATCACCAGGTAGAAGGCCGGCGGGAAGTTCGAGAACACCGAGTCGCCGATCTGGCCGATCACGGTCTTCTGGGTGTAGCTGTCGCCGACCGGCTGCCCGTCGCGGTACAGCTGCGTCGCGGGATTCTCGGCGTACCGGAGGTGGATCTTGCTGGCCAGGAACAGGATGCTCATCAGCATCGTGACGGCGATCGTGCCGAGCAGCAGCAGCGTGGTGGCCGCGTTCCGGCTCTTCGGCTTCCGGAACGCCGGTACGCCGTTGCTGATCGCCTCCACACCGGTCAGCGCCGCACAACCGGACGAGAACGCGCGGGCGAGCAGGAACACCGCTGCGAGCCCGGTGAACACCTCGTGCCCGGACTCGGCCCGGACCTCGAAGCCGGCGCTCTCGGCGGGCGGCAGGTTCCCGGCGCTCAGCCGGATCAGCCCCCACAGCGCCATCCCGATGATCGAGAACATGAAGATGTACGTCGGGACCGCGAACACCGCCCCCGACTCGCGGACCCCGCGCAGGTTCATCGCGGCCAGCAGCAGCACCAGGCCGACCGCCAGTGGCACTTCGTGCCCCTCCAGGAACGGCAGCGCCGATTTGGCGTTCTGGACGCCGGAGGAGATCGACACCGCGACGGTCAGCACGTAATCGACCATCAGCGCGCTGGCGACGGTCAGGCCGGCGGTCGGCCCGATGTTCACCGTCGCGACCTCGTAGTCACCGCCGCCGGACGGGTAGGCGTGCACGTTCTGCCGGTACGACGCCACCACGACGAGCATCACGAACGCGACCAGCAGGCCGATCTTCCAGGAGTAGCCGTACGCCGCCAGTCCGGCGATCGACAGCGTCAGGAAGATCTCGTCAGGAGCGTAGGCGACCGACGACAGCGCGTCGCTCGCGAACACCGGGAGGGCGATGCGCTTCGGCAGCAGGGTCTCACCCAGCTGGGTGCTGCGCAGTTTGCGCCCGAGCAGCAGCCGTTTACCGATATCGCCTAGAGCGGGAGTCACACCGGTGATGTTAGAGGGCCCACAGTTCCGGTGTAGCGTCTATCCCTGCCGAACCGAGCCAGCAGCCCCAGAACGGGGCGAGGAGTGATCACGAAGTGCACGTCGTCATCATGGGCTGCGGCCGCGTCGGGTCGATGCTCGCGCGCGGTCTGGAACGCCGCGGTCACACGGTCGCGATCATCGACCAGACGGCCGACGCGTTCCGCCGACTGAGCCCCAACTTCACCGGCCGCACCATCGTCGGGATGGGCTTCGACCGCGAGGTGCTGATCGAGGCCGGCATCGAGGACGCCGAGGCCTTCGCCGCCGTCTCGAACGGTGACAACTCGAACATCCTGGCCGCCCGGGTGGCCCGGGAGACGTTCGGGATCAGCAACGTGGTCGCCCGGATCTACGACCCGGGCCGCGCCGAGGTGTACCAGCGGCTCGGCATCCCCACCGTCGGCACCGTCCGCTGGACCGTCGACCAGATGATGCGCCGGCTGCTCCCCGAGGGGTCCGAGCCGGAGTGGCGGGACCCGTCCGCCACCGTCCGGCTCGCCGAGGTGCACGTGCACGCCGAGTGGATCGGCCGGCTCGCGTTCGACATCGAGAAGGCCACCGGCGCCCGGGTCGCGTTCCTGACCCGGCTCGGCGAGGGGCTGCTGCCCCGGGCCGACACGGTCATCCAGGAGGGTGATCTGGTCCATGTGGTGATGCTGGAGCGGGACGCCGCCGCAATCGAGTCCCAGCTCGGCACCAAACCTGAAGAGGCCTGAGGAGCTGTGATGCGGGTAGCCATCGCCGGAGCCGGCAACGTCGGTCGTTCGATCGCCGGCGAACTGCTGGAGAACGGTCACGAAGTACTGCTGATCGACAAGGACCCGCGGGCGATCAAGGCCGAGTCGGTGCCGCGCGCCGAGTGGCTGCTGGCCGACGCCTGCGAACTGTCGTCGCTCGAGGAGGCGGCGCTGCAGCGCTGCCAGGTGGCGATCGCCAGCACCGGTGACGACAAGGTCAACCTGGTCGTCTCGCTGCTCGCCAAGACCGAGTTCGGCGTCCCGCGGACCGTTGCCCGGGTCAACCACCCGCGGAACGAGTGGATGTTCAACGAGGCCTGGGGCGTGGACGTGTCGGTCTCGACGCCACGGATCATGTCCGCGCTGGTCGAGGAGGCCGTCTCGGTCGGCGACCTGGTCCGGCTGTTCACCTTCCGCCAGGGCGACGCGAACCTGGTCGAGCTGACCCTGCCCGAGGACTCCCCGATGATCGGCCAGCGGGTCGGCGACGTCGACTGGCCGCTGGACACCGCGCTGGTGGTGATCCTCCGCGAGGGCCGGGTACTGCGCCCGGACCCGGAGGGCACGCTGGAGCTCAACGACGAGCTGCTGTTCGTCGCGGCCGACGAGACCGAGGAACAGCTCGAGGACATGCTCTCCCCGCACCACCGCAAAGCGGAGTAGACGGACAAAGGAAAACGCCCCGGCCGGAGAGGCGGGTTCATGCGGTCCTCGCAACACCCCGCGGTGTGGTGTTTTGGGGAACAGGGGGGGTGTGGTTGTGGTGTGGGG
>NZ_JBSHBJ010000033.1:61681-90199 GCF_053611945.1 Kribbella sp. NPDC054772 | reverse complement strand
ACACCCCCACTACCGAGATACACACCTCCCCCCACCCCCGCCGCGACCCCTGCGTCTCACCCACAGACACCCCGGCCCGCCCGCCACCGGTCGATGCGTGCTGCCCGGCCAGTGCAGCAGAAAGCTGACCAGCCGCGCGCCGTCCTCGGTCTCGCTGTCGTCCCCACGGGACTCGACCACGACCGGGCCGGACGGGGAGATGCGGAGCTCGACGGTCAGGCCGTCACGTCCGAGGACGTCGATGTCCAGCGTCACCCCGTGCCCCGCGAACCGCAGCCGGCGTACGTCGTCCACTCCGGGCGCGTCCACCAGGCTGTCGAACACCACGTCGAGCACGTCCAGATCCTGCTCGTGCCTCCCGAACGCCGCGTAGCCGACCGAGCGGACCAGCGCGACCTGCTCACCCACCGCGCGCTCCGGAGGCCCGATCATCGCTCAGCGCTCCCCGGCCAGCTTGATCACGCTGTTCTGGTCCTGCCCGTACGGCGCGCCCTGCCAGGACGCCCAGTTCGCCCGGTTGCCCTGCTCGTGCACGATGAAGTTCCACGGCCCGGCGTAGGTGTTGTTGAAGAACCGGTTGCCCTGGTGGAACGTGATGGCGTCCTGCACGGCCGCCTTCTGGTACGGCGACCAGCTCGGGAACGTGCCCCAGTTCGAGAACAGGCCGTTGTAACCGCATCCGGTACTGAACCCGCAGGACGCCCCGATCCGGTCCGGGTCGAGGGTGAAGACGTTGTCGTGCACCCGCACGTTCTGCGTCTTCCACCGGCAGTCACTGAGGTACGGCGGCTTGCTGATCGTGGACTGGTTGCACGTCTTCGCGTTCACCACCGACGGGTTGACCAGCGTCCCGGACCCGGTGCTGGTGTTGGCCGCGGATCCGGCGAACCGGTCCGCGTTCTCCCACAGGATCACGCCGGACCAGTTGTCGATGAAGACGTTCTGGCTGATCTCGAAGGTCTGGTTGAAGACACCGGTGACGCGTGAGTCGCTGCCGGACTCGGAGATGTACAGCGCCGGCGTCGGGAAGCCGTGGTTGGACGGTCCCTTGGCGAGACCGTTGCGGACGAACGTGTTCCCGCGGATGCCGGCGTTGTAGCTGGTCTCGTACAGCAGGCCCTCGGCCAGGTTGCCGGAGATGTAGTTCTCCTGGATCACGAACCCGGTGTTGTTGGTGTCGGCCCAGAGTCCGACGCTGTGGTTGTCGTGCACCCAGTTGCCGCGCACCACCGCGCCGGTGACCTCCCAGAACTTGCCGCCGCCGGTACACCCGCAGCCCTCCTTGAGCCGCTCCCAGTCGTCGGTGTTGTTCCCGGAGATCTCGTTGCCCTCGATCGTGATCGAGGCCACCTTGCCGGGGTTGTAGGCATTGAAGCCGTACTGGCCGTTGTTGCGCAGACAGTTGCTGCGGACAACGTTGTGGTCACCGACCATCACCCCGGCGCCGGCGTTGTTCTGGACCGTGTTGCCGACCACGGACCAGCGCCCGGACGCGTCGTGGTTCACCACGCCCTCGTCGTTGTTGGACTTCAGCGGCCCGAAGTTCTGGATGGTCAGGTTCTTCACCGTGACCTTCGTGGCGTAGCCGGTGAAGGCGTACCGGTTCACCCGGCCGCCGTCGAGGACCGCGCCGGGCGCGCCGACGTACGTGTTGCCGTCCTTCGGGACCACCTGGGAGTACGCGCCGCTGCCGAGCCGGTGCGTGCCGGGCGTCAGCCAGAACGTCGTGCCGGGCGGGTTCGCCATGGTGAGCTGGTAGAGGTTCGCGTGCGTGCCGACCACGACCGCACCGGCCGGAGCTGTGGCGGGGCCGGACAGTGCCTTGGCGTTCCCGCAGATCCTCGCCGGTGGAGCGGTCGGAGCAGTGACGACGGCCTTCATGATGTCGGTCGACGACGCCGGCGGCGCGGCCTGTCCACTGTCCGGGTCGTCGCGGAACACGGCGATCCCCACCGACACCAGTGCGATGGCGACGACGAGCGCGACACCACCGAGCACCGGCGGCCGCCGGTACCATGCTGTTGCCCTGGCTGTTTCCCTGGCCGTTCCCGTTCCGGTGGACCGCGGGGCCGAACCGTCTGGTTCCATGGTGTGTCCTTCGGGAAAGTCGGGGTCTCGGACTCAGTGGCGGGCGGCGGGGTTGGCGATCGCGAAGCGGTAGATGTCGAGCAGCCGCTCCACGTTCTGGTCGGTCCGGTGGTGGTTCTCGTAGGTCTTGCGGGCCTGCCGGCCGAGTTCGGCGTACCGCTCGGGCGAGTGGTCGACGTCGAGCAGCAGCTTGGCCATGCCGTCCGGCTCGCCCGGGTCGAACAGGGCTCCGTCGACGCCGTCGGTGATCAGCTCCGGGAACGATCCGTGCCCGGACGCCAGCGGCGGCACACCGACGGCCATCGCCTCGACGACCACCAGGCCGAACGTCTCCTCCCACTCCGACGGCAGCACCACCGCGCGGGAACCGGCGATCAGCTGGAACACCTCGGGCTTGCTCATCAGGCCACGCAGTTCGACCGACGGACGCTCGGCCGCCCACGCCTTCACCTGGTCGAGCATCGGTCCACCACCGGCGATCACCAGCCGCAGGGCGTCGTCGCCGGCGGCTGCCCGGTACGCGTCCCAGCCCTTCATCAGCAGCGGAGCGCCCTTGGCCGCGTCGAGCCGGCCGACGTACGTGACCTGTCGCTGTCGCGGTCCGCCGACCGGGCCGTCGTACGGGACGATGTTGTGTTTGACGAAGGTGCGCTCGAGGTCGAAGTCCATCTCGGCCATCAGCCGGCGCTGTGAGTCGGAGATGAAGATGTAGGCCGACACCAGGTCGCGCCAGCTGCCGCGGTGACCGCGGGTGTTGAGCACCGTTGTCCCGGTCGCGAGGGCGGATCCGCGGTAGCAGCGGTGCAGTATCCCGCTGGCCGGGTTGCCGCCGGCGCAGTTGTGGCAGACGCTGCCGTCCCGGAAGAAGTCACCGCTCGCGCAGAGCAGCTTGTAGTTGTGCAGTGTGACCACGGCCGGTACGCCGGCCAGCCGGCACGCGTACAGCACGGACGGACTGAGCAGCGGGAAGGTGTTGTGGATGTGCACCACGTCGGGCCGGTGCCGGAAGAGATCACGCGCAAGGTCGTGCCGGGCCGCCCGGCTCCAGACCACCCGGGCCGGCAGCGTCGCCTTCTTGAGGGCCGGCCAGTCCTCGATGTCGTCACTGTGCCGTTCGAAGTGCCGGACGCTGTGACCCGCCGCGGTGAGCGCCGCGCTCTCCTGGTCGACGACCCGGTTCTCCCCGCTCGGCGCGGTGGAGCGGTACCGGTTGTGCACCATCAGGATCTTCATCGCGGTCCTTCACGTGTCGAGGAGGAGTACACCAGCGAGGCGGCAAGCGTCAGTTCCAGCAGGTACGGCGACGCCTCGCTGAGCCCGCTCTCGGTGAACGAGGCGACGACGCCGTAGGCGACCAGGAAGAGTGCGAGGGCCCGCTGCGGGCCTTGCGGCCGGAACCAGGCGGCGGTCAGCACGAACAGCACCAGCATGATCGTCAGCGCGCAGCCGACCAGTCCGACGTCGTAGTAGGTACCGAGCCAGTTGCTGTCGATCGGCAACCCGTTGAACGACTTGTTCGACAGGCCGAAGCCGAACAGCGTCTCGAAGGTCGATCGCGGCTGGGCCAGGATCGAGTCCCAGACTTCCTTCCGGCCGGTCAGCGCACCCAGCTCCTTGGTGTCCTGCCCGCGGGCCAGCCAGGTCGTCACCACCGAACCGAGGCTGAGCGCGCCGAGAGTGAACACCACCAGGCCGATCGCGAACGCCTTGCGGACCCGCGAGCGTGCGGTGAACAGGCTCAGCCCGGCGATCGTGACGCCGGCGAGCATCGCGACGAGTGCGGTCCGCGTGTGGGTCAGTAGCAGGACCGCGCTACACACCACGACGCTGGGCAACGCGACCCCGCGCCGGAGCAGGCCCGACATCCAGAGCACGATCGTGAGTCCGATGGCGACCGCGGAGTAGTGACCGACCTGTGTCGGCGGGATCGGCCAGAGCGTGCCGCCGAGCCGGTTGTCGGTCATCGCCAGCCCGGGCGACACCATCAGGCCGATGACGACCGACCCGACGATGGTCCACAGCACCAGCAGATGCGTGCGCACCAGTAGGAGGTCGCGGCGGGTCCACCACGGTGTCAGCAGCCAGAGCACCAGCGCGAATCCGCAGAGCCGTCCGGCGCGGAACAGTGCGCCGAGGAGGAATTCCGCCCGGATGCTGGCCAGTAGTCCTTCGACGGCCAGCGTCATCAGCAGAGCGACGTACACGCTGCGGCGGATCCGGACCGGGCGGTTCACCGACAGCACCATCACCAGAGCGCCGACCAGGGCGCCCTGGGCGATGAGCTTGCCCATCGAGCCCGGAATCGGCAGCAGGTGCGGGGCTCCGGGGAAGAACGTCATCACGTTCAGCACCAGCAGCGCCCAGGTCAGCTGGACCCGGCGGCGCCGACGTACCTCCGGGGCGACGACCCGCCGCGTCGAGCGGGGGCCGAGCCGCGTGGCCAGCTGCAGGTGGTTGCCGAGCCGGGCGGCGAGCGTCGTCATCGGCTGAACATGCCCACGTCGACGGCCCGGTCACGGCCGGACTCGGCTTCGGCCACGCCGACGCTCTCGTCGGTACGGTCCGGGCGCAGGACGATCGCGGTGCTGATCTCGAGCCCGGCCAGGCGGAGCATCTCGCCGGTCGCCTGGATCCTCGTGGCGGTGCACTGTCCCGCCGTCATCACGACGGCGGCGTGCGACGCCCAGGTCGCCAGGTGATCCGCCCCGAGCTCCGGGGTCAGGGTGGAGAGGCTGAGCACCACGTCGGCGACCTCCCAGGACGCGTCGAGCGCGACGTTGTCCGAGTGCGCCGGACGGCTGCTGTCGCTGAGCCGCAGGTACGGACCTTCGGCAGGTCCGGCCGCGGGATCGGCGAGGTGTACGTCGATCCGGCGGTCGGGCTGACTGAACCGCGACTCGTGGGTGCCGTACGCCTTGACGCCGAGCATCCGCGCGAGCCTGCCCGACTCGGTCAGGTCGGCCACCAGGATCCGCTTGCCGTCGTCGGCCAGGGACACCGCGAGCGAGGCAACTGCCAGCGCACAGGTGTGCAGATCGTCGACGCCGACCACGGTCAGCGCGGGCGTCGGCCGCTCACCCCAGAAGATCCGGTGATCGAGGTGCTGGACGATCAGCTGGTTCTCGTGCCGGCCGGAGCCGACCTTGTTTCGCCCGGGCAGCCAGCGCCGTGGCCGGGCGATGCTGAGCCGGACCCGGGCTCCGAGTGCATGGGCGATGTCCTGGCGCTTCCACAGCCGGTCGGAGATCAGCGCGCGGACGATCACGAAGGCGATGCCGAGGAACAGTCCGGCGATCAGGCCGGTACCGGCATTGATCACGATCGTCCGCTTCTCCGACACCGGGACCGGCGCGGCCACGTCGAGGATCCGGCTGCTGTTCATCCGCGACGTCTGGACCTGCTCGTCGAGCAGCTGCTGGCGCACGTACTGCTGGCGCTCGCGGGCGGCGGCGAGCCGGGTGCCGGCCACGCTGTTCGGACGCTGCATGTCGTTCGGGTCGTCACCGGCGGCGCGGACCGCTCGCTCGGCCGCGGCGACGTCGTCGTTCGCGGCGGTCAGATCCTGCTGCATGGGCGCGTCCTGCAGCGCGATCTGCTGCTTGCGGTACACGAGGAACACCTGGGCGACTGCCGTGGCCAGCCTGCTCGACTCGGCGTCGGTCTTGGCCTTGGCGGTGATCTGCATGACCCGGTCCGTCGACCCGGCCGCGTTGTACTCCTTGAGCAGGTCGTCCGGGGTCATCGGCAGCTTCAGCAGGTCGATCACCCGTTGCGCCACGGTGTGCGTGGTTGCCAGGGTGACGTCGGTGGCCATCGCCTTCGCAGGGTCCTCACCATCGCGATGGGTGACCAGCAACCGGGTCTGCGACGTACTGGCTGCCCGCACCGTGACGGTCGAGGCCAGGCCCAGGGCCAGGCCGACCAGCGCGAACACCAGCCAGATCCGC
Source organism: Kribbella sp. NPDC054772 (assembly GCF_053611945.1). NCBI lineage: Bacteria > Bacillati > Actinomycetota > Actinomycetes > Propionibacteriales > Kribbellaceae > Kribbella > Kribbella sp. NPDC054772. The sequence goes on along the minus strand of NZ_JBSHBJ010000033.1, from coordinate 84,164 downwards.
AGGTGCCGGCGTAGCGCGTCCCGGACGAACCTGAAGGTGACCAGCGCGTCGGGCGGGAACGAAGTCGACCGCTCGTTGTCGAACAGACCGTCGTCGTCCGCCCAGACCGGCTCGCGGACGACAGCAGCTTCGTCGTCGTACGGCTGGTTGCTCACTTGGTCCTCCTCGCCGTACCGGACAGGAGGGTGGGCAGTCGCGAGCCGGAACGGCGCGTCGACTGCGAGACCCGGCCGATGGTGCGGTCCGTCGGGTCCGGATCCGTGACGACCAGGCCGTCGACGGTGCGGTCGTCCGCGGCCGCGGCGACCGCGAGCCGGGCGAGTTCCTCGGCCGTCACGACGCCGGACGACAGCGCGATGATCGTGTTCGTGGTGCGCTCGGAGCCGTCCAGGCGCGGCGCGTCGCGGTCGACGACAACCAGGTGAATGGTCAGCGCGGAGTCGCCCGCGGGCTCCTGGTGCGCGTCGACAACGATCGACGCGGTCAGGCCGATCGAGTTGGCCAGCGCCGCCAGCTGCGGGCCGAGCGACCGGGCCTTGTCGTCGCCGGCGAAGGACAGCACGGTCAGCGAGACCGGTGCGCTGTCGCGGATGTCGAGTCCGAGGTGGTGCAGGGTCTTGCGCAGGCTCCAGGCCTCGACCGCGGTCGGCGAGTAGTGCTCGAGCAGATAGGTCCAGTCCGAGACGTCTCTGGCCTGGTACGACGAGACCGACGCGAGCACCGGCAGCCCGACCGAGTCCGAGATCTCGTCACGCAGCCGCAGCCGCCGGTCGCCCCGGGCCCTCGCCAGTACGCCGATCGAGCCGGCCACGGCGCCGATCAGCGCGCCGAGCAGGCCGAGGATCCCGAGATGGATCATGATGTTGCCGCCACGCGCTGTGGTCGCTTGCTCCAGCACACGTGCCCCCGTTTTCTTGCCCAGGTCGCCGGGCAGCTTCTGGTCGGTCGTGACGAAGACCAGGTAGACCTCGGCGACGGCATTCGCCAGTCGCATCGACTGTTGCGGCGTGGTTCCCTTCGCGTCGATCTTGATCACCTCGTCGGTCACGGCGGTGACCTTCACCAGGGCGCGGACCTGCTCCGTGGACAGCGCCGGCGTCAGGTTCTGACCGGCGCTCTTCAGCACCGGTTCGCTGTTCGCGATGAAGACCTGCGTGTCGATGCTCTGGGTACCGGCGCCGGTGGACGTCTGCGCGTCGGTCGCCGGAGCGGGTGGCAGCACGACGAGCGACGTCGCGGTGTACGCCGCGGGCACGACGAACCCGTACGCGAGCCCACCGAGCAGCCCGACGGCAGCGACCGCTGCCACGATCAGGCGATGTCTGCGGATGGCCCGCCACGACTTCTTGACGTCGAGCTGCTGAGCGCTCACGCCTCCACCTCGCTTCGCTCGGTTGCGGCGTGAGCGCAAGCGCTGCTCTGCCTGTTTGTTCGCTCGCTGCGCTCGCTCACAAGGCCCCCTCCAGGCGAACGTGGTCCGGTTCGAGGTAATAGAGGGGTCCGGAGTCAGCGGTGATACACCGTTCCGCGGTCAGGAGCGGAACGAGAACGTGCTGGTCGCCGGCGTGTCGGCGGGCAGCCGACCGGATCCGACCAGCGTGGTGGCCGGGACCTTGTGACCGAAACGCGGGGAGTACCAGCCCAGCAGCGGACTGTTACTACCGCGGTACGTCGTCCACTCCAGCCCGGCGGGCAACTCGACCACCGCGGAACCGGTCGGCCAGTCCAGCAGTCCCGTCGAGCCCTCGAGCGCCACGGACACCTCAGGGCCCAGATGCCAAGCGATCCGGACATCGGAGCTCACATCGAGCCAGTCCTCGATGCGCAGCACGCCCTGGTCCAGTACCGCCGTACGGCGGTGTATGACGGGTGTTTCGCCGACCCGATAGCCGTCGTGTTCGGCGTCCCACGAGCCGGGGGAGTAGCGCAGTACCTTGCCTGTCGCTCCGCGGAGCCAGAGGAAGGGACCGCCCCAGGCGGACTGCTCGCTCCGCGCTACTTCGACGGTGTTGTGGGCGATGGTGGAGCGGAAGTAGTTCCGCCACTCCTCCTCACCGTGGTAGCAGTACGTACCCGGGTCAGCGAGGATGTCGACGCCGTCGACGCGGACCTCCAGTGACAGCGCGTCGGAGTGCGCGTGGGCGGCGATCGAGAGGAAACCGTGCGGACCGGCGTCTGCACGGCACCAGATCTCCGGACCGGCGTCCTGGCTGCGCAGGATCGTCAGACCGGCGTCCTGGAAGTGGTTCGGGCGTTCGTCGGGGCGGTCCGGTCGTTTGCAGTTGGCCAGTGAACCGACGATGACCGAGGCCGCGGTCGGTGGGCTGGCGGGCCACCAGGTGGCGCTGCCGACCACTGCGGCCCCCAGTGAGAGGTACGCCGACCACGTGCTGATGTCCGGCGGGTCCAGCACCAGCACCATGCCTTCGTCGTCGTCCCCCTGGCGTGGTGGGCGCAGCGTGGTGTCGACGATCGCTGCGGCCACGTCCACGCTGCGGGTCAGCAGATCCCACGTGTGGCGGCTGAGTGGATGACCGGCGGTGTCCGACTCCAGAGCGGCGTACAGGCCGAGCTCGGAGACGAAACGGTGGTAGTCGGTGGCCAGCTCACGGTTCACACCGGACGGGAAGGTGTTGGCGTCCAGCTCCTTCTCCAGCAGGGCTGCGGCGTCCTGTCGCCAGTGGGCGCTCTTGGTGAACCACGGGAACGCACAGGCGCCGATGAGTTGGCCGGCGGCTTCAGCGATGACGTGGTTGTTCGCCGAGGAACCGTGACTCTGGAACGCGGCGAGGTACCGCTGGTGCCAGTAGATCTGCTGGAGCGCCAGTTCGTTGAGCTCGAACAGCTCGGTGATCTCGGGCCAGTCGTTCAGGAGGCGGCGGATCCAGGTCCAGCTGATCAGGCGCAGTCCGATCTCGATCCCGCTGGCCCAGTGGACACCGGACAGGAACGGGTTCGAACGCCACCAGTCCGTCAGGTGGTCGGCGACGCGTTCGGCGTACCTGTCGTCGTGTGTCAGGTACCAGGCCGCGGCCAGCTGGGTGAGGTGGTGGTGGCGGGACAGCTCCCACACCTGCTTGATGTTGCCGACCGCGTCCTCGTTGCGGTGGTTCAGCTTGAAGACGTACTGCGCCGGGTCGGAACGCCGGCCCGTGGTCGGGTCACGGAACCAGTCCGGCGCGCACAGGTCGGTGCGCTCGACACCTAGAACCTCCAGATTGCCGTCCATGATCGCGTCGGCGGTCTCGATGACGGCCTTACGAGCATCTTCGGGTACGTCGCATGCTGTGCGCGCGTCGAGCGTCACAGCGAACGTACGGTCCCGCCGTACCGGCACACCGTTCTTGAGGTCCTGCCCGGGCCGCACTTGTTGGTAGGCCCAGGCAGAACGACGCGCGGTGTCGCGAGCGCGCAAGACGAGTTCGGTGGGAGACATCCGGCGCAGGCGGCGGACGTACCAGCCCAGAGGCTGGCGGCTCACACCTTCTCCGGCCTTCCGCTCGCCAGGCTGCGGTCCACCGCGATGGTGGCGCGCGTCGTTGCGACCAGCGAGTCGAAGGAGATCGGCATCGGGCCGCCGGACTTCACCGCGGCCACGAACGCCGCCAGCTCGGCCCGCTGCCCCTTGTCGGTACTGCGGGACTTCCGCGTGGCCGGTTTGCGGCCGGACCACACCGACGCGCTCTGGAAGTTGTCGAACCGCGCGTTCCGGCCGCCGCCGGTGATGTCGATCGTCTCCTTCGGGAACCGGCTGTTGCCGCCACCCACGTAGCTGATCGTGCCGACCGACCCGTTGGCGAACCGCAGCGTGACGATCACGTCGCCGGCGTCGGGTCCCGGTACGGCGTACACCTCGGTGGGGAGACTGTCGAGCCACCAGCCGAGGGTGTCGATGAAATGCCCGCCCTCACCGGCGAACCGGCTGCCCTCCTTGCCGGCGTCGAGGTACCAGCTGGTCGAGTCGAGCTTGCCGGCGTTCACCAGGTAGCGGAGCGAGAAGGCCCCGCCCGGGTCGCCGAAGCGGCCTTTCAGGTCGGTGAGCAGGGGAGCGAAGCGGCGGTTGAAGCCGACCATCAGGCGGTCGTTGCCGGTGGCATCCACTGTGGCGACGATGCGGTCCAGTTCCTCGTCGGTGAGCGCGAGCGGCTTCTCGACGAAGACCGCCTTGCCGGTTTCCAGGGCGAGGCAGGCGAGGTCGGCGTGCGAGCTGTGCCGGGTGACGACGAAGATCGCGTCGAGGGTGTCGTCGGACAGTACTTCGTTGGCGTCGGTGGAGACTGTCTGGAAGCCGAAGCGGCGTTGGGCGTTGGCGGCCGACAAGGATTTGTTGGTGGCGACGCGCCCGAGCACGGCATGCTCGTTGCTCTGCAGGTGCGGTAGCAACATGCTCGACGCGTAGTTGCCAGCTCCGATGAACCCCATCCGAGCGGCACCGGCGGGAGCCGGTCGCCCGGCCACCTCCTGCCGGTGGGTAGATGGCACTGCGACTTCCATCAATTCGTCTGCTGAGGCTTCCTTTGGGTACTCGAAGAGGAAGCCGACGCCGGGGAGGGCTCCGGTGCTCAGTTGTTGGTAGACGTCGGTGGCGTCGGTGATCGGGAACTGGCCGGCGATCAGCGAGCCGACGTCGATCTGTTCGCGGGCGATCAGGTCGATGAAGCACTCCAGGTTGCGGCGTTCGGTCCAACGGACGTAGCCCGCGGGGTAGTCGATGCCCTGGAGTTCGTACCGGTCGTCGTACCGGCCGGGGCCGTAGGACCGGGAGAACCGGACGTCCAGCTCCTTGTCGTAGTACGCGTTCCACGGCAGGTCGAGCTTCGTCTTGCCGATGTCGACGACGCGGGCGCGGTCGCGCGCCAGCCGCGCAGCGGTCTCCACCGGCCCGTTCGAGTGACCGCCGGCAGCCAGCAGGATGCGGTCCGCGCCGAGACCGTTCGACGCCTCCAGCAACGCCCGCTCGAGCGACGCCACGCCCGCCTCGTCAGGAGACGAGCAGTGCAACGCGCCCGCCTTCTCCGCCATCCGGCACCGGTCCTCGACGGTGTCGATGCCGAATACCCGCACCCCGGCGGCGACCAGCAACCGCACCACCAGCTGCCCGACCAGCCCGAGCCCGATCACCACAGCGGTGTCACCCAGCTGGACCTCGGCCTGCCGTACGCCCTGCATCGCGATCGCACCGACCGTGGAGAACGCGGCCTGCTCGGCCGGCACCCCGTCCGGCACCGGAACGCACAGGTTGATCGGCACCCAGTTGTACTCCGCATGCAGCGCGAACTCGTTGCCCGCGGCAGCAACCAGCTGCCCGACGCTGAACTCCTCGGCACCGGCCCCGACCTCGACCACCACGCCGCACAGCGAGTAGCCGAGCGGTGTGTACGAGTCGAGCTTGTTCATCACCTTCTTGTAGGTGTTCATCACGCCCTGCTGGGAGACCGTGTCCAGTACCTTCTTCACCTGGTCCGGCCGCGCCTTCGCCTTGCCGATCAGCGACAGCCGCGCCTCACCGACCTTCATCAACTCGGTCCCGGTGGAGATCAGCGAGTACAGCGAACGAACCAGCACGCCACCCGGCGCGCACCCCGGCGGCGGGACGTCGAGAACCGCCAGCTCGCCGGACTTGTAGTTCTGCGCAACCTGCTTCATATCCGTCCTTCGGATCCAGAGATTCAGAGAGAGGTGACCGTGACGCCCAGCGAGCGCATGTGGCGAGTCCAGGTTTCGAGCGTCAGCAACTGCCAGATCTGTTTCGAGTAGTCCTCACGCCCGGCCCGCTCGTCGTCGACCAGCTTCTGTACGGCGGCCTGCCGCAAGAACCCGCTACCGACCAGCTCGCCGCGCACCAGCACGTCATCGACGAGTTCCCGCAGGTCGTTCCGCACCCAGGCCCGCAGCGGCGCACTGAACGACGCCTTCGGCCGGTAGATGATCTCCTTCGGCAGCCAGGCCTCGGCCGCCTTCTTCAACGCCAGCTTGCTCACCCGGCGGTGGATCTTCGCGCTGCCCGGGATCGAGAACGCCGCGCGCGCGACGACCGGGTCCACGAACGGCGTCCGTACCTCTGTCGACGCCGCCATGCTGGACCGGTCCGTGTAGGCCAGGTTGAGTCCCGGGAGGAACATCCGGGAGTCGGCGAGGCACATCCGGTTGATGTGGTCGTCGAGAGTGGTGTCGTGGTAGATGTCGCTGTGTTCGGCGAGCAGCTTCCCGACGTACGGCTCGAGGTCCGGACTGATCAGGCCGGCGAGCTGATCCGCGTCGTACATGGTGTAGCTGCGGCGGAACGCCTCTTCCTCCGACAGGTTCGCGAACGTCTCGAACCGCTTGGCCCAGCGCGCGTAGCGCAGTCCGCGACCGTTCACGGTGACCGGGAGCCGTCGTACCGCGGGACCGATCAGACCGTTCCGCAGTACGCCGGGAAGCCGCTGGTACTGCGCTCCCATCACACACGCCAGGTGCTTGCGATAGCCACCGAACAGCTCGTCGGCGCCCATCCCGGACAGCAGCACCTTCACGCCGGCGTCCCGCGCGGTGTCGCACATCAGCAGGGTGTTGATCGCGGCCGGGTCGCCGATCGGCTCGTCCAGGATGTCGACGATCCGCGGCAGCAACTCGACGACATCCGGCGCGATCTCGATCTCGTGCAGGTCGATCCCGAACTGCTGCGCCAGCTTCCGCGCGTAGATCGCGTCGTCCGGCATCGCCTCGAGCTTCTGGTCCTGCGCCCGGAACGTGATCGTGTACGAGTCGATCCCCGGGTCCATCCGCTTCGCCAGCACCGTGACCAGACTCGAGTCCAGCCCACCACTCAGGAACGTCGACACCGGTACGTCGGCCACGAGGTGGGCCGCGACGGACTCCTCGATCACCTGGCGCAGATCGGCGGGCGGACCGGCCGCGGCCTCGGTGGCGACGTCGGTCACGCGCCAATACGTCTCGTGCCGGCTGGAACCGTCCGGCCGGAACTCCGTCCACGAACCCGGCGGCAGCTTCTCCACGCCATCGATCGCGCACCGCTGCTCGGGCAGCCAGTAATAGAGCATCGATGCGATCAACGCACCGGGCTCGGTGCGCAGCTCGGAGCCGACCACGGACACGATGGCCTTCAGCTCAGACGCGAAGACCACACCGCCCTGGCGGCGCAGGAAGTACAGCGGCTTGATGCCGAGCGGATCGCGGGCGAGGTACATGCTGCCGCTGTCCTCGTCCAGCATCGCGAACGCGAACATGCCCCGGAAGCGCTTGAGGGCGTCCGGACCCCAGCGACGCCAGGCCTCGAGGACCACCTCGGTGTCGGAGCTGGTCCGGAAATGCACGCCGCTCTTTGACAGCTCGGTGCGCAGTTCCTTGTAGTTGTACAGCTCGCCGTTGTAGCAGATCGTCAGGCCCTGTTTGCTGAACGGCTGGTCCGCCGCCGCCGACAGGTCGATGATCGACAACCGGCGGTGCGCCAGGAAGGCGCGGACGTCACCCTCGTCGTACGCGTACACCTGGTCGGCGTCCGGGCCGCGATGCGCGATCCGGTCGCTCATCGCCTCCGCGAGCGCGTAGCCGTCACGCTGCTGGTAGCAACCGGCGATGCCGCACACGTCAGGACCCCGCCACGTTCGTGACCCGACCGGCGTCGGTGACGCGGCTGACATACCCGGTGAGCTGGTCGAACACCCCGACGTACGCCTTCTGCTGGTGCTTCCAGGCCAGCACCTGCTCGACACGCTCGCGGCCGAGCTTGCCCATCCGGCGCCGGCGGACCTCGTCGTCGAGCAGGTCGACGATCGCATCGCCGTACTTCGCGACGTCGTTCGGCTCCACGTACACCGCGGCATCGGCGGCCGACACCTTGGTCTCGATCAGGTCGAAGGCGACGACCGGGAGCTCGAACGCCATGTACTCCATCGTCTTGTTCATCGTCGACACGTCGTTGAGCGGATTCTTCGGGTCCGGCGAGAGACCGAGGTCGGCGGTCGACATCACCGCGCGGACCGTCTCGTCCGGCACGCGGCCGGTGAACTCGACGTACTCGCCGAGGCCGAGCTCGTCCCGCAGCGCGACCACGTCGTCGAACGAGTCGCCGCCGCCCATCAGCGTGAACGCGATATCCGTACGGCCGAGCTTGTTGACGATGTGATCCGCGGCGCGCACGACGATGTCGACGCCGTCCTGCGGGCCCATCACGCCGATGTAGGTGACCAGGTAGCGGTGCCCGCGGCGCAGCGACTCGTCGGCGGCGCCGCGTCGCAGTTTGTCCGGGTCGGGGCCGGTGCGGACCACGGTGACGTCGTGGTTCGCCTTACCGCTGCGGGTGATCGCGATCCGGCGGTACGAGTCGTTCGTCGAGGTCACGTGGTCGGCCGTTCGGTGCGTCGTCCGCTCGAGGAAGCGCAGTCCCTTGTAGGGCAGACTCGTCGTACCGCCGAAGCGGGACTGGAACAGCTCCGGGCACAGGTCGTGGTGGTCGAACACGAACCGCGTGCCGTCGAGGCGGCGCAGCAGCATCGCGATCGGCCAGAAGATGTCCGGCGGGTTGCACGCCTGCAGCACCTGGAACCGGCCGGCCTTGCGGGCCCGGAACACCAGGCGCAGCGTCATCAGGAACGAGTACGCGTACTCCCAGACGAAGCTGACCTTGCTACCACCCGGCGCGTACGCCTTGTACTTGTGCACGGTCACGCCGTCGATGACCTGGTACGACGGGTCGCCCGGGCCCTTCGGGCAGACGACGGTCACGGCGTACCCGGAAGCCACCAGGGCCTGGCACTCCAGCCAGACCCGGCGGTCGAAGGGCACCCAGAGGTTCTGGATGATGATCAGCACCCGCGGGCCGGTCACCAGCCCACTCCCTCGTATCCGGGCAGCGCCTCGACCTCGCCACCGAGGCGGCCGGTGAGATCGATGGTGCGGGCCGGCGGCGTCGTCAGGAGCGCGTCGATCGCGGCGTTGTCGGTCGCCGACACGATGGCCAGGTCGGCGCCGTCCAGCGCCGCGTGCGGATCGTCGGTCAGGACGCGTTGGAGGTGCGGGAGCTTGGACGTGACGTGTCTCAGGTTCGCCCCCACCAACCTGCTGGGGTTCACGATGGCGTCGTAGATCCGCAGGTTGTAGCCCTTGCCGATCAGGCGTTCGGCGAGCTCGACGTTCGGGCTCTCGCGCAGGTCGTCGGTGGCGTGCTTGAAGCTCAGGCCGAGCAGCGCGATCTCGCGGCCGGGGCCGGCGATGACACGGTCCACGACGTCCCGGACGGAACGCTCGTTGGTGGCCAGCGTGCCGGCCAGCAACGGCAGTTCGGTGTCGTTCATCCGGGCCAGGTGCAGCACCGAACGCAGATCCTTCGGCAGGCAGGACCCGCCGAACGCGAACCCGGGCTTCAGGTAGTACGGCGAGATGTTCAGGCTCTTGTCCTGGACGAAGATCTTCATCACCTCGCGCGAGTCCACCGCGAAGTGCCGGAAGATCCGGCCCATCTCGTTGGCGAACGAGACCTTCGTGGCGTGGAACGCGTTGCAGGCGTACTTGAGCGCCTCCGCGGTCCGCACGTCGACGACCTGAACCTCCTTGCCGAGGAACCCGAACAGCTCGGTCAGCGCGGCGCCGACCTTCGGGTTCCGGGTGCCGACCACCACGAACGGCGGCTCGTAGAAGTCCGCGAGGCCGGACCCCTCACGCAGGAACTCCGGAGTCATCGCCGTACCGAAGGTGAGACCCTCCGGCGCCGGGACCTCCGCCAGCACCTGCTCGACGACCTCGTCGACGGTGCCCGGCGGGACGGTGCTCCGGACCACGATGCTGTGGAACCCGGACTCCGGCCGGACCACCACCTGCGCGGCCTCGGCGATGTCCCGGACCGCGCGTTTGATGTACGTCAGATCGGTGCTGCCGGCCGCCGTGGACGGCGTACCGACACAGATCAGCGAGACATCGGCACCCTCGAGCGCGAGGCGCGGATCGGTGGTCGCGTGCAGCAGTCCCGCTGTCGCCCCCGCCGCCACCAGTTCGTCCAGCCCCGGCTCGACGACCGGGCTGTGTCCCTGGGTGATCGGCTCGACCTTCGCCGTGTCGACATCCACCCCCCACACGTCATGCCCAGCCGCGGCCAGACAAGCAGCCGTCACCGACCCCACATACCCCAAGCCGAATACGGCAACCTTCATAACGCCCCCCACAGGCTCATGACGTGGCTCTCCCACGTACCGCAGCGCCCATGAGAGCAAGGTCCCGCCCACGCTGATACAAGCCTGTGGAAATCTCCCCGGAGAAAATCCGCCGGAAAGTATCCTGAAACACGCAACCTGCACGTGCCCGCGGACATCGGAGTAGACATGGAAGCCCAGTTCAAACTTCCGAACGGTGACACCCTGCACGTCATCGACACCGGCACCGTGGGCCGGAGCCTGGGCAAGATCCTCCAGCTCTTCCGCACCGGCGAGACCGAGCCGGTCTTCTTCGGCGACGAGCCACGCCCCGAGGGCGTCGTCATCACCTTCGACCAGTGGGCGGAGTACGAGCGCCTGAAGGAAGACGCCGAGTCCGACCGGAAGATGGAAGACCTCACCCGCGAACGCCTCGCGAACGCCCGCCCGGAGGACTATGTGCCGTACGACGACATGCTCCGGGAGTGGGGCCTCGACGAGCCCGAAGGTGGCGATGACAAACGGTGAAGTACCAGCTCACCGTTCACCCCGAGCTGCGCCAGGAGATCAACAGGCTGCACGCCGCCTGGAAGCAGGACCCGAACAGCGACGCCGGCCGCGAGTTCGTGGCCTTCCGGGACGCGATGGCGGCGCTCCGTGACGGTCGCGAGGGTGAGTACATCGGTAAGCAGCTGAGTTACGGCCCGTCGTCGCACGACCTGCGGGACGCGGCCGAGATCAAGGTCGACGTCTTCGACGAAGGAGGTACGGCGGAGTGCCCGCGTCCGTCGCACCGGTTGGTCTACCGGGAGTTCGAACCGCTGCCGAAGATCGAGAACGGCCGCGTGGTGCGGGACCCGAACGCACAGACAGGACGTGCTGCAACAGATCCTCCGCGACAGCCCGCCGGCCGGTACGGCGCCACCCCCGGCCGCCGCGCCCCAGGCAAACGTGAACCGGCCCTCGGGCCCCGGCCCCGGCCAGTCGAAGGAACGGTGAGCGTCATCCCGTCCTGACGACCGACGCTTTGGCGTGGGCGGACTGAAGCGTTTTGGTATGGCTCTCAACTGAATCCTGATTTGGCTGTATCAGGGGTCGTTCCCGGTGATCTGTATTGGGCGACAGGGGCTGTGCCGGGGTGAGGGGATGTCGGATGAGGGTTCTGGTCACTGGGGATCGGGGATATATCGGGGCCGTGATGGTGCCGTTCCTGCGGGGTGCCGGGCATCAGGTGGACGGGCTGGACACGGGGCTGTACGAGGGGTGCGACCTGCTGGGTGGGCCGGAGCCGATCGGTTCGCGGGCGCCGCGGGACATGCGGGACGTGACCGCGGCGGAACTGTCCGGGTACGACGCGGTGGTGTGTCTGGCGGCGTTGTCCAATGACCCGCTGGGAAACCTCGACAAGGCGGCGACGTACTCCGTCAACCTCGAAGGCACCCTGAACGTCGCCCGCGCCGCGAAGGACGCCGGCGTGCAGCGGTTCCTGTTCGCGTCCTCCTGCAGCCTGTACGGCGCGGCGGGGTCGGAGGCGGTCGGCGAGGACGCCGAGATGTTCCCGGTGACGCCGTACGGCGAGACGAAGGCGCTCGCCGAGCAGGAGCTCTCGAAACTCGCCGACGACAGCTTCAGCCCGACGTACCTGCGGAACGCGACCGCGTACGGCGCCTCGACCCGGCTGCGGCTCGACATCGTCGTCAACAACCTGACCGCGATCGCGCTGACGTCCGGCCAGGTTCGGCTGGAGAGCGACGGTACGCCGTGGCGCCCGCTGGTTCACATCGAGGACATCAGCCGCGCGTTCCTGACCGTGCTCACCTCGCCACGCGAGGTGATCCACGACGAGGCGTTCAACGTCGGCCGTTCCGAGGACGTGGTCCAGGTGCGCGACATCGCCGAGATGGTCCGCGAGGCGGTGCCCGGTTCGACGCTGTCGATCGCCGACGGCGCCGGCCCGGACCTGCGCAACTACAAGGTCGACTTCAGCAAGCTCAACGACACGTTCCCCGACCTCAAGCTGCAGTGGACGGTCCGCAAGGGCGTCGACGAGCTGTACGACGCCTACCGGCGGCACGGCCTCACGCTCGACGACTTCAACTCCGCGCAGTTCGTGCGGCTGCGCCGGATCCAGCAACTGCTCGGCGCGGGCCTGGTCGACGACCAGCTGCGCCGCCAGACCGACGCGCAGTTCCCGGGTCCGAAGGAGATGAACTGATGGCGGACGCACTGGCCTGCCGCATCTGTGGCGCCGAGCTGACCCAGACCTTCGTCGACCTCGGCATGTCGCCGCCGTGCGAGAGCTACCTGCGCGCGGACCAGCTCGACAGCGGTGAGACGTTCTACCCGCTGCACGTGCGGATCTGCGACAACTGCCTGCTGGTCCAGCTCCCGGCGTACGTCGCCGCGGACGACGTGTTCAGCGACTACCTGTACTTCTCGTCGTACTCGACCAGCTGGGTGGAGCACGCGCGCCGGTTCGTCGTCGACATGCAGGAACGCCTCGATCTCGGCGCCGAGAGCCTGATCGTCGAGGCCGCGAGCAACGACGGCTACCTGCTGCAGCATGCGACCGCGCTCGGCATCCCGGTGCTCGGCATCGAGCCGGCCGGGAACATCGCCGAGATCGCCAACCAGAAGGGCATCCGGACCGAGAGCTACTTCCTCGGCGAGGAGACCGGCAAGGACGCCGCCAGCCGGCACGGCAAGGCGGACCTTGTCGTCGGCAACAACGTGTTCGCGCACGTTCCGGACATCGTCGACTTCGCGAAGGGCCTGCGGGCGCTGGTGAAGGACGACGGTCTGGTGTCGCTGGAGTTCCCGCACCTGCTGCGGCTGATCGAGCGTCGCCAGTACGACACGATCTACCACGAGCACTACCAGTACCTGACGCTGAAGACCGCGGCGCTCGCGCTCGAGAAGGCCGGTCTGAAGGTCGTCGACGTCCAGGAGCTGGCCAGCCACGGCGGATCGCTGCGCCTGTTCAGCACACCGGTCGAGACGGCCGGCGAGCCGACCGAGCTGGTCGGCAAGGTGCTGCAGGACGAGCGGGACGCCGGCCTGCACACAGTCGAGGGCCATCTGGGATTCGCCGACGAGGTCTTCACGATCAAGTCGGACCTGCTGGAGTTCCTGGTTCAGGCCCGCCGTGACGGCAAGTCGGTCGCCGGGTACGGCGCTCCCGGCAAGGGCAACACGCTGCTGAACCACTGCGGCATCCGCGAGGACCTGCTGCCGTACACGGTGGACCGCAGCCCGCACAAGCACGGGATGTTCCTGCCCGGCACGCACATCCCGATCTTCGCCCCGGAGCGCCTGGCCGAGACGCGCCCCGACTACATCGTGATCCTGCCGTGGAACCTGCGCGCGGAGATCGTCCACCAGCTCGGCTACGCACGGGAGTGGGGCGCGAAGTTCGTCGTACCCATCCCGAAGCTCGAAGTGATCTGACAGGCCAGGGGGTCTCAAAGATGAAGGTCGTGATCTTCTGCGGGGGGTTCGGGCTGCGGATGCGCAGCGGGGTGGACTCCGCGCCGAAACCGATGATGACGATCGGCGACCGGCCGGTCCTGTGGCACGTGATGCGGTACTACGCGCATTTCGGGCACACGGAGTTCATTCTGTGTCTGGGCTTCGGCGGGTCCGCGGTGAAGGAGTACTTCCTGCGCTACGAGGAGACGGTCTCCAACGACTTCGTGATGACGAAGGGCGGGCAGCGGATCGAGCTGCTCGACTCCGACATCAGCGAGTGGAAGATCACCTTCGTCGACACCGGGATCGACACCAGCATCGGTGAGCGGCTGCGCCGGATCCGCCCGTATCTGGAGGACGACGACGCGTTCCTGGCGAACTACGGCGACGTACTGACCGACGCGCCGATGGACAAGATCGTCGACCACGTGATGACCAGCGACATCACCGCCAGCCTGCTCGCGGTCCCGCCGCAGGCGTCGTTCCACGTGGTCGAGTTCGGCACCGACTCGCGGATCACCGGGCTGCGGTCGGCGGCCGACCTGAACGTGTGGATCAACGGCGGGTACTTCGTGATCAAGAAGGACATCTTCGACGTCCTGCACGAGGACGAGGACCTGGTCGGGGACGCGTTCCCGCGGCTGGCCGCGATGAGCAAGCTGGAGGCGATCCCGCACCACGGGTTCTGGGCGCCGATGGACACGCTGAAGGAACGCAGCCAGCTCGAGGAGCTGTACCGATCCGGGAAGAAGCCGTGGGCGTTGTGGAGCCACGAGGCCCGCGACCAGCAGAGCAAGGTGCTGGACAAGGCACCTTTGGGTACCAGCTCCGACCCGATCGTGGTGGCGATCTGATGCTGCCGTTCGAGCTCGGCCTGATCGACGGGCCGGTCCATCTGGTGGCGGTCGGCGCGCATCCGGACGACATCGAGATCGGCTGCGGCGGCACGCTGCTGAAGCTGGCCGAGTCGGTGCCGGAGCTGTCCGCCGAGTTCGTGATCGCGACCGGTACGCCGCATCGCCACGAGGAGGCGCGCCGCGCGGCGGAGTTGTTCCTGCCCGACTGCGACGTGACTGTGACGACGGCCGAGCTGCCGGACGGTCGGCTGCCGGCGTTCTGGAACGAGACCAAGGAGTTGCTCGAGGCAACGGCTCGCGGCGCGCTGTCCGACGGGGGCCGGCAGCCCGACCTGGTGCTGGCGCCGAGCCGCACCGACGCGCACCAGGACCACCGGCTGATCGCCGAGCTGGCGCCGACGGTGTGGCGTGACCACCTGGTCCTGCACTACGAGATCCCGAAGTGGGACGGCGACGTCAGCCGGCCGTGGCTGTACGTCGAACTGTCCGAGGAGCAGTTGCGGGACAAGATCGCCCTGCTGCACAAGGCGTACCCGTCCCAGGTCCCGCACGACTGGTTCGACGAAGAGGTGTTCGCCGGACTGGCCCGGATCCGCGGCATGGAGTGCCGGGCCCGTTACG
Organism: Kribbella sp. NPDC054772; assembly: GCF_053611945.1. NCBI lineage: Bacteria > Bacillati > Actinomycetota > Actinomycetes > Propionibacteriales > Kribbellaceae > Kribbella > Kribbella sp. NPDC054772. The sequence continues at coordinate 69,091 of NZ_JBSHBJ010000033.1, read as the reverse complement.
CCGAAGCTTTCATCACAGCCAAAGCAACGTTGACATGGTGAGCGAGGGGGAGGCCGTGGTCTTTACGTGTCGTGGGTGCGGCGGCGAGGACGTCGTACCCGTGGTGGATCTGGGGGCACAGCCGTGCGCCGACTACTTTCCGGACAAAGACGCACCGGGCCCTGATCCGCGCTGGCCGCTGGAGCTGTGGCTGTGCCGGAACTGCACGCTGGTCCAACTCGGTCCGGTCGAGGCGCAGGTGGCCGAGGAGCCGCTGGCCGTGGAGTCGGCGACCAGCCGCGCGCACGCGGAGACCTCGGTCAAGGAGATCCTCACCGACTACCCGGAGCTGAACGGCGGTGTGGTGTTCGAGTTCGGCAGCCCGCACGGCGGTTCCTGGCTCGACCACTTGTACGCCGCCGGCGCCCGCCTTGCCGGTGCGGACGAGAAGGCCGACCTGGTCGTCGACGTCCACGGCATCGTGCACGAGCCGCAGTACGGCGAGAGCCTGAAGCTGCGCGCGGAGCGGCTCGCGCCGGGCGGTCTGCTGGTGATGGAGTTCCACCACCTGCTGCCGCTGTTCGTGGGCAACCAGTTCGACACCATCCGGCACGGCCACTGGGCGTACGTGTCACTGCGCGCGCTGCGGAACGTCGCCGCCCTGCACGGCCTGGCCGTCGAGTCGGTCAGGCAGGTGGACATGTTCGGCGGCAGTCTGATGGTGATGCTCCGGCACACCGCGGACGCGAAGCCGGACGGGTCGATCGCTGTACTGCTTGAGGACGAGGATGCGGCAGGCATCGCTGACGAGGTACAGCTCGGCAGTCTGCAGGAAGCGGCGTGGCATGCCGCCGGCGCGCTGCACGACGAGCTGGCCCGTCACAAGGCCGCCGGCCGGACAGTGCTCGGGTACGGCGCTCCGTCGAAGGCGCCGGTGCTCCTCGACCTCAGCAAGGTGACGACCGACCTGCTGCCGTTCACCGTCGACATGGCCCCAGGCAAGCACGGCCGCCGGATCCCCGGCGGCTGCATGGTGCCGATCCGTCCGATCGCGGAGCTGAAGGCGGCGCGACCGGACATCGTTCTTGTTCTCACCTGGGACATCGCCGACGAGGTGATCGCCCAACTCGAATCCGACGGCGGCTGGGGTACGTCGTACCTCGTCCCGCTCCCCGAACCGCATGAGAGGGAAAGGCGGGAGGCATGATGAAGGCTCGTCTGGCGTCGCTGGCCGGCAAGGCACGGACCGCGATCGCGCAGGTGCAGGTGGCCCATCGACTGAGGTGGCGGGTCACCTCGCGCGAGGCGTTGTTCACGCAGGTGTACGAGTCGGCCGGGTGGGCCAGCGACGAGTCGGGCTCCGGTACCGGTTCCGAGCTGCGCGCCACCGTCGACATCCGGGAGAAGTTGCCCGACCTGCTGAAGCGCCTGCGCGCCGATTCGTTGCTCGATGCACCGTGTGGCGACCTGAACTGGATGCGGCGGATCGAGCTCCCGGTCCGGAAGTACTACGGCGTTGACATCGTGCCGAGCGTGATCGCCGGGAACGAGCGGCAGTTCGGCGACCGGCGCCGGCAGTTCCAGGTCGCCGACCTGACGCGTGCTGAGCTGCCGCGGGCGGACGTGGTCTTGTGCCGGGACTGTCTCGTGCACGTCTCCTTCGAGGACGCGGCGCGAATGCTGGAGAACTTCCGCGCCACCGGTGCGAACTGGCTGCTGGTCAACACCTATCCGGAGATCCAGCACAACCGGAACCAGTTCACCGGGCGGAACTGGCGGCGGCTGAACCTCCGCCTGCCACCCTTCGACTTCCCGGAGCCGGTGGAGTCCTTCGCCGACGGCGGTGACGTCGACCCGAGCCGGCTCGGGCTCTGGAAGCTCCAGGAACTCCCCGCTGTGAGTGAATCGAGGTCCTGACCATGCGTGGTGTCCTCCGACGGCTCACCTGGGGACTGGCCGACCAGGCCGTGACCAGCCTGGTCAGCTTCGTCGTGGGCAGCGTGGTCGCCCGGTCGCTCGGCGCGCTGGAGTTCGGCGCGTTCAGCCTGGCCTGGGTGACGTACGGCGTCGTGGTCAACATCTCGCGGGGCCTCGCGACCGATCCGCTCGCGGTGCGCTTCAGCGGTGTCGAGCGCCCGGCCTGGCGGACCGCGGTCGCGAAGTCGTCCGGGATGGCGATCGTGGTCGGCGTACTGACCGGGGTGATCTGTGCGATCGTCGGACTGGCGCTCGGCGGTGGGACCGGATCCGCGTTCGTTGCCCTGGGCGTCGTATTGCCGGGCCTGATGCTGCAGGACAGCTGGCGGTTCGCGTTCTTCGCCTCCGGCCAGGGCGGCAAGGCCTTCGTCAGTGACATCACCTGGGCAGCAGCGCTGGTTCCGTTGCTGTACCTCGCTGCGCGCGATCCGAGCGTGAGCAGGTTCGTGCTGGCCTGGGGTGGCGCGGGGGTCTTCGCCGCGCTGGTCAGCGGGTTCCAGGCCGGCGTCCTGCCGCGGGTGACGCAAGCGATCCACTGGCTGCGTGACCATCACGATCTCAGTCTGCGGTACCTGACCGAGAACGTGACGCTGAGCGGCGCGTACCAGCTGCGGATGTACGGTCTCGGCGCGTTCGCCGGTGTCGCCGCCGTCGGTACGGTGCGCGGCGCCGAGATGCTGCTCGGTCCGTTCTTCATCGTGCTGTCCGGCGTCGGCCTGGTCGCCGTACCGGAAGCGGCCCGGGTACTGCGGCGCTCGGTGCGGGCGTTGCCGATCTTCTGCCTGCTGCTCGGTGGGGCGCAGGCGGTCGCCGCGCTGGCGTGGGGTCTGCTGCTGTTGTTCGTGCTGCCGGACAAGTGGGGGCACGCGCTGCTCGGCGAGGTCTGGCTGACCGCGTCCGCGCTGGTGCTGCCGGCCACCCTGTCGGTGGCCTGGGCCGGGTTCAACACCGGCGCGGCGGCGGGGCTGCGGGCGCTCGGGATCGCGCGGCGCAGCCTGAAGGCGCAACTGTGCGCGTCCTCGTTCTACCTGGTCCTCGGCGTCACCGGCGGGGCCATCGGCGGAGCGCTCGGATCGGCCTGGGGCGCCGCGTGTGCGACGTTCTTGGCCTCGTTCGTCTGGTGGTTCACGCTGCGCGTCGGGATCCGCGAGCGCAAACATCTGGAAGCAGAGCTCGACACGGTGCAGGAGATGCCGGAAATGAGGAGCACATGAACGCTGGACCGCGGCTGACCGTCGGACTCCCGGTGTACAACGGCGAGAAGTACCTCGCGGAGTCCCTGGACGCCTTGCTGGGGCAGAGCTACGGCGACTACCGGCTGATCATCTCCGACAACGCCTCGACCGACGCCACGGAAGAGATCTGCCGGGAGTACCAGCGCACCGACCCGCGGATCGAGTACTTCCGCCAGCCGGTGAACATCGGCGCCACCCCGAACCACAACTGGTGTTTCGAGCACTCCGACACCGAGCTGTTCAAGTGGGCGTCGTACGACGACCTGTACGGCAAGGAACTGTTGGGACGCTGCATCGAGGCGCTCGACGCGGACCCGTACCTGGTCCTCGCGCACGCCTACCAGGCGATCATCGACGGCAACGGCGACATCGTGCTCGAGGTCGACTACCCGCTCGACACCGCGAACCCGCACGCACCGGACCGGTTCCGCAGCCTGCTGTTCGACGTCGGCGGTGACGACTTCTACGGCGTGATGCGGTCGGACATCCTGCGCCGCACGCCGCTGAACGGCAGCTACCACCACTCGGACCGCACGATCATGGCCGAGCTGGCGCTGTACGGACGGTTCCACCAAGTGCCCGAGCTGCTGTTCTTCCGCCGCGACCACCCGGACCGCGCCGAGCGGGCGAAGCCGACGATCCGTTCCCGGTCCGCGAACATGGAGCCGCGCCGGGCGAGCCGACTGAAGCATCCGACGGTCCGGCTGGTCACCGAGTACGTGAACGGTTTCGTCGGCGGCATCCGCCGGGCTCCGCTCTCGTCGTCGGACCGCCGGGAGTGCTACGGCCACCTGGCGCGCTGGATGGCCAGTCGTGCGGTCCGCCGGTCCAGCGGCCGGATCGAGGACAGCTTGCCGGCCACGCCGCCGACCAGGATCCCGGACAGTTCAGGTGTGGTTCGGCAGCAGGAGGTCTCGCACGAATGAGCGTCTCAGGTGCGTCACCGCGGGTGGCGTTCTTCGGTCTCTTGGGCTCCGGGAACCTCGGCAACCACGGATCCTTCGACGCGATGCTGGCCTACGTCCGCAGCCGGCACCCGGAAGCAGGGATCAGCTGCATCTGCGCCGGTCCGGAGGAGATCGAGCGCCAGTACGGCATCCCGTCGGCCGCGATCACCTGGTTCCAGGAGCACGGCCCGGGCCGGTCCCGGATCGAGACGGTGGTCCGGAAGACCTTCGGCAAGGTGGCCGACCTCGGCCGGATGCCGCGCCTGGTCCGCAAGTACGACGTGATCATCGTGCCCGGCATGGGGGTCCTCGAGACCACGATGGAGGTCCGCCCGTGGGGCTGGCCGTACGCGTTGTTCCTGATGGTGCTGTGTGCCCGCCTGGCCGGGGTACGGACCGCGTTCGTCAACGTCGGCGCGAACGTCGCGCGGGAGCGGTCGCTGAGCTGGCTGTACACCTCGGCGGCGCGACTGGCGTCGTACCGCTCGTACCGGGACGAGTACTCGCGGGACGCGATGCGGGCGATGGGTCTGGACACCAGCCGGGACCAGGTCTACCCGGACCTCGCGTTCGCGCTGCCGAGACCACCGGTGCCGGAGTCTGACCCGGAATCTCAGCAGGCGTCGCCGCGCACCGTCGGTCTGGGCGTGATGGCGTACCGCGGCACCAACGCCGATCGGGACCGGGCCGACGACATCTACGCGACGTACACCGCCAAGATCATCGAATTCGCCCGCTGGCTCGTCGACGCGGGGTACCGGATCCGCCTCGTCACCGGGGATCCGAGCGACCAGGCAGTCGTCGACGCCGTGTACGACGACCTGCGCAAGAGCCGGCCCGAGCTGGTCGACGAACGGTTCTTCAACGAGCCGGCCGAGACGCTCGGCGGACTGCTGGAGCAACTGGCCGGCGTCGACATCGTCGTGGCGTCGCGGTACCACAACGTGGTGTCGGCGTTGATGCTGTCGAAGCCGACGATCTCGATCAGCTACGGGATCAAGAGCGACTCGTTGATGGAGGACATGCGGCTCGCTGAGTTCCGGCAGCCGATCCAGGGTCTCGACGTGGCCAGGCTGATCGACCAGTTCCGTGCGCTCGAGTCCCGGACGGCGAGCGTCGTCCCGGCGATGCAGGCCCGGAACGCCGAGTACGTCGCGGCACTCGAGGCGCAGTACGACGTCCTCTCCGCGGCGTTGTTCGGGGAGGCGTCGCGCGTCGCGGTCAGCACCGAACGGGGGGAGTAGATGGACGTCATCGACGTACCGAGGATCGCGGGGGCGCTGCTGTTCAGGCCGGCGCCGCACCGCGACGAGCGCGGGTTCTTCTCGCGCACGTTCGACCGGGACATCGTTCTGGCCGCCGGGCTGGACCCGGACGCGTTCGTGCAGGACAGCATCTCCCGCTCGCGGCGCGGCGTGGTGCGCGGGATGCACATCCGCGCCGGCGCGGGCGAGGCCAAGCTGGTGCGGTGCTCGTACGGCGCGGTGTTCGATGTCGTGATCGATCTGCGCCCGGAGTCACCGACGTACCGCAACCGGGAGGTCTTCGACCTGACCGGCGACAACCAGGTCACCGTCTACGTGCCGGCCGGCTGCGCGCACGGGTTCCAGGCGCTCACCGAACCGGCGGACGTGTCCTACCGGATCGACCGTGCCCACGACCCGTCCGAGGACGTGTCGATCCGGTACGACGACCCGGACCTGGACATCCCGTGGCCGTTGCCCGTCACGCTGATGTCCGAGCGTGACAAGGCCGCTCCATCACTCGCGCTGGCGACTGCGAGGCTGACATGACCAAGGCATTCACCAAGCCGTTCACGAAGTCGTTCACCCGGTCCACCGAGGCGAACAAGCGGCTGCACGACCTGATCCCGGGCGGCGCGCACACCTACGCCAAGGGCGAGGACCAGTACCCGTACGAGATGGCGCCGGTGATCTCGCACGGCGACGGCGCGCACGTCTGGGACGTGGACGGCAACGAGTACATCGAGTACGGCTCCGGTCTGCGCGCGGTCAGTCTCGGCCACCGGCACCCGAAGGTGGTCGAGGCGGTCCGGCGGGAGATCGACCGGGGCAACAACTTCGTCCGCCCGAGCATCGTCGAACTGGAGGCGGCCGAGCGGTTCCTCGCCGCGGTGCCGACCGCCGAGATGGTGAAGTTCGCGAAGAACGGTTCGGACGCCACCACCGCCGCGGTCAAGCTGGCCCGCGCGGTCACCGGCCGCCCGCTGATCGCGTTGTGCTCCGACCACGCGTTCTTCTCGATCGACGACTGGTTCATCGCCCGCACCGCGATGAACGCCGGCATCCCCGAGGAGATCGGCGGGCTCACCGTCGGCTTCCCGTACGGCGATCTCGCCGCGACCGAGGAACTGCTGGTCCGGAACGAGGGCCAGATCGCCTGCCTGATCCTCGAGGCCGCGACCCAGCACGACCCGCCGGCCGGGTACCTCGAGGGCCTGCGCGACCTGGCCCACCGGTACGGCGCGCTGCTGATCTTCGACGAGATGATCACCGGCTTCCGCTTCTCCGCCGCCGGCGCCCAGGGCCTGTACGGCGTGGCGCCCGACCTCTCCACCTTCGGCAAGGCGCTCGGCAACGGCTTCTCGGTGTCGGCCCTGGCCGGCAAGCGCGAGTACATGGAACGCGGCGGCCTGCGGGACGGCAACGAACGAGTGTTCCTGCTGTCCACGACGCACGGCGCCGAGACTCATGCCCTCGCGGCGGCGATCGCGGTGCTCGACGTCTACGCCGAGGAGGACATCTCGGCGCGGCTGCACGAGCGCGGCGAGCGACTGGCCAAGGGCGTGCGCGAGGTGGCCGTGGCGGCGGGCGTTCAGGACCACGTTCTCGTCCGTGGCCGGGCGAGCAACCTGGTCTTCGCCACGCTCGACGAGCAGCTCCAGCCGTCGCAGCCGTACCGGACGCTGTTCCTTCGCGAGTTGATTCTCGGCGGGGTCATCGGTCCGTCCTTCGTGGTCAGTAGCGCGCTGACCGACGAGGACATCAACAGGACTGTCGACGTCGTCGCCGGGGCGTGCGCCGTCTACCGCCAGGCGCTCGACGCGGGCGGTCCGACACCGTGGCTGGGCGGCCGTCCCGTCAAGCCGGTGTTCCGCCGCTACATCTGAGACGTCGTGGCCGGGGGGGCCACGCCCGCCGAGGTACCGACCGAGGCGGAAAGATCCAAGAGAACCGGGGACGTGAGTCCCCCGGTGTGTGTGGGGGGTCAAAATCAATCCAACCCATTAGACGCCGACATCACCGAACACC
>NZ_JBSHBJ010000033.1:45852-61671 GCF_053611945.1 Kribbella sp. NPDC054772 | reverse complement strand
GCGCTGTGGGGGCTCAGCCTCCTCTCGGTCGGGGGGGGGGGGGGGGGGCCCCCCCCCCGCGGCCCCCCCCCCCTCGGCGACACACACCCCCCCCGCCGGGTCGCGCCCCCCCCGGTTTCTGTGAGGGGGGTCAAATGCATTCCATCCATGTCGACGCCGACTTCAGCGACGACGAACGGCGACAGAAGCTCTACGAGGGCGATCTGTTCGTCTACTCACCACGGCCGTCTACCGTGGCACTCACCGAATTCGCCGGCGAGATGGCTCGCCAGGCATTCGCACCGCTGGACCCGGAGACCGCGCAGTTCGACATGGCGGTGGAGGACTACGCGAAACTGCTCGCCGAGCTGAAGCCCGCGTTCATCCACCACCCGGAGTCGAAGCGGCTGATCCAGGAGATGCTCGTCGACTTCGGCTGCGACCCGGACGAGGTGTACTTCGACGTGCCGCGGATGCGCAGCTCGACGTCGAACGACTACCTGACCAGTGGGATCGCGTTCGCGTTCCACCCGCATCGGGACACCTGGTACTCCGCGCCGTACGTGCAGCTCAACTGGTGGCTGCCGATCTTCGCGATCAGCGACGAGAACGGGCTGGCCTTCCACCCGAAGTACTGGCAGACGCCGGTCCGGAACAGTTCGCGGGTCTACAACTACGCGGAGTGGAACGCGACCAGCCGGAAGATCGCGGCCAGCCAGATCGGCAAGGACACCCGGGTGCAGCCGGTGCCCGAGGAGGAAGTCGAGCTGGTGCCGCAGATCCGGCCGATCTGCAAGCCGGGCGGCGTCATCCTGTTCTCCGGCGCGCAGCTGCACTCCAGTGTTCCGAACGCGTCGGGGCGGACCCGCTTCAGCATCGACCTTCGGACGGTGCACCTTGGTGACGCACTGGCCGGCCGGGCCGCTCCGAACATCGACTCGGAGTGCACCGGCACGACCATGGGCGACTACCTGCGGGTCAGCGACCTGAAGAACGTCCCCGAAGAGGTCATCGCAGCATTCGACAGCCCGGCGGTCCTCGCCTGAGTCACGGCCGACGGGCAGCCCCGCCGGCTGCCCATCGGTCGACCAGCAAGGCGATCGCCGGTACGACGATCAGCGCGCAACCTACCCCGCCGACGGTGTCGGTGGGGTAGTGCGCTGTCAGGGAGACCTGCGACCAGGCCATCAGGATTCCGGCGGCGAGAGTGGCTGCCAGCACGATGGCCGTACCGAGCGCCAGGCTTGTCCGGAGCAGGTCGGCGAGCAGCAGGCCGAGTACCAGACCGATGGCCGCGAAGGCCGCGGCGTGCCCGCTCGGGTAGGAGAGGAAACCGTCATGGATGCGGCGATCGACGATGTACTTCAGGCCAGTCGTCAAGACAGCGACCACCAGCGAGGCGATCACCGCTGTGATGGCGAGTGCGCGTCGCCGGGCGAGTAGGCAGACGGCGGCGACCGCCAGGATCACCAGGATGCGGCCGCGTGGTTCACCCAGCCAGTCGAGGGCGACCGCCAGCTGGTGTGCCGCCGGCGATCGGTCGGTGGCCAGGGACTGCAGCCGGCCGTCGATCCGGCTCGGTCGAGTGCTGCCGGCGTAGACCAGCGCGGGAACAGTTACCAGAACGAGTCCGAGCACGATCAGGGGCACCATCGACCGTCGGACCGAGGTCACGACGGCAGGTCGAAACCCTGCCCACACAGGAAGATCGCCGGCTGTGTTCATCCACCCCCCACCCCACGCAAATTCTATCCAAAGGGTGCCGGGCGGTCGGGCAGTGACGCCGGACGCGTAGTAATCTGCGGTGACTGCTCGCCGAAGCGTGGGTGAACAGGTCATACTGCAGGTTCCGATGGACACGGTCCGTGGCTGTCCGGTCGCAGGAGGGAACGGAAACCGCTGTGAGCGGAGCAGAAGCGCCGGACGCTGTGGACAGCCGGCGGCCGCTGTGGGTCGTGCCGCACGAGGTTCCAGCGATCGTTCCGTTGCCGTCCCGATGGACCGAGCCGCGGTGGGTCGGGGTGTACCGATGGGCCGCTGTCGGCGGGGACCTGCTGGCCGCGATGCTCGGGGTGTCGGTCGCACTGCTGACCCGGTTCGGGTACCACGTCGGCTCCAGCTATCTCGTGGTGAGCAGCCTGCTGCCGCCGGCCTGGGTGGCCGTGGTGGCGTTGTCGAAGGGCTACGACTCGCGGTACTTCGGCACCGGCCCGGACGAGTTCCGGTCGCTGTTGCGTTCGGGGGTCGGACTGACGGCCGCCGTGGCGATGACGTCGTACGTGACCAAGACCGAGATCGCCCGCGGCTTCGTGGTGCTGGCGATCCCCGTGCTGGTGCTGTCCGCGCTGTTGCTGCGGTACGCGTTGCGGAAGGACCTGCACCGGCATCGGGTCCGAGGTCGCTGTATGCACAGGGTTCTCGTGGTCGGACGTAGCGGTCCGGCCGCAACTTTGTGTGAGCACCTGGAGAGCCGTCCGACCGACGGCTTCCGGGTGGTCGCGACGTGCCGTCCGCGCGCCGACAGCGACGGGCCGCTGCAGCCGGAGGAGCTCGACGAGTCGGACATCCTGGCCGCGGCCGACCGGCACGCGGTCGAGGTGGTCGCGATCGCGACCGATCCGGAGCTGGCCGGCCATCTGCTTCGCCGACTGTCGTGGGCGCTGGAGCAGCGCGGCATCGAGCTGATCGTCTCACCGGGCATCATCGAGGTGGCCGGCCCGCGGATCTCCGTCCGCCCGGTCGCGGGTCTGTCGCTGCTGCACCTGGAGCGGCCGTCGGTGAGCGGCGGCCCGCACCTGATGAAGGCCGTCTTCGACCGGATCGTTGCCCTCGGCTTCGTTGCCCTGCTGGCCCCGCTGCTGATCGGGCTTGCCCTTGCGGTGAAGGTCTCCAGCCCCGGTCCGGTGCTGTTCCGGCAGCAGCGCGTCGGCCGTGGGGGCGTCGAGTTCACGATGCTGAAGATCCGCAGTATGTACACCGACGCCGAGCAGCGGCTCAGCGATCTGTATGCGTTGAGCGACGGCAACGGCGTGATCTTCAAGATGCGCAACGACCCGCGGATGACGCCGCTCGGCCGGTGGATCCGCCGGTTCTCCCTCGACGAGCTGCCGCAGCTGTTCAACGTGCTGCGCGGCGACATGTCGCTGGTCGGTCCGCGCCCGCCGCTGGCCGAGGAGGTCGCGCTGTACGCCGCCGACGACTCGCGCCGGATGCTGGTGAAGCCCGGGATGACCGGCCTGTGGCAGGTCAGCGGCCGCAGTGACCTGTCCTGGGACGAGTCGGTCCGGCTCGACCTGCGGTACGTCGACAACTGGTCGATGACCCTTGATCTGCTGATCCTCTGGAAGACCGTGCGCGCGGTGATCTACGGCGCGGGAGCGTACTGATGACAACCCAGCCCGACCTTCATGCACCGGTGTACGTCGCCGGCCACCGCGGCCTCGTCGGCTCGGCGATCTGGCGTCGCCTGGACGCTGCCGGGTACACGCACCTGATCGGCGCCTCGTCCGGTGAGCTCGACCTGCGGGACCGGGAGGCGACCTTCGCGTTCCTCCGTGAGCACCGCCCGGTCACCGTGATCGACGCCGCGGCGCGGGTCGGCGGGATCCTGGCGAACCGGGACCACCCGACCGAGTTCCTCAGCGACAACCTGCGGATCCAGGTGAACCTGATGGACGCCGCGCTCGAGGTCCGGACGCCGCGGCTGCTGTTCCTCGGGTCGTCGTGCATCTACCCGAAGTACGCCGAGCAGCCGATCCGCGAGTCAAGCCTGCTGACCGGTGAGCTGGAGCCGACCAATGACGCGTACGCGATCGCGAAGATCGCCGGCATCATGCAGGTCCAGGCGGTCCGCCGGCAGTACGGGCTGCGCTGGATCTCGGCGATGCCGACCAACCTCTACGGGCCGAACGACAACTTCGACCCGGTCACGTCGCACGTGCTGCCGGCGATGATCCGCCGCTTCCACGAGGCCAAGGCGACCGGTGCGGACGAGGTCGTGCTGTGGGGGAGCGGTACGCCGCGGCGCGAGTTCCTGCACGTCGACGACCTCGCGGACGCCAGCTTGCACCTGCTCGAGTACTACGACGCTCCCGAGCCGATCAACGTCGGTGTCGGCGCGGACGTGACGATCCGGGAACTGGCCGAGCTGGTCGCCCGTACCGTCGGCTACACCGGTGCCCTGAGCAACGATCTGTCGAAGCCGGACGGCACCCCGCGCAAGCTGCTCGACGTGAGCCGGCTGCAGTCGCTGGGCTGGAAGCCGTCGATCTCCCTCGAAGACGGCGTGGCCGCCACCTACGCCTGGTACCAGGAGAATGTCGCGTGAAGAAGGCGTTCGTCACCGGGATCACCGGGCAGGACGGGTCGTACCTGGCCGAGCTGCTGCTGTCCAAGGGCTACGAGGTGCACGGCCTGATCCGCCGCGCCAGCACCTTCAACACCAAGCGGATCGACCATCTGTACGAGGACCCGCACGCGCAGGACAAGCGGCTGTTCCTGCACTACGGCGACCTGACCGACGGCTCGCGACTCGTCACGCTGCTGGCGTCGATCCAGCCCGCCGAGGTCTACCACCTGGCCGCGCAGAGTCACGTCCGGGTCAGCTTCGACGAGCCGGAGTACACCGGTGACACCACCGGCATGGGTACGACGCGGTTGCTCGAGGCGATCCGGATGATCGGGCTGGACTGCCGCTTCTACCAGGCGTCCTCGTCGGAGATGTTCGGCGCGACCCCACCACCGCAGAACGAGGACACCCCGTTCTACCCGCGCTCGCCGTACGGAGCCGCGAAGCTCTACGGCTACTGGATGACGCGGAACTACCGCGAGGCGTACGACATGTTCGCGGTGAACGGCATCCTGTTCAACCACGAGTCCCCGCGGCGCGGTGAGACGTTCGTGACGCGGAAGATCACCCGCGCGGTCGCCGCGATCAAGACCGGTCGCCAGGACCGCTTGTACCTGGGAAACCTGGACGCCTGCCGCGACTGGGGCTACGCGCCGGAGTACGTCGAGGGCATGTGGCGAATGCTGCAGCACGACACCCCCGCCGACTACGTGATCGCGACCGGTACGTCGTACTCGGTCCGTGACTTCGTCGCACTGGCCTTCGCACATGTGGGCCTGGACTGGGAGCAGTACGTCGACTACGACCAGCGCTACGAGCGTCCGACCGAGGTCGACTCGCTGATCGGCGACGCGACCAAGGCGGCCGTCGACCTCGGCTGGAAGGCGCAGGTGCACGTGCCCGAACTGGTTCGGATCATGGTCGACGCCGACCTCGCCGCGCTGCGCACCGAAACGGAGGATTGATGACCGACACTCAGGCCCGGACCACTGCCTGGACGACGGATCAGCGAGTCGATGTACTCGGAATTCATGTCAGCGTGACGAATCTGGACGCGACCGTGGCGACGTTCGCCCGGTGGATCGAGCAGGACGAGCAGCAGCTGGTCTGCGTGTCGGACATGAACGCGCTGCTGCACGCCCGCGCCGACGAGCGGCTGACCGAGGTCTACAACACGTCCGGGCTGACGGTGCCGGACGGGATGCCCTTGGTGTGGGCCGGGAAGAAGGCCGGGTTCGAGCAGATGGACCGGGTCGCCGGACCCGACCTGCTCGAGCGGGTGCTGGCCGAGTCGGCGGAGAACGGCTGGACGCAGTACTTCTACGGCGGCGCCGACGGGGTGGCCGAGGAGCTCCGCGAGCGGTTCCAGGAGCGGCACCCGGCGTTGAAGGTCGTGGGTGTCGAGTGCCCGCCGTACCGGGAGCTGACAGACGCCGAGGACGCCGAGACGGTGGCCCGGATGAACGAGGCCCGGCCGGACATCATCTGGGTCGGGCTCGGCGCGCCGAAGCAGGAGCGCTGGATGGCCGAGCACCGCGACCGGCTGAACGCGACGATCCTGGTCGGCGTCGGCGCCGCGTTCGACTTCCACACCGGCCGGCTGGACCGCGCGCCGCTGTGGATGCAGCGTTCCGGGCTGGAGTGGAGCTACCGGCTGTACAAGGAGCCGAAGCGGCTCTGGCGGCGCTACCTGCTCGGGATCCCGCGTTTCCTGGTGGGCATTTTCCGGCACCCGCCGCGACCACTCTAGAGTGAGCCGGTGAGATTCCGGCGGCCGAAATTACGTCGGCTGGCCGGTCCGGCCGGTCGCGCGGGCTGGGGTTTGGCCGATCAGGCGCTGTCGAGTCTCAGCAATCTCGCGGTCGGCGTCGTCGTCGCGCGGTCCAGTACGGTCGCCGACTTCGGCGTCTACGCGCTGGCCTTCGGCGGCTACACGATCGCCCTGAACGTGTCGCGGGCGGTCTCCACCGAGCCGCTCGCCGTACGGCACTCCGGTGATCGCACGCCGGACTGGCAGCGCGCGGTCCGGGCGAGTACGGCGACCGCGTTGCTGTGCGGTCTGCTCGCGATGCTGGTTGGCCTGGCGATCGCGGCCTTCCCCGGCGTCCCGTCGCGCGGAGTGCTGATCGCGTTCGCGGTGACGATGCCGGGACTGTTGCTGCAGGACGCCTGGCGCTGGGCGTTCTTCGTCGTCGGTGAGGGAACGAAGGCCTTCGTCAACGACCTGATCTGGTTGCTCGCGATGCTGGCGATCTTCGGCGGCCTTTACCTCACCGGTACGACGTCCGCGTTCAGCCTCACGTTCGGGTGGGGACTGGGCGCGGTGATCGCCGCGATCGCGGGCCGGTTCCAGGCCGGCGTGGCGCCCCGCCGCCAGCTGATCCGCGAATGGGTACGGCGGAACTGGGACCTGAGCCCGAAGTACGTGGGGGAGATGCTCGCGGTCTCCGGCACCATCCAGGTCTACATGCTCGGCATCACCGCGGCCGCCGGCCTGGTGGCGACCGCGGGGATCCGCGGCGCCCAGGTGCTGCTCGGCCCGGTGAACGTGCTGAACCAGGGGATCCGGATGATCTCGGTCCCCGAAGCCGCCCGGGCGCTGAAGCATTCGTACCGGCGGCTGTGGCTCGTGGGTCTCGCCATTTCGTTCGGCGTCGGAGCCGGCGCGCTGGCGTGGGGCGCGATCTTCCTGTTGCTACCTGCCGTTGTGGGCCGGGAACTGCTCGGCCCGGGCGTCTGGGCGCAGGCGCACACTGTGCTGATCCCGGTCATCCTGTTGCAGGCCTTGGGCGCCTCGAACGCGGGTGCGTTCGCGATCCTGCGCGCCCTCACCGCCGCGACCCGCGGTCTGCGCGTCCGGCTGATCTCATCCGCCGTCCTGATCACCTGCGGGATCGGCGGCGCCTTCCTCTGGGGCCCGAAGGGCGCGGCGTGGGGGCTGGCCGGAGCGTCGTTCGCCACTCTGCTCCTGTGGTGGAACGAAGCCCACCGGGCCATCGCCGCCCATCGCCGCGCCGCTGCCGCGGCTTAGGGGATCTTCACGCTCGCATTGGCGCTCTTGATGATGTTGCGGCCGTCGTGCACCTCGACGTGGTACGTGTATGTCGAGCCACGGGCCAGGCCGCGGTCCATCACCTGGTAGGTCTTCCGCGCCTGCCAGAAGTACGACACGTTGACGGCCGACCCGACGTTCAGCGACCCGCGGAACACGTTGTAGGTCAGCGACAGGTTGTCCAGGTCGTACACGTCGTTGTAGCTCACGTACACCCGACCGGCCGAGGTCGCGACGAGCGTCGGAGCCTTCGGTACGGCGGGCGCCGCACCACCCGCGGCGTTCGTGAACCGGGCGATCCCCACCTGGGGCTTGCCGTTGACGTTCAGGAAGTCACCGCCGACCCACAGGTCGGAGTCGGTACCGGCCATTGCCAGCGGACCGACCTTCGTGGTGCTCTTCGGGTTCGCGTCGGTGTTCGGGAACCACGGTCCGAGGTTGCCGTTGATCGCGCTCTCCACCAGCAGGTAATGCGTGCCGGTGCCGTCCGGGAAACCGTTCGGGGACGAGCTGCAGTTGTGCGCGTGCGAGCCCTTGTAGAGCCAGTTGCCGATCGCCTTGATCGCCTCGGTGGCGCCCAGGCAGGTGTTCTTCCACAGCAGCTTGCCGGTCGACACCTGCGCCGCCAGTACGCCGTCGTAGCAGCCGGAACCGTCACCGCCGTTGGACACGAACACCTTGTCGCCGAGCGTGTCGATGTCCTTCACGCGGGTGGTGCAGGTCGCGGTCGGCTTCGGGATCGAGGCGGCGGCCGGGAAGTCGTAGGCCGCGCCGGTGGTGGTGTTCAGCATCGCCAGCGAGTAGTGGTCCTTGCCGCCGATGGTGCTGAACGGACCGCCGACGAAGACCCGGCTGCCGTTGTCGGCGACGTCCACGGCGTACACGTCGGAGTTGGCGTTCGGGTTCCACGGCAGCAGGTCGCCCTGGAGCAGCCGGACCGCGCCGAGCCGGTTGCGGACCGCGCCGTCGATCTTGCCGAAGGCGCCGCCGATGTACACGGTGCTGCCGGAGATCGCGAGCGCCTTGACGCGGGCCGCGACCACCGGGTCCCAGGCCGCCACCAGCTTGCCGGTGGCGGTGCTGAACATCGCGATCTTGCTGCGCCGGACGCCGTTCACCACGGTGAAGTCACCGCCGATCACCACCCACTTCCCGTCCGGGCTGGTGGCGATCGCGTACACCGGACCGTTCACGGTCGGCGCGAACGAGGTCGGAGCGCCGGTGGTGCGGTCGAAGGCCGCGACGTAGCTGCGCAGCGTCTCCGGCGCCTGGCCCGACAACTTGCCCGGCTGGCGGAGTCTGGTGAACAGACCGCCGGCGTACACGGTGTTACCCGCGATGGCCAGCGCGTTCACGCTGTTGTTGGTCTGCCACGACGTCTGCTTGATGGCGGATACGGCGGAGGCGAAGCCCGGTGTCGCCGCCTGCACAGGCGGTCCCGACGGAATCAACGCCGCGGCCAGGACGGCCGCGCCGGTGACAAGGGCCAGCACTAACTTCTTCATTTGTGTCCTTCGACAGGCGGGGTCCAACAGCGCGTGCCTCATCACGCACCAGCGGCGGACGATACCGGTGCAGGAGGCCCACTGGAAGCGGGCCTCCGGACCGCGTTATGACTTTGTGCCAGAACTCCCAGAGAGACGGCTTTTCACTTGGCCGCGTAGTGAGACTGGACCTGCACCGGGGTGAGTGCGTACGGGTAAACCGCAGCCTCGTCGATGCCCATCCCGGTCTGGGTGGCTCCGCCGCCGGGCCACGAGTTCGTCAGGTCGTAGCCGACGCGCCACCAGCCGTAGTACACCGACGCCGGACCCACGAGGGCGCTGCCCGAGAGCACGCCGTCGACGTACAGCTTCATCGTGCCGTTGTCGTAGGTGCCGGCCACGTGGTGCCACTGGCCGTCGTTCTTGCCGGACGGACTGGTCAGGGTGCGCTGCGAGCCGTCGTTCACGCCGAAGACGATCGAGCCGTTCGTGCGCATGTAGAGCATCCGGTCACCGCCACCGCCGCTGTTGGTGGTCTTCGAGTTGCCGAAGCCGATGATCCGGCCGCCGCGGTTGAAGCCGCTCTGCTTGACCCAGGCCTCGACGGTGAACTGCTGCGGCATGCTGTACGCCTTCTCGCCCACCATCCGCCCGCTGGACGAGCTGATCGTCATCGAGCTGTTGCCGGCGATCGCACCGGCAGCACCCAGCGTCACGCCGGTGAAGGTCCCGTTGTTGCTCTGCCCGGACGAGTCGACCGAGGTCGTCGTACCGACTGCCTCACTGAGCCGCCAGTACGCCTGCGGACCGTCGGAGTTCACGAGCTGGTCGTACGCCGTCGACGCGGCCGAGGCGACCGTGAGCGGGTCCGAGTAGTTGCCGCGGATCGTCGTACTGCCGTCGGTGACCTCGACGCGGTAGTTCGTCACCTCGCCCGGCGTCACGTCGGTGTCGGTGTAGTGCAGCCAGGGCCGGTCCCACGGCGTCGACTTGGCGGTCCAGGTCGCGATGGTGGTGTTGCTGAAGCCCTTGAGTAGCCGGTACGTCAGCGTGCTGTCGTCGTTGTCGACCACGGTCGGGAAGTGGATCTGGACGACGCCGGGCTGGACGCTGTACGGCAGCAGCTTGGCCGGCTTGGCCGGGGCCGCACCTGGAGTGGCGTTGGTGAAGTGGGTCAGGCCCTGCTGGCCGGTGCCGTTCACGTTCAGGAAGTCGCCGCCGACCCACAGGTCGTTGCCGCCGGTCGCGAACGCCAGCGGTCCGACGTTGGTGACGCTGTTCGGGTCGGCGTCGGTGTTCGGGAACCACGGGCCGAGCGTGCCGTCGCTGATCTTCTCGGACAGCAGGAAGCGGTAGCCGAAGCCCTGCGGGAATCCGCCGGCGCCCTGGTTCGCGCAGTCGTGGGCGTGCGAGCCCTTGTAGAGCCAGCCGTTCACGACCTTGACCGCCTCGGTCGCGCCGAGGCACTGGTTCTTCCACTTCAGCGTGTTGGTCGCGATGTCGGCCGCCCAGGTGCCGTCGAAGCACCCGCCGCCGTCACCACCGTTGCCGAAGTACACGGTGTCGCCGCTGGCGTCGATCGTCTTCACCCGCGTCGTGCAGGACCCGTTCGGCGGCGGTACGGCGGAGGCGCCCGGGAACGGGAGGACGGCCCCGGTCACCGGGTCGAGGCTGGACACGGTGTTCTGGTTGGTGCCGTTGACGGTGCTGAACTGACCACCGGCGTACACCTTGGAGGCGTCGTCGGCAGCGTCGACCGCGTACACGTCCCCGTTCACCGACGGGGCCCAGGGCAACAGGGCGCCGGTGTCGGTGGTGACCGCGGCGAGCCGGTCGCGGGTCAGGTTGTTCACCAGGCCGAACGAGCCGCCGAAGTAGACCGTCGTACCGGAGACGGCGATGGTCTTGACGCGGTAGGAGACCGAGGGCTTCCAGTTCGCGACGAGCGCGCCGGTGGCGGTGTCGAAGGCGGCGATCCGGTTGCGGGTCTGGCCGTTGACGGTCGTGAAGTCACCGCCGACGAAGATCCGGGAGCCGTCCGCGGAGGCGGCGACCGCGTAAACCTGACCGTTCAGCACCGGGTTGAACGTGGTGACCAGAGCGCCGGTGCTCGCGTCGAAGGCGGCCAGGTACGCCTGGCCGACCTCACCGGTCCCGGCTGCGACGCCCGGTGGCCTGACGCTGGTGAACCGGCCCCCGGCGTACGCCGTACCGTCGGCGACCGCGATGCCCTGGACGCTCGAGTTGGTCTGCCAGCTCGAGCCGGCGGCCGCGGAGAGCGAGGCCTCGACGCTCTGCGCCGCCGGTGCCAGCGTCACGACCAGCGCGCCGGCGAGTAGCGAGCCCGCAATCCCCAGTCGCGCGAACAGGCGTGCGGACAGGCGTGCGGACAGGCGTGTCTTCGTCATGTAGCGATGTCCCCCCTTGGACATGGGCGGCGCGCACCGCGCCGTACAACTTGAACCTCACGAAGCCCCGAGAAATCCCCCGGAGAAGAGAGTAGGGCACGGAGCGAGATCCTGTGAGTGGTCGGTCCGGGGTTGTGGATATCCTGAGTCGCTGGCGCCGAGGGAGTAGTGAGGTACTGCATGGAACCGGGCACTGTGGTCTGGCGGGAGACCGCTCAGTCCCTGCTGCGGCAGAAGTGGCTGATCATGGGCTGCATCCTGCTCGGACTGCTCGGCGCCTCGGTGTTCGCGCTGTCGCAGACCACCCGGTGGACCGCCTCGAGTCAGCTGGTGATCGGCCCCGCGGTGCCGCCCGCGCTGGTCGGGAAGCTGTCCAGCAGCGGCGCGGACAAGACCGGCCCGCTCGGGATGGACCTGCCGGCCGAGACGCAGGCCCGGGTGATGGCCAGCCCGACGCTGCTCGCCGCCGTGGTGAAGACGCTCGGGATGCCGAACGACGACCAGACCATCCAGGACCTGGCCGCGGTGACCCGGGTGAAGGCCGTCACCGACAACGCGTACCTCGTCACCACCGACGGCCCGACCGCGCAGAAGGCCGTCGACCGGGCGAACGCGATCGCGACCATCTACCTCAACCAGCGCAACGCCGAGGCGAAGGCGCTGCTCACCAACCTGGCCGAGCAGGCGCAGGCCCGTTCGAAGACGGCGCAGACGCAGTCCCGGAGCCTGGTCAGCCAGATCGACGAGGCGGTCGGCCGCGGCGACAACCAGACCGCCGCCGCGCTGCGTGACCAGCGGGTAGGGCTGGCCACCGAGGCTCGGCAGGCCGCCGACGACGCGGCCGCGATGCTGAAGGCGCTGTCGACCGTCGGCGCCGGGAGCCAACTGGTGACGCCGGCGACGACCGACACCGCCAGCTCCTCGCCGATCGTTGCCCGCGACATCCTGGTCGGCGGCATCCTCGGCCTGGTGCTCGGCTTCGGTCTGGCGCTGCTGCGGTCGCACCTGACGCCGTACATCCTGACCCGCGACCAGGCGGCCCGCGCGGCGAGCGCGCCGGTGATGGCGGCGTCCGAGGGACATCGGCGCCGGTTCTGGCAGCGGTCGGCTCCCGAGCTCCCGCAGTACGAGATCACGGCGCTGGGGGCCGAGGCGAGTGGTGCGCTGGCGCGCCGCGAGCTGAACCCGCGCGCGTTCGCCGCCGGTGGCCCGGGCGCCCTGCTCGTGGTGTCCGCGTCCCCGACACCCAACTCGGCCGGCATCGCGCTGGCGATGGCCGAGGCGAACGCCCGGGACGGCCGCGAGACGCTGCTGGTCCTGGCCGACATCGAAGGTACGCCGGTGCTCCCACACCTCACCGGTCACGAGGGACTGACCGACCTGGTGATGGAGCCCGCGGCCACCCGCGCGATCCGGGCCCGGAAGCTGTTCCGCCCGGGCACCGTCGCGGATCTGTACGTGCTGCCGCCCGGCCTCAACCACGAGGAGACTGCCGAGGCCGTCGGCCCGTCGCTGGTCCCCGGCATCGTCGCCGACCTGCCCCCGGGGTACTCCGTGGTGATCCACGGTCCCGCCTCGGTCGGGCGGCACGGGATCTCGCCGCTGGCCGCCGCCGTGGACGCGTCGGTGCTGGTGGTCCAGGTCGGTCTCGACAAGGAGATGGATGTCGCGCGGCTGACCGGGGCGCTGCAGTTCGCCGGTGCTCCGGTGCTGGGCGTCGTCCTGATCGGTGCCTCGGCACAGGACGAGACGCTCGGCATCCCGCTGAACTACAAGCCGCTGGACGCGGCTTCACCGATGCGCTGATGTCGGGCCTGTCGGCGGTTTCGCGGAACCGGCTCGATCCGCCGGTGCCCGGGACGGTCGCCGGCGAGGTCCAGCGGCCGGCCTGGTTCTGGCTGCTGCTGTGGTGCCTGTTCGTGCTGGGCGTCCAGCCGTGGTCGTCGCGGGTCGCGGCGCCGCAGGGGACGACCGGATCGACGAACAGCATGGCGAAGGGCCTGTTGCTCGGCGCGGTCTTCCTGGTCGCACTGGCGGCGACCAAGCCTGGCTTCCGGACCCGGGTGAATCCGGCCAGCTGGCTCTACGTGATGTACGTGCTGTTCGCGTGCGCGACGGCGTTCCTGCTCGCCGAACCGATGGGTCCCCTGACCCGATTGGCGCGGTTCCTGATCGGGCTGGTGTTCGTCTTCCTGCTCTGGCGGCCGCTGGTGCAGGTTCCGGAGCGGCTGGTCCGCGCTCACCTGTGGGCCCACCTGTTGCTCGGGGCAACCGTCATCCTGAGCCTCGCCTATTCGCCGTCCCAGGCGTGGCGGCCGCTGAGCTCGCTCGGTACCGGGTCCCGCCTGCAGGGCGTGATCATCCCGATGCTGCCGCCGCGCGTCGGTGAGGTCGGCGCGATCCTGCTCGGGCTCGCGCTGATCGGGCTGGTCTGCCGGAAGCTGTCGGCCCTGCCCGCGTTCGCCTTGATCGGGCTGGGCGGCGTCCTGATCGCGGCCAGCCGCACGCGTACCTCGGCCGCGGCCGTCGCCTTCGGTCTGGTGATCGGCCTGATCATCACCCGGAAGACCTGGCTCGGCCGGATCGCCTGCCTCGTGGTTCCCGGGCTGCTCGGCCTCGCGTTCCTGACCATCGGGTCGCTGCACAACTGGCTGCTGCGCGGTCAGGGCACGCGGCAGATCAGCTCACTGAGCGGCCGTACGACGAGTTGGCAGGCGGTCCTCGACGAGAAGGTGTCGATCCAGACCGCGATCATCGGCCACGGCCTCGGCAACAAGCGAGTACTGCTCCGCCGTGGTGAGGGCGACATCGACGTGATGGCGATCGACAACAGCTGGCTGGGTCTGTACTGGGAGACCGGGCTGCTCGCCGTCGCGATCGTCGCGTTCGCGCTGATCATCGCGTGGATCTCGGTGCTCCGGGCGCCCACGCCGTACATCCGGGCTTGTGGTGCGTTGCTGCTCGGCTATGTCACCGCGGCGTCGTTGAACGAGAGTGGACTTTCCGACCTGTCCTCGATGACCGTGCACCTGTTGGTGGCTGCTGCGATTTGCGACGCCGACCGGCTGCGGCACCGAAGGCGTACCCAGGAACTTTCGCTAGCTGCTCACTGAGTCCTGGTCGAAGCCGGACTGCTGCCATTCGGACCAGGTCATCGACTTGCCGTGGTACGCGAAGCGGTCCTCGCCGCCGGCCACCTGATAGCTGTTCCGGCGGAACGTGATCGCGCCGGGTTGCGCGGGGGAGCGCTTGTTCTCGACGACCCCGAGCGTCGAGGTGGCGTCGCTCATCACGACCAGGTTGCCCTCGACGAGGACGTTGCGCAGGACGTACGTACCGCGCGGACCGTCGCCGCGGGTCCGGGACTGGATGGACAGCGCGTTGCGGTTGTTCTTGATCAGATTGCCGCGGACCTGGACGTCGGAGGACGTGTTGACGTTGATGCCGCCGCCGTCCCAGAGCGAGCCGCCGGAGCCGCGACCGGTGCCGTACCCGTTGTGCTCGACGACGTTCTGATCGATGACGCCGGCGAAACTGATCTCGTACCGGATGCCGTCCGCCGCGTTGTCCCGGATCCGGTTCCCGGTGATCGTCCGGTCGTACTCCGCGATGTCGCTCCACATCCCGATACCCCGGTTCGCGACGATGTCGTTGCCGCTCACCTCGCCGGACGACCGGGTGGACTTGATCCCGCCGGACTCCCAGTCCGCGATCCAGAAGCCGTCGGTGTTGTTGCCGGTCACCAGGTTCGCGGTGATCCGGACGTCGGCCGACTTGTACTGGCCGATGCCGAGCTGCCCGTTGTTCGCGACGGTGTTCCGGCTGACCTCGGCGTTGTCGCCCTCGATGACCATGATTCCGACCGCGTGGTTCCAGCGCACCTCGTTCGCGGTCACCTTCCAGCCACGGCCGGCCTGCAGCGCACCGGCCTGCGGGCGGCTGGCGAAGTGCTCGATGGTCAGACCGGTCACCGTGACATCGTCCGCGGACTTGTCGATCGCGGTCTGGGTGCGCGACATCTCGACGACGCGTCCGGTGGGATCGTCAGCCGCGTACAGGCTGTTGGTGCGGTAGTCGCCGTAGAAGGTGCCTGGCTTCAGTTGGGTCAGGCTCATCACGCGGGTCAGGTACTTGCCGTCGACGAACAGTTGCTCGCCGAGCTGGCACGGCTTGGTCTTGTTGTCCTCGCATTGACCCTTGAGTGGGTACGCCGTCGGCAGTGCACCACGCACCACCCAAGCGCTGCCCGCCCGCTGCCATCCGCTGAGTCGGACGGCTCCGCTCAACACCGCGCCGGGGTCACCGGCGAGCGTGTCGCCCTTGCGCGGCTGGACGGCGCGCGTCAGCCGGTGCACGCCCTTCGCGAAGCAGAACGTGGTGCCTTGCGGCGCGGCCTCGATCACCGGCTGCGGATCCGTGCCGACCGGGATCGCGGTCCCCTGGCACGGCTTCGCCGTACTCGGGCCGGTTGGTCCGAGTGCCGCGGCCGGCGGCGCCCGGGGGGGGGGGGGGGGGGGAACCGAGGGTTGGGCGGCCCGGGTTGAGGGG
>NZ_JBSHBJ010000033.1:7475-45842 GCF_053611945.1 Kribbella sp. NPDC054772 | reverse complement strand
GGCGGGGCGCGCGCCCCCCCCCCCCCGGGGCCGCCCCGCGGCCCCCGCGGGGCGCGCGCGCGCCCCGCGCGGCGGCGCGGGGGGGGGGGGGGCCCCCCCCCCCCCCCCCACGGCCGCGGCCGGTGGAGCGGTGGGGACGGTCACCGTGGTTGTCGCGGCCGGTTTCGACGGTTCGGGCGAACCGCTCGTGTCCGAGCATCCCGAAATCAGTAGCAGCGCGACACCGATCGTCGCGAGAGCCTCACGCCTCATCTGCGCGAGGGTACCGGTTCAGAGGTACGTGTCCCGCGCGAGGTCGTACGCGAGCGCCTTGGCGACCTGCACCGCGTCGTCCTCGTCCAGCCGGTGCTGTACGACGAGGTTCGCCAGGTACCCCGCGTCGATGCGGCGGGCCAGGTCGTGCCGGGCCGGGATCGACAGGTACGCACGGGTGTCGTCGACGAAGCCCGACATGTTGTAGAAGCCCGCCGTCTCGGTGACGAGCTCACGGAAGCGGCGCATGCCGTCCGGGCTGTCGAGGAACCACCACGGCGCACCGAGCCGCACCGCCGGGTACACACCGGCCAGCGGCGCGAGCTCCCGCGAGTACACGGTCTCGTCGACGGTGAACAGCACCAGGCGGAACCCGTCCGCATGACCGAACCGCTCGAGCAGCGGCCGCAGCGACCGGGTGAACTCGGTCGCGACCGGGATGTCGTGCCCCTGGTCCGGACCGTACGTCGCGAAGATCGCCGGATCGTGGTCGCGCAGGACGCCCGGGTGCAGCTGCATCACGAGCCCGTCCTCGGCCGACATCACCGCAGACTGGTAGAGCATGTGACCCGCGAACGCCTCCGCGTCCCCGGCGGTCACGTCACCCTTCAACGCACCGGCGTAGATGCGCGCCGCCTCCGCGTCCGACAGCGGTACGGCGGCGGCGCTGAGGTGACCGTGGTCGGTGGCGCGGGCGCCTGCCGCGACGAAGGCCTGCCTGCGCTGCCGGAGTGCTTCGAGATAGCCGTCGTACGTCGAGGTGTCGACGTCGGCGAGCGCGCCGAGCTGGGTGATCAGTGCGGGCCAGCCGTCGCGGTCGACGTGCGCGATCGCGTCCGGCCGGAAGGTCGGGACGACCCGGCCGGGCAGGTCCGCCGCGAGCTTCGCGTGCTGGGCGAGGTCGTCGGTGGCCGCGTCGGTCGTCGAGATCAGCTCGATGTTGAAGCGGTCGAGCAGCGCCCGCGGCCGGAACTCCGGCTCCGCGATCCGGGCCGAGATCTGGTCGTACAGCTCGTCGGCGGTCTCGGCCGACGGGTGCACGGTGAGTCCGAGCACCTCGGCGAACTCGTGCTCCAGCCAGTACCGGCTCGGGGTGCCGAGGAACAGGTGCCAGTTCGCGCAGAACTCGCGCCAGATCTCCCGCGGTTCGGCGGTCTGCTTGCCGTCGCGGCGGGGGAGGCCGAGCTTGTCGGGGGAGACGCCCTGGGAGACCAGCATCCGGGTCACGTAGTGGTCCGGAACGACCAGCAGCTCGGCCGGGTCGCCGAACGGGGCGTCGGTCGCGAACAGCCCGATGTCGACGTGACCGTGCAGGCAGAGCAGCGGCAGGTCCTTCGTCGAGGCATGGATCCGGCGCGCGACGTCACGTGCTGCGCCGGCCGGCAGGGCGCGGTCCGGATGAGGCTGCAGGGCCTTCGGCATGAATCCTCCGATGGATGGGCTGAAACGACGCTGCAAAGGATTGCAGTCCGCGCTTGTCAGCACAAGGGACCGTCCACGGGGCGACCGCTTGACACAAACTGCAACCGATTGCAGACTCGTCGCGACCCTCTCGAGGAGAGGCCCTCTCAAGGAGATGACTGTGGCGGCGACGATCCGGGACGTGGCACGGCTGGCCGGCGTATCGCCGTCCACGGTGTCGCGGGCGTTGTCCCTGCCCGGCATGGTGAACGCGGCGACCCGCGCCCGGGTGGCCGCCGCGGTCGAGCAACTCGGGTACGAACCGAACCGCGCCGCCCGCGGCCTGATCACCGGCCGGACCGGCACCATCGGACTGGTCGTCCCCGATCTCGCCAACCCGTTCTTCGCGAGCCTGACCAAAGGCGTGCAGGCCCGTGCCCGCCGGCACGACGTCGCGGTGTTCGTCGCGGACACCGACGAGGACCCGGCGGCCGAGGCCGGACTGGTCCGGGCGCTGTCCAAGCAGGTCGACGGTGTCGTGCTCTGCTCGCCGCGCGCCAGCGACGAGGAGCTGACCGCGATCGCGCAGGACACCACGGTCGTCCTGGTCAACCGCGCCGCTGCCGGGATCCCCGGGGTCACCTACGACAACGAGGACGGCATGCGGCAGGCCGTGGCCCATCTGGTTGCCCTCGGCCACCGTCGGATCGCCTGGGTCGGCGGACCGGCCACCTCCTGGTCGACCCAGCACCGCGGCCTCGGGCTGCGGAACGCCGTCGAGGAACTGCGTGCCGAGCTCGCACCGGTCGGCAACTTCGCGCCGACGTACGAGGGTGGAATGGCCGCCGCGGATCAGGTCATCGCGACCGGTGCGACCGCGGTGGTGTCCTACAACGACCTGGTCGCGATCGGGCTGCTGGCCCGGCTGCACGGGCGCGGCATCTCGGTGCCCGGCGACCTGAGCGTGGTCGGGGTCGACGACATCGCGATGTCGCGGATGGCGCGGCCGGCGCTGACCACGGTCCGGCTGCCGAAGCAGGAAGCCGGCCGGATCGCGGTCGAGCTGCTGCTGGCGATGCTCGACGAGCCCGACAGCGCTGACAGTGCGGTTCTTACGCAGGGGGAACTCCACGGGGAACTGATCGTCCGGGAATCGACCGGACCTGCACCACGCAACTAAGAGAACTGAACACTCCACCGGTGATCAACCCGGCCAGCTTCAACGCAGTGCCGGGCCCGCCTTGATCCAAGGAGAGACACCCGATGCACTTGCAGCGGAAGATGATCGCGACGCTGGGCCTCGGTGCCCTGCTGGTCGCGTGCGGCGCTCCGACGCCGAACAAACCCGCCACCGACAGCGGTGGCGACGTACCCGACAAGCCGGCCAAGGCGGTGACGCTGAACATCCTCGACGTGGCCGGGAACCTGCAGCTGACGCAGGGGATGATCGACGCCTTCGTCCAGCAGCACCAGGACGTGATCTCGAAGGTCACCTACTCGAAGGGACCGGCACCCGAGCTGGCCGGCAAGATCAAGGCCCAGCAGGACGCGAACCGGGTCGACATCGATCTCGTTCTCACCGGCACCGACGGACTCGCGGCCGGTCGTGAACAGGGCCTGTGGACCGACCTGCTGACGAAGTACTCCGAGCGGCTGCCCGGCATGAAGGACTACCTGCCGCCCGCGGCGAAGATGCAGGAGCTGGCCGGTAAGGAGGGCGTGACGGTCACCTACTACCCGTCCGGCCCGTTGCTCGAGTACATGCCGTCCAAGGTCCCGACCCCGCCGAAGTCGGCCGAGGACCTGTTGGCGTACGCGAAGGCCAACAAGGGCAAGGTCATGTACGCCCGGCCCGCGAACTCCGGTCCCGGCCGGACGTTCCTGATGGGGCTGCCGTACATCCTCGGCGACAAGGACCCGAAGGACCCGGTGAACGGCTGGGACAAGACCTGGGCCTATCTCAAGGAACTCAACCAGTACGTCGACTTCTACCCGTCCGGCACCTCCGACACGATGAAGGCGCTGGCCAACGGCTCGGCCAACATCATCGCGAGTACGACGGGCTGGGACATCAACCCGCGCGTCCTCGGCACGGTCCCGAAGGAGGCCGCGATCACGCCGATGACCGGGTTCCACTGGGTCACCGACGCGCACTACGCCGTCGTACCGAAGGGTGTGTCGACCGACAAGCAGGCGGCGATCCTGCAGCTGCTGCAGTTCATGCTGACGCCCGAGCAGCAGGCGAAGGCTTACGACAAGGGCTACTTCTACCCGGGCCCGGCGATCAAGGGCGTCGAGCTGTCGCAGGCACCGCAGGAGAGCCAGGACGCGATCAAGGAGTTCGGCCGGCCGGAGTACGACAAGCTGATCGCCGACAACCCGACCGAGGTACCGCTGGACGCGAAGGCGCTGGTGGCAGCCTTCGACAAGTGGGACCGCGAGGTCGGCGGCAGCAAGGTGAAGGGCCAGTGAGCGGGTTCGACCAGCTCCGGCTCGACGGTGTCACCCGCCGGTTCGGTACGGCGGACGCGCCGGCGGCGTTGTCGGGGCTCGACCTGACGATCGAGCGGGGCGAGTTCATCGCCCTGCTCGGCCCGTCGGGCTGCGGCAAGTCGACCGCACTGAACTGTCTCGCCGGCCTGCTGCCGCTCACCGCGGGGTCGATCTGGCTGGACGACCAGCAGATCGACACGTTGCCGCCGGAGAAGCGCGGCTTCGGGATGGTGTTCCAGAACTACGCGCTCTTCCCGCACCTGACCGTCCGCGACAACATCGCCTTCGGGCTGCGGATGCGCAACCTCCCGAAGGCCGACGTACGGCGGCGGATCGGCGAGGCGATCGAGATGGTGCAGCTGGCCGAACACGCGAGCAAGCTGCCCGGCCAGTTGTCCGGTGGTCAGCAGCAACGCGTGGCGATCGCCCGCGCGACCGTGCTCGAGCCTTCGCTGGTGCTGATGGACGAGCCGCTCAGCAACCTGGACGCCAAGCTCCGCCTGGAAATGCGCACCGAGATCCGCCGGCTGCACCAGTCGCTCGGGCTCACGACCGTGTACGTGACGCACGACCAGGAAGAGGCGCTCAGCATGGCCGACCGCCTGGTCGTCATGCGGCAAGGCAAGGTCCAGCAGATCGGTACGCCGGAGGAGGTGCACACCAGGCCGTCGACCTGGCACGTCGCCGACTTCATGGGCTATCGCAACCTGCTGCCCCTGAAGGCGTCCGCGATGAACGGCGACCAGGTGACCGTCGACCTCGGCGGTACGGCGATCCGCGGCGCGGCGCAAGGTGCCGTCGCGCCGGGGGACGACGTGATCGCGGCCGTGCGTCCCGAGGACGTGAAACTCGGGGACCAGGGCATGAAGGGTCTCGTCGAGGTCGTCGAGTACCAAGGCCGCGAGCGCGCGGTCGAGGTCGTGCTGGACGGCGAGATCCGGATCCACCTGCGGACCGAGCAGCGGGTCGAGCCGGGGGAGCAGGTGGCCCTGTCGGTCACGCCCGGACGGCTCCTGGTGTACCCGTCATGAGCGCGACCTGGCAGCACCGGCTCGCCGAGCGCGGCGTGGACCGGCGGTTGTGGTTGTTGCTCCCGGCCACGATCTTCGTCCTGCTGCTGTTCGTCTATCCGTTCCTCTACGGGCTCAGCCTGTCGTTCCAGCCGATGAAGGGCGGCGGCGTGCTGGCCAACTACACCAAGTTCTTCGGCGACGCGTACCAGCGCGACACGATCATGACCACGCTGAAGATCGCCCTGCCCGCGGCGTTGCTGAACGTGCTGGCCGCCGTACCGATTGCCTTCCGCCTGCGCGGCCGGTTCCGCGGCAAGCGGCTGCTGACCACGATCCTCGTCGTCCCGATCACGCTCGGGACCGTGCTCACCGCGCAGGGCCTTCTGAACTACCTCGGCCCGACCGGGTGGTTCAACCGCTTCCTGCGTGCGCTGCATCTGGTCGACGACCCGATCCGGTTGACCAACAACTACTGGGGCGTGTTCTTCTCGCTCGTGATCACCGGGTTCCCGTTCGCGTTCTTGCTGGTGCTGTCGTACTTGAGCGGCATCGACCCGACGCTGGAGCGGGCTGCGGCCACGCTTGGTGCGTCGCGGGCGCAGCGGTTCCGGCGGATCACGCTGCCGTTGCTCGCGCCCGGGCTGGCGACGACGTTCCTGCTCACCTTCGTGCTCGCGTTCTCGGTGTTTCCGTCCGCGGTTCTGGTCGGTAATCCGGCCGGATCCACGCGAGTGATCTCGCTGGCGGCGTACCAGGCGGCGTACGAGCAGTACGACTACTCGTATGCGTCCGCGATCGCGATGGTGATGGGTGCGGTCGAGCTGATCGTGGTGGCGATCGTGTTGATCTGGCGGTCCCGGCTCTACACCGGTTCGACGGGAGGCAAGGGATGAGACTGCGGACAACCCCGTTGGGGTGGGTCATCTGGGCCGTCGTGGTGTTCTTCTTCGTCAACCTGGCCGGCGTCGTGTTCTCGGTGCTGGTCAGCTCGTTCGGCACGCAGTGGTTCGACACCTGGCTCCCGAGCGGCTTCACCACCAAGTGGTACGGCGACGCGTGGCACGAGTTCACGCTGCTCCACGTCATCCTCGTGACGCTGCTCGTATCGGCGCTGGTCGTCGTCCTGTCGGTCCTCGTCGGCGCGCCCGCGGCGTACGTGCTGGCGCGGAAGAACTTCCCGGGCAAGCGGCTGGTGTACCTGACGTTCCTGCTGCCGATCCTGATGCCGCCGATCACGTACGGCATCCCGCTCGCGACCGTGCTGTACAAGTTCGGCTTCGCGGGGCACCTGTCCGGCGTCGTGCTGGCGAACCTGGTGCCGTCGGTGCCGTTCGTGATCCTGACGATGACGCCGTTCATCGAGCAGGTCGACCCGCGGGTCGAGGACGCGGCCCGGATGCTCGGGGCCGGCACCCGCGCGGTGTTCCTGAAGATCCTCGCGCCGCTGCTCGTCCCCGGGCTGCTGGCGTCGGGGATCCTGGTGCTGGTCCGGACCGTCGGCATGTTCGAGCTGACGTTCCTGACCGCCGGTCCGGATTCCCAGACGCTCGTCGTCGCGCTCTACTACTCGATGTCCGCGGCCGGAATCCGGGCGCAGCAGTCCGTGGACGCGATGGCGATCATGTACACGGCGATGATGCTGGTACTGCTGGTGGTGGCGCTGCGGTTCGTCAACCCGACGCAACTGGTCGCCCGTGTGAAGGAAGAACCATCCGAATGAGAGGTGTTCTGGTTTGAGCAGGCTGAGTCTCACCAATCTCCCCGTCGCACCGGCGGTGGACCCGCGCGCGGTGTCGGTCGGCATCGTGCATCTCGGGATCGGTGCCTTCCACCGCGCCCACCAGGCCGTCGTCACCGAGCGGGCGGCGGTCGAAACCGGCGACACCCGCTGGGGGATCACCGGGGTGAGCCAGCGCTCCACCACGGTCCGCGACCAGCTCGCCCCGCAGGACGGTCTGTACTCCGTCCTCGAGCGCGGGCTCGGCGCGCCGACGGTCCAGGTGATCGGCAGCGTCCGCGAGGTGCTGACCGTTCCCGAGGACCCGGAGGCGGTGGTCGCCCGGATCGCGGACCCGGCGGTGTCGGTCGTGACACTGACCGTCACCGAGAAGGGCTACCGCGCGACCGGGACCGGGCTGAACCTGGACGACCCGGAGATCCAGGCCGACCTGACCGGTCGCCCGCCGCGGACCGTGGTCGGCCAGCTGGCCGCCGCGATCGCGCGCCGCGACGAGCCGCTGACGATCGTGTCCTGCGACAACCTGGTCGCCAACGGACCGTTCCTGCGCAAGCTGGTGACCGACTACTTCGACGCCCTCGGCAAGGTGCCGGAGGTCTTCGAGGCGACCCGGTTCCCGGCCAGCATGGTGGACCGGATCGTGCCCGCCACGACCGAGGCGGACCGCGAGGAGGCCGCCCGCCTGCTCGGCGTCCGCGACGAGGCCGTGGTGGTCGCCGAGCCGTTCCTCCAGTGGGTGATCGAGAACGACTTCGCCGGCGACCGGCCGGCCTGGGAGCGCGGCGGTGCGGTCCTCACCGCGGACGTCGCGCCGTGGGAGCAGGCCAAACTGCGGATGCTCAACGCGACCCACTCGATGCTCGCGTACCTCGGGGCACTGCGTGGCTACGAGACGATCGCCGAAACAGTCCGGGACGAGGAGCTCGGTGGGCTCGCGCGGCGGTTGATGACCGACGACGTCGTACCGACCCTGACGCCGCCCGACGGGCTGGACCTGGCGGCGTACGGCGCGACCGTGCTGGAGCGGTTCGCGAACCCGGCGCTCAAGCACAAGACCGTGCAGGTCGCGATGGACGGCTCGGTCAAGCTGCCGGTCCGGATGCTCGGCACGGTCAGCGACCGACTGGCGGCCGGCGCCGAGCCGCGGATGATCTCCCTCGCGGTCGCCGCCTGGATGGTCTACGTCCTCCGTACGCCGGACCTCGACGACCCGCAGGCGGACCGGCTGAAGGCCGCGGTCGCCGGTGTCTCGGAGCCCGCCAAGGTGGTCGATGCCCTGCTCGGGGTGGACTCCGTGTTCACGCCGGACCTGCGCGACTCAGCCGTGTTCCGCGAGCTGCTGGTCGAGCACGTCAGCGCACTAACGGCAGGATCGTGAGTACGCCGGTCACGTCGTCGAGCACCGTCCTGCCGAGCGTGAACGTGCTCGCGGTGTCCTGACCGGTCGTCCGCCACTGCTGCGCGGTGTACCACTTGCCGGCCTTCTGGAACCGCTGGGCGGTCAGGCTGTCCAGGATGTAGACGTTGTTGTTCAGCGTGACCTCGCCCGCCGGGATCACCGCACCGGAGTTCTGCACCAAACCGGTCGCGGTGGTCCCGCCGCGCATCGTCACCTGGTTGCCGGAGACAACGATGTCGCGGAGCACGTTGGTTCCCCACGGGCCCGAGCCGCGGGTCCGGGACTGGATCGCGATGCCGTTCACGTTGTTCGCCACCACGTTGTCGCGGACCTGCACGCCGCGGGACGTGTTGACGTTGATCCCGCCGCCGTCCCACAGCGACGTACCGGAGCCGCGGCCGGTGCCGAAGCCGTTGCCGCTGACCGTGTTGTTCGCGATCAGGCCGTTGCGGCCGATCTCGTAGCGGATCCCGTCGGCCGCGTTGTCGACGATCTGGTTGTCGCTGAACGTCCGGTTGTCGTCGTACGCGTCGCTCCACAGCCCGATGCCCACGTTGTCCTCGATCAGGTTGCCGCTCACCCGGCCGCCGCTCGACCAGGTCGTCTTCACACCGCCGGACTCCCAGTCGGCGATCCAGAACCCGTCGGTGTTGTTGCCGCTCACCTCGTTGGCCGTGATCGAGCCGTTCAGCGTGCTGTACTGCCCGACGCCGAGCTGGCCGTTGTCGTGGATCCGGTTCTGCTCCAGCACCGCGCCGTCCGCGTTCACCAGCATCGCGCCGACCGCGTGGTTCCAGCGGATGTCGTTGGCGACCACGTGCCAGCCCAGCCCGAGCACGACCGCGCCGGCCTGCGGCGGCGTGGCGAAGTGCTCCACGGTCAGCCCGCGCACCGTCACGCCGGTGCCGCCGGGTTCGATCGCGGTGGGTGTACTGGACATCTCGATCGTGCGGCCGACGGGAGAGTCGCCGAGGTAGATCGCGTTCGCCGCGTAGTCGGCGTAGAAGGTGCCGGGGGCAACCTTGTCGCGGGACGCGACCCGCGTCAGGTGCTTGCCGTCGCGGAACACCTGCTCCCGGAGATAACAGATGTTCGCCTTGTTGTCCTCACACTGCCCGGTCTGCGCGTACGCCGGCGGCAGCGCGCCCGTGGTCGTCCACGCACCGTTCGAGGCGGTCCACCGGGTCAGCCGGACCGACCCCGTGAGTACGGCGCCCTTGTCGCTGGCGAGCACCTGGTTGGACTTCGGGTGGATGGTCTCGCTGATCCGGTGCAGGCCGGAGGCGAAGCAGAACGTCGTACCGGTGGGCCACTTGGCGACGACCGCCGCGGCGTTGTCGGTGGTCCGGATGGTGACGCCGCTGCACGCCGGCGCGAGCGCGGGACCGGTCCGGAGCGTCCCGTCGGCAGGCGGTGCGGCGACCGCGTGCGTCGGCACGATGCTGTAGGCAATCAAGCTTGCAAATACCAGAAGTGCAGTCTTCATAGCGGAGCCTCCGGTGGCACAGGTAGACCTGGGCGCACCCCCCATGGCGCGGCTTCGCTTCGTACGTTACCTCTACGCCACGTAGTCATGGCAATACGTAGCGCACAAATATGTTGCGAAGAGCAAGCGATGAGCTTGCGAGACCGATCAGTCCGAGAAGAGGGTCCCGATCGCGTCCAGACCGGCCGAGCGCCACCCGGCCGCCGTCAGCTTGGTGCCGAAGCGCGAGAAGCGCTGCGTGCCGAGATCGTCGAGGACGTACTTGTTGCCGCTGAAAACGACCTCGCCGGCCGGGACCTCGGCGCCGGAGTTCTGCACCATGCCGGTCGCCTGGGTGCCGCTGGTCATCTCGATGGTGTTCTCGCTGACCTGCACGTCGCGCAGCAGGTACGTGCCCCACGGGCCGGTGCCGCGGGTCCGCGACTGGATCGTCACGCCGTTCACGTTGCCCGACACCTTGTTGCCCTTGATCGTGACGCCGGACGACGTGTTCACGTTGATCCCGCCGCCGTCCCACAGCGACGTACCGGAGCCGCGGCCGGTGCCGAAGCCGTTGCCGGTGACCGTGTTGCCCTCGATGGTGCCGTTCCGGCTGATCTCGTACCGGATGCCGTCCGCGGCGTTGCCGACGATCTGGTTGCCGGTGATCACGCGACCGTCGTCCGCGACGTCGGCCCACATCCCGATGCCCTTGTTGGACTTGATCACGTTGCCGCTGACCGTGCCCGAGGAACGGGTGGACTTGATGCCGCCGGACTCCCAGTCGGCGA
Organism: Kribbella sp. NPDC054772; assembly: GCF_053611945.1. Classification (NCBI taxonomy): domain Bacteria; kingdom Bacillati; phylum Actinomycetota; class Actinomycetes; order Propionibacteriales; family Kribbellaceae; genus Kribbella; species Kribbella sp. NPDC054772. The sequence continues at coordinate 35,290 of NZ_JBSHBJ010000033.1, read as the reverse complement.
TCCAGAAGCCGTCGGTGTTGTTCGAGCTGATCACGTTGCGGGTGACGGCCGCCGCGGCCGAGCTGTACTGCCCGAGGCCGAGCTGGCCGTTGTGGTGGATCAGGTTCTTGTCCACCTTCGTGCTGTTCGCGTTCACCAGCATCACGCCGACCGCGTGGTTCCAGCGGACGTCGTTCGCGGTCACCTTCCAGCCCGGGCCGGACACCAGCGCGCCGGCCTGCGGTGCGCTGGCGAAATGCTCGATGGTCAGGCCGCGGACGACCACACCGCTCGCGCCGGACTCGATCGCGGTCGCCGTCTTCGACATCTCGACGTCGTGCCCGGTCGGGTTGCTGCCGAGATAGATCGTGTCGGCCGCGTAGTCGGCGTAGAACGTGCCGGCCTTTACCGCGGACGCGCTCGCGACCCGGGTCAGGTGCGCGTCGTCGAGGAAGAGCTGCTCGCGCAGGTAGCAGATGTTCGCCGCGTTGTCCTCGCACTCACCACTCTTGCCGTACGCCGCCGGCAGCGCGCCCCGCAGTACCCAACGGGACCCCGACGCCGTCCACCCGGTCAGCGGAACCGACCCGGTGAGTACGGCGCGCTGCGCACTCGCGAGCACCTGGTTGGCCTTCGGGCGGATCGTGCTGCTGACGCGGTGCAGTCCCGCTGCGAAACAGAACGTCGTACCGGCCGGCTTGGAGTTCACGATCGACTGCGCGTCCTGGCCGGGCTTGATCACCACGCCGCTGCACGAACCCGCGACGGCCGGACCGGCCTCGTCGGAGCTGACCGACGGCGGCTTCGGGAGGACGGGCTCGACCGGCTTGGTCGGGGTCGCCGGCGTGCTCGGCTTCTTGGTGGGGTGGACCGGGGTGCCGGGCTTCTTCGGCGTCGCGGTGGTGTTCGAGGGCGCCGTGGTCTTCGGCTGGGACTTGCCGGGTGGCGTCGCGCTCGGGGCCTTGCCGGGCCGGTGCGACGGCAGCGCGCGGGCCGCGGCCTGTTCGGCGTCCGGTCCCTTGGCCGCGGTCGTCGCCTTGTTCTCGTTCGCGACCACCGGAACGGCGACCGCGACGACGGCCAGCCCCGCAGCGCCGAGCGCTGCGAACCACGACTTCCTCAATGCACTCTCCTGGGAGCGGGGAGGACCAGGTGTAGCCATTGCGAGACTTAAGGTAGTGCCATGCGGGTCGCAATGCTGCACAACCGTTACCGGACCGGTCAACCCAGCGGCGAGAACACCGTTGTCGCCCAAACGATTGATTTGTTGCGTAACTCAGGACATGAGATCGACCTTTACGCGCGAAACAGTGACGATATCGCTGGATTGAGCCGAAAAGATCGCGCGCTGTTACCGTTCCGCTCCGTTTGGTCATTCTCGGCGGAACGCGATTTAACACAGCTATTGCAGGCGCAACGGCCCGACGTGGTGCATGTGCACAACACGTTCCCGCTGTTCAGTGCCTCGGTGCTGCGGGCGGCGTACCGGCTGGACCTGCCGGTGGTGGCGACGCTGCACAACTTCCGGCTGCTCTGTGCGAACGCGGTTTTGCAGCGCGACGGGCGGCCGTGCGAGTCGTGCATCGGCAAGCTCCCGCTCGCGGCTGTGCGGCACGGTTGCTACCGCGAGTCGCGCGTCCAGACGCTGCCGCTGGCGACGAGCATCGGCGTACACAACACCCTTCATACGTGGGAGCGGTACGTCGATACGTTCGTCGTACCGTCGGCGTTCGTGCGCGATCGGTACGTCGCGGCGGGGTTCGACCCGGAGCGGTTCGTGGTGAAGCCGCACGCCGTACCGCACTCGGGGGAGACCCGCAGTGGCGCGGGCGACGGCGTGGTGTTCCTCGGGCGGTTGGAAGAGGACAAGGGGTTCGCCGACCTGCTGCAGGCGTGGGACTCGTCGCTCGGGCGGCTGGTCGTCGTCGGCGACGGCTCGCTGCGGGCGGCGGCCGAGGAGCGGGCCCGGACGGACGCCTCGGTTCAGGTGCTCGGTCAACTGCCGTGGGCGGCCGGGATGGATGTCCTGCGATCCGCGCGCGTCGCCGTCGTACCGGCCCGTTCGTATGAGAGCTTCGGACTCGTGGTGGTCGAGGCCTTCGCGCACGGGGTCCCGGTGGTCGCGTCCAGGCTCGGGGCGCTCGCGGAGCTCGTCGACGACGGCGAGACCGGGGCGCTGACCGCGCCTGGCGATCCGGAGGAATTGCGGAAGGCGATCGGGTTGGTGGCTGATCCCGTGACTTCGATAGCCTTCGGCGAACGAGCCCGACAGGTCTACCTGAAGCGCTTCACCCCGGAGCGTGACGTGCAGGCCACCGAAAGGATCTACACCGATGCGATCGCCCGGCACGCCACCCGCGGCCGGCCGCGCGCGGGACGTTGGGCGGGCCGTGCCCGGCAGGTATAAAGTCGCGGCGGACGCAGGGGGCGGCGTTCCGTCGGAGGGAATCCAGGAGTGCGCTGTGGGGGATGGCAGTTTGCCGCGGATCGGGTGCGTGGCGGGGGTCTTCGACCTGTTCCACGTCGGTCATGTCGACGTGCTCGAGCGCGCCCGTCGGCACTGTGACCGGCTGGTGGTGGCCGTGTTGTCCGACGATTGGGCGCTGAACGCGTGGGGCGGGCGGCCGTTCGTGCCGTTGCCCGAGCGCGTACAGATCATCGAGCACCTGCGCTGCGTCGACGAGGTCGTTGCCGTGGACGACGTTCGGCCCGAGTGGCTGACCGGCGTACTCGGGGTGCGGACCGTGTTCGCCGCGAGCGCCGCGGACGGTGTCCTGAGCGTGACCGAGCTCGACGGGATCCCGGCCGAGCTGATCACCGTCCTGCCCGCGGGGCGCGAGTCCACGAGTCCGATCCTGCGCGCCGCGATCGATCAGCGGCAGTCGCGCCGGTCGGTCGCATGACGACGCTGCGGGAGACGGTCGCGCAGCTCTCCCAGGCGCAGAAGCCGTCCGCCGGTACGCCGGCGTACTCGCGGTTCGTGAACCGGCGGATCGGGCGGGTGTTCGCGGCGGCCGCGTTCCTCGGCGGCCGGACGCCGAACCAGGTGAGCCTGGCCAGCGGCTTCTGCTCGCTGATCGGGATCGTGCTGGTGGCAACGTTCCGGCCGTCGTTCGGGCTCGCGCTGGCGGTGACCGTGCTGCTCGTGCTCGGGTACGGGCTGGACTCGGCAGACGGGCAGCTGGCCCGGTTGCGGGGCGGCGGCTCACCGCTCGGCGAGTGGCTCGACCACATGATCGACGCGGTGAAGATCGTGCTGCTGCATAGCGCCGTTCTGATCTCGTTCTACCGGTTCGATGCCTTTGACAACGACCTGGTGCTGCTCGTACCGCTCGCGTACGTGTGCATGTCGTCGGTGCTGTTCTTCGGGCTGATTCTGATCGACCAGCTGCGCCGGCGGCACGGTGCGGCCGCGCAGCCCAACGAGCGTGGCGATTCCGTGGTCAAGTCGTTGCTGATCGCACCGACCGACTACGGCGTACTCTGCCTGGTGTTCCTGACCTTCGGCGTCCCGTCGGTGTTCGTCGCGCTGTACGGCGTCCTGCTCGCGCTGAACCTGCTGTTCCTCGCCGCCGCGGTCGCGAAGTGGTACCGCGAGATGGCGACGCTGGGGGTGCGGGCCTGATGGCGGTCGTCGGGTACGCGCCCGGGGTGTACGACATGTTCCACATCGGGCACCTGAACATCCTGCGCCGCGCCCGCGAGCACTGCGACCACCTGATCGCCGGCGTCGTCGAGGACGACGTGGTGGCCCGGATCAAGGGCCGCCCGCCCGTGGTGCCGCACCAGGAGCGGATGGACGTGATCCGGGCGCTCGACCTCGTCGACGAGGTGGTCAGCGACTGGTCCAGCGACAAGTTCGAGATGTGGCAACAGCTCCGGTACGACGTTCTTTTCAAGGGCGACGACTGGAAGGGAACCGAGAAGGGGACCAGACTGGAGAGGCTGTTGGGTGAAGTCGGCGCACAGGTGCACTACTTCCCGTACACCGCCTCCACCTCGAGCACCGATCTGCGCAGGCTTCTGGAGGGGATGAACTGATGCCTGGCCGGCCGAAGGTACTGCTCAGCGCCTACGCCTGCCGGCCGACCGGCGGGTCGGAGCCCGGCGCCGGATGGGCGTGGGCGAAGGCCGCGGCGCGCGATCACGACGTCTGGTTGCTGACCCGCGGCAAGTTCGTGCACGAGATCCACGAGGAACTCGCGGTCCGGCCGGTGCCCGGGCTGACCGTCGTACCGCTGGAGATGCCGCGCTGGATCCTGCGGCTGCGGCGGCGACCGTCGGACGTGTACTGGTACTACCCGTTGTGGCAGGGGCTGGCCCAGCGGACGGCACGGCGGTTGCATGCGGAGCACAACTTCGACGTGATCCACCATCTGACGTTCGCGGTGGACTGGATGGGCGCCGGGGTGGTCGAGGAGTCCTCGGCGAAGGTGATCTGGGGTCCGGTCGGCGGGTCCACCGACGCGCCGCTGGCGATGGCCCATTGGCTCGGTCCGCAGGGCGTCATGGGGGAGTTGGCACGCCGCGCGTACACCGGACTGCGGCGCCGCGTGACCGGACGCCGGATGGCCCGGACCGCGGACCTCATGGTTGCGCAGAACAACGACGTCGCCGACGCGTTCCGCCCGTACGCCCGAGAGATCGTCGTCCAGCCGAACGTCGCGATCCGGCGCTTCACCGCGTCCGGTCCGTACGAGCCGTTCGGTGCTCCGGGCATCAAGACCGCGCTGTTCGTCGGCCGGTTGATCCCGTGGAAGGGCGTGCTGCTGGCGATCAGCGCACTGGCCCGCCCGGAGGCCGCGAACTGGGAGCTCCGGATCATCGGCGACGGACCGGACTGGGGCCGCGCCGAGCGACTGGCGTGGGAGCTGGGGGTCCGGGATCGGGTCGAGTTCATGGGTGCTTTGCCGCGGGAGGAAGTACTCGCCGCGATGTTCCGCGCCGACGCGCTACTGGCCCCCGCCTTCCGCGAGGCAGCCGGCTGGGCCGTCACCGAGGCACTGGCCTCCGGCTGCCCGGTCGTCTGCGTCGACCGCGGCGGGCCTGCGGTCATCGTCGGCCCCGACGAGGGCGTCACGGTCCCGTGGAAGGGCGACGTAGTCGGCGACCTGGCCCGCGGCCTCGCCTCCCTCCACACCCGAATCACCCCCGTAGACCGCTGGGGCCCCGACCGCCTCCCCGACCTCCTAACCACCTGGTACACCCCAGCCCGAGTCCCCCACCCCTAACCCGACGCCCGCGCCCCGCGGCCCCACCGCCCCGCCTTACCCGTAGCCGCCCGCCCACAGCCCGCCGCACCGCATCGCCCGCCGCACCGCACCGCACCGCCCGTGGCGCCCGTGGCGCCTGCCGTCCCGTTGGCCCCACCTGCTGCGCCGGCGCCAACCGGTCTTGCCTGACCGACGAGGGGTTATCCGTGGGTGTTGGGGGTTCTGCGTTGGTGTGGGAGCAGAGAACCCCTGACGCGACGGGTTAACCCCTCGCGAGGGTGAGGAAGTACCGTGTCCGCTGCGCGCCGCCGCACCCGCCTCCTGCCGGCCGCCGTACTACCGGCCCTCGCGCGATCTGCCGCTCCCGCCTACTGTTGCCGCCCGTCGGCCCCCCGCTGTCCCCGGTGCGGCCGCCGCGCCTGCCGTCCCGCCGCGCCTGCCGTCCCGCCGGCCCACCCGCTGCACCGGCTCAGCCGCGCCGATGTCTGACCCCACGCGAAGGGTTATCCGTGGGTGTTGGGGGTTCTTCGTTGGTACACCAGGACAGAACCCCCGACACGAAGGGATAACCCCTCGCGGGGTTGTCCACAGGGGCGGGGATTGGGTGGGGCGAAGCGGGCGTGGGTGAGGGAGGGTTGGGGAGTGCATGGACGACTCGGACTGATTGCGGAAGCTCAAGGTGGTGTGTTCAGCCGCCGCCAGGCGATGGCGAGCGGCTTTACGCCTGACCAGATCGTTGCGCTCCTCCGGGACGGTCGGTGGGAGCGGATCCGGCGCGGGCAGTACGTCGAGAAGACCGACCTCCGCGCACTGGAAGTCTGGGCCCGAGCCAGGTTGCTGCACCGCCGGAAGGTCCACGCTGCGATGAACTCGCTGCGATCAGGTTCGGTGGCCGTGAGCCACCAGTCGGCGTTGACGTTGCACGGCCTGCCGATCTGGGGGCTGGATCTCAGCCGGGTACATGTGAGCCGGGTGCACGGGCGGTCGGGCGGCGTCGTCGCCGGCGTACAGCATCATCTTGGCGCGTTGACTCCGCAAGACCTGACCGTGATCGAGGGACGGTTGACGACCACGGCGAGCAGGGCGGCCTTCGAGACCGCGTGTACGACATCCTTCGAGGTGGCTGTCGTTGGAGTTGACGCGGTACTCCGAGCGGGTGGTCTTGGTACGGCGGAGATGCAGCGTCTGCTCGAGCCGACCGAGTTCTGGCCCGGGAGTGCGGTGGCGCGAGCGGCTTTGCGCTTCGGTGATGGGCGCTCGGAATCCGTCGGCGAGTCGCGGATGCGTGTGTGGCTGCACGAGTACGGGTTTCCCGCGCCGGTGTTGCAGGCCGAGTTCCGCGATCGGGCCGGTCTGATCGGGCGCGTGGACTTCCACTTCCCGGGGTACGGCGTCGTGCTCGAGTTCGACGGTTTGCTGAAGTACGCCGAAGGCTCGCCCGACGTACTCATCCACGAGAAGCGCCGCGAGGACAGGCTCCGCGCCCTCGGCCTGACCGTGGTCCGAGCCGGCTGGTCGCACCTCGACGACCCCGACCACCTAGCAGAAACCCTGCACAACACCTTCGCCCGATCCCGCCGCACCGCCTGACCGCCTGACCGGGCTGCCTTCGAGGGGTTATCCGCTGGTGTGGGGGCTTATCTGTCGGTATACGGACGAAGAACCCCCGACGCGAAGGGTTAACCCCTCGCGGGAGAGGCGGGAGGAGGGGCGGAGGCGGGAGACGAGGCGGGGAGGTGAATGAGGCGCGGACCTGGGGCGGGGGCGGAGGCGCGGGTGGGAAAGGTGGCCGAGGCGCGGGGCGGGGCGAGGGCGGGTGCGGGTGCGGGTGCGGGGAGGGGTTAGTCGCGGGTGGTTTTGCCGGGGAGGGCGAGCATGCGGTCCAGGGCCAGCTTGGCGTGCTTCTCGGTGTCGGCGTCTACGTGGATGGGGTTGACGACGTGGCCGGCTACCAGGTTTTCGAGGGTCCAGACGAAGTGGGGGAGGTCGATGCGGTTCATCGTGGCGCAGTAGCAGACCGTTTTGTCGAGGAAGACGATGTTCTTGTCGGTGTGCTGCTTCGCGAGGCGCTGGACGAGGTTGAGTTCGGTGCCGACGGCCCACGACGTGCCGGGTTCGGCGGTTTCGAGGGTCTGGATGATGTATTCCGTCGAGCCCACCAGATCTGCCTTCGTGACGACCTCGTGGCGGCACTCGGGGTGCACGATGACGTTGACCCCGGGGACCCGCGCGCGGACGTCGTCGACGGATTCGGCGGTGAAGCGGCCGTGGACCGAGCAGTGGCCGCGCCACAGGATCATCTTGGCCGCGGCGAGCTGTTCGCGGGTCAGTCCACCGTCCGGCTTGTGCGGGTCGTACACCACGCAGTCCTCGAGTGACAGACCCATCTGCAGTACGGCGGTGTTCCGCCCGAGGTGCTGGTCGGGGAGGAAGAGCACCTTCTCGCCCTGTTCGAACGCCCAACCGAGCGCGGTCTCGGCGTTGCTCGACGTACACACGACGCCGCCGTTGCGGCCGCAGAACGCCTTGATGTCCGCGCTCGAGTTCATGTAGGTGACCGGCACCGTGACGTCCGCGACGCCGGCGTCGGCGAGCGCGTCCCAGGCGGCCTCGACCTGCTGGATGCGGGCCATGTCGGCCATCGAGCACCCGGCGGCGAGGTCCGGCAGGATCACGGTCTGGCCGTCGTTGGTGAGGATGTCGGCGGACTCGGCCATGAAGTGCACACCGCAGAAGACGATGTACGGCGCGTCGGGCCGGTTGGCCGCGTCGCGGGCGAGTTTGAACGAGTCACCGGTGACGTCCGCGAACTGGATCACCTCGTCGCGCTGGTAGTGGTGCCCGAGCACGAACACCTGATCGCCCAGCGTCTGCTTCGCCTTCAGCGCCCGCTCGACCAGGTCCGGGTCGGAGGCCGGCGGGAGGGCGCCCGGGCACTCGACGCCGCGCTCGGAGTGCGGGTCGGTGTTCTGCCCGAGGAAGAGCAACGGAAGGGACTTCGAGCCGTCTGCGATCGTCGTCACGTCAGATATCGTGCCACGCCCGCTGCCCGGTCTCGCGTGGCACCCGTCACTGCTCAGAGTGTGAAATCAGTACGCTGCTGCTGTGCAGAACGCAGTCCGCTCGGAGGGGACGATCGCGGGGCTGGTGCTCGCCGCGGGTGCCGGGCGCCGGATGGGACGGCCGAAGGCGCTGATCCGCGACGCCGACGGGGTCGCGTGGGTGGTCCGTACGGCGCGGTTGCTGATCGAGGCGGGTTGCTCGCCGGTCGTGGTGGTCGTCGGAGCCGCCGCCGATGACGTGCGCGCCGAGCTGTCCCCAGAGCCGGTCATCATCGTCGAGGCGACCGATTGGGTCGAGGGCATGGGGGCCTCCCTTCGAACCGGTCTGACCTTCCTGCGCACGACCGGGGCCGAGGCCGTCTCGGTGGTGACGGTGGATGTGCCAGGTCTGACAGCCGAGGTTGTACGGCGGGTCGGCGCGCTGGCGGAGAGTGGCGTTCTGGCCCGGGCGACGTACGGCGGGCGGGTCGGGCATCCGGTGCTGATCGGGAGGGAGCATTGGGACGGCGTGATCGCGTCCGCGCGCGCCGACGAGGGGGCTCGGCCGTACCTGCGGGCCCGTGCCGTCGTGAGGGTCGAATGCGATGACCTCGCGGACGGAGTGGACGTGGATACAGTCGACGACCTGCCGCCGGGCCATGGGTGAGGGTTGGCAGCGCGGCTGAGTAGGTGAATGCTGAAGGAGTGAATGCCGTCGGCTCGGCGGCGGAGCTCGCCGAGTGTCTACGGACGACCGGGTACCTCGCCGGAGAAGGCTTGGCCACGGTCGGGTATCTCGCGCTCGCCCTGCACCGCCCGCTGCTGCTCGAAGGCGAACCGGGCACCGGCAAGACCTCGCTCGCCGCGGCGCTGGCCGAGGCTCTCGATCTGCAGCTGATCCGGCTGCAATGTTACGAGGGCATCGACGCCTCCCAGGCGCTCTACGACTGGGACTTCCCGCGCCAGATCCTGCACCTGCGCACCGTGGAGGCGACGACGTCCGACGCGGCCGTCGAAGAGGTGGAGAAGAGCCTGTTCGACGAGCGTTTCCTGCTCTCCCGCCCGGTACTGCGGGCCCTCCGCGAGAGCCCCGCCGTACTGCTCGTCGACGAGATCGACCGGGCCGACGACGAGTTCGAGGCGTTCCTGCTCGAGGTGCTGTCGACGTACGAGGTGACGATTCCGGAGCTCGGCACGATCACCGCCGAGGTGCCGCCGATCGTCGTCCTGACCTCGAACCGCACCCGCGAGGTGCACGACGCGCTCAAGCGGCGCTGCCTCTACCACTGGATCGACCACCCGGGGCTGGCCCGGGAGGTCGAGATCGTTCGCACCCGGCTGCCCGAGGTCTCGGCCCGGCTCGCCGAGCAGGTCGCGCGTTCGGTGCAGCGGATGCGCGAGCTCGACCTGCTCAAGCCGCCGGGAGTCGCCGAGACCCTCGACTGGGCCCGGGCGCTCGGCGCGCTCGGCACCGACATCCTGGACGTCGAGACCGCGGCCGCGACCCTCGGCGCGGTCCTGAAGTACCGCGAGGACACCGACCGGGTCCGCGAGTCCCTCGACCGACTCCTGGCGAGCTGACGATGACCGCGCACCCCGACACAGACCATCCGGATGTCGCCCTGGTTGGTTTCGCAGCTGCCCTTCGGCACGCCGGCCTCGCGGTGACCGCCGACCGGGTGCACCTCTTCCTGCAAGCAGTCGCGGCGCTCGATCCCACCCGGACGGCCGACGTCTACTGGGCCGGTCGCGCCGCGCTCTGCACCGGCCCGGACGACACCGCAAGGTACGACGAGGTGTTCGCGGCCTGGTTCACCGGGGACCGCGCGGGCGGCGTCGTGCCACGCCGCACCTCGCAACCGTCCGCGCAGGCCGCGCTCGGCGACGGCGTCGAGGTCGAGACTGGCGACCGCACGCTGAACGTCTCCGCGAGTACGACGGAAGTCCTCAGACACCGTGATGTCGCCGAACTCTCCGCGACCGACCGCGCCGAACTGGCCCGCCTCTTCGGCACCCTCCGCCCGAAGGTCCCGGTACGGCGCGCGAACCGTCGCCGCCCGTCGCACCGCGGCGAGATCGACCCGCGCCGTACCCTCCGCGCCCAACTCCGCCAGGTCGGCGAACCGGGCCGCGTGCGCTACCGGCGCCGCGGCGTCCGGCCGCGCCGGGTCGTCGTACTCATCGACGTCTCAGGCTCGATGCACCCGTACGCCGACAGTCTGTTGCGGCTCGCGCACTCCTTGGTCCAGCGGGCGCCCCGCTCGGTCGAGGTCTTCACGATCGGTACGCGTCTGACCCGGGTGACGCCGGCGCTGCGGCGACGTGATCCCGAGTTCGCGCTGCGGGCGGCGGGTGACGTCGTACCGGATTGGTCGGGTGGAACGCGGTTGGGGGAGGTGCTCAAGGTGTTCCTGGATCGGTGGGGTCAGCGGGGGACCGCGCGGCGGGCCGTCGTGGTGGTGTGCAGTGACGGGTGGGAGCGGGGTGACGCGGGGTTGCTCGGCGAGCAGATGCGGCGGCTGGCCGCGCTCGCGCACCGCGTCGTCTGGTTGAACCCGCATCGCGGGAAACCCGGGTACGAGCCGGTGCAGGCCGGGATCGTCGCGGTGCTCCCGCATCTGGACGATCTCGTGGCGGGGCACAGCCTGGCCAGTTTCGGTGAGCTTCTGGAGGTGGTGGCCGATGCGTGACGTGCTCGATCGGTTGCTGACCTGGTGGCAGGCGGGGGAGACGGTTGCCGTCGGCACCGTCGTGGCGACATTCCAATCGGCGCCCCGGCCGCCGGGTGCGGTGATGCTGGTCGGCCCCGGCCTGGAGGCGGTCGGCAGCGTGTCGGGCGGCTGCGTCGAGGGCGCGGTGTACCAGCTCGGCGAGGAGATCCTGGAGTCCGGTGAACCCGTCCTGCAGCGGTACGGCGTCAGCGACGAGTCGGCGTTCGCGGTCGGGCTCACCTGCGGCGGGATCATCGACGTGTTCGTCGAACGCGTCGACCGTACGTCGTTCCCGGAACTCGGTGACGTGGCGGCGGACATCGCGGCGGGCCGCCCGGTCGCGGTGGCGACCGTGGTGGCGCATCCGGACACGGCCCGGATCGGGATGCGGTTGGTGATTCGTCCGGAGGGGCAACCAACGGCCGGCGGTCTCGGTTCGGAGCGGGCCGACGACGCGGTGCTCGACGACGCGCGCGGCCTGTTGGCGAACGGGCGCACGGAGACGTTGGAGTACGGACCGGAAGGTCAGCGGCGTGGCGAGGGGATGCGCGTTTTCGTCTCGTCGTACGCACCAGTGCCGCGTTTGCTGGTGTTCGGGGCGATCGACTTCGCAGCTGCGGTTGCTCGGCTTGGCTCGTTCCTCGGTTATCGCGTGACGGTGTGCGATGCGCGGGCTGTGTTCGCGACCGCGTCCCGCTTCCCGTCCGCGGACGAGGTCGTCGTCGACTGGCCGCATCGCTACCTGGGCGGCGAGGCCGCGGCCGGGCGGATCGACGACCGGACGGTGATCTGCGTCCTGACCCACGACCCGAAGTTCGACGTACCGCTGCTGGAGGTGGCGTTGCGGTTGCCACAGGTCGCGTACATCGGGGCGATGGGGTCGCGGCGGACGCACGACGATCGGCTGAAACGCCTGCGGGAGGCGGGTTTGAGCGAGGCCGAGGTCGCGCGACTGGCGAGTCCGATCGGGCTGGACCTCGGCGCGCGGACGCCGGAGGAGACCGCGGTCAGCATCGCGGCCGAGATCATCGCGCAACGCTGGGGTGGCGCCGGGCAACGACTGTCGAGCGCGGCCGGCCCGATCCACCACTGATCCATCCCAGGCCGACCCTTGTGGTCGCTGTCACACGAGCGCAGGATCGAAAGTACGGCGATAGCTGACATCGGGAGGCGGGGCGATGAGCCGGATCACGGTGATGGTCGACGGAAGTAGCTTCACGGACGAGGTGGAGCCGCGCACGCTGCTGGTACATTACCTGCGCGAGCAGCTGGGAAAGACGGGCACCGTGATCGGTTGCGACACCGGGAACTGCGGTGCCTGCACGGTCCATCTGGACGGGCGCAGCGTGAAGTCCTGCTCGCTGCTCGCGGTCCAGGCCGACGGCCACGAGATCACCACGATCGAGGGGCTCGCGACCAACGGTCAGTTGCACCCGATGCAGCAAGCGTTCCACGAGAACCACGCGCTGCAATGCGGTTTCTGCACGCCCGGCATGATCATGCAGTCGATCGATCTGCTGGCCGACAATCCGGATCCGACCGAGGAAGACGTGCGGCTCGGCATCGAGGGCAACCTCTGCCGCTGCACCGGCTACCAGAACATCGTCAAGGCGGTTCGCGCCGCGGCAGCGGGCGGGGGTGCGCAATGACCACGACCGAGCAGCGCCCGGCCTCCGAGATCGGCAACCCGCGCAAGCGCAAGGAGGACGCCCGGCTGATTACCGGCCGGACCCGCTGGACCGACAACATCGTGCTGCCTGGGATGCTGCACCTCGCGATGGTTCGCAGCCCGTTCGCGCACGCGCGGATCACCGGGACCGACACCGCCGCGGCGAAGGCGTCGAGCGGAGTCGTTGCCGTGATCACCGGTGCCGACATCGCCGACGAGCAGGGCGCGCTGCCGAACGCGTGGGCCGTCGTCTCCGACCAGCAGGCCCCCAACCACCCGTCGATGGCGGTCGACCACGTCGCGTTCGCCGGCGAGATCGTTGCGATGGTCGTCGCCCGGACCGCCGCCGAGGCGAACGACGCGGCGGACCTCGTCGACGTGGACTACGACGAACTCCCGCCGGCCCTCGACCTGCGCGCCGCGGCCCGTGACGAGGTGCTCGCGCATCCGGATCTCGGGACGAACGTGTCCGCGGTCTGGTCGTACGACTCGGCCGAGTCCGGCACCGGCGGCGACGTCGAGGCCGCGATCGCGGCGGCCCGGGACGGCGGCATCGTGATCGAGGAGGACTTCCGCCAGCAGCGGCTGATCCCGGCGTTCATGGAGCCGCGGTCGATCGTCGTCGATCCGACGACCGAACAGATGACCGTGTGGACGTCGACGCAGGTGCCGCACTTCGTGAAGATCTTCCTCGCGCTCGTACTCGGCATCCCCGAGAGCAAGATCCGGGTGATCGCGCCGGACGTCGGCGGCGGGTTCGGCGGCAAGCTGCAGTTCACGCCCGAAGAGGTGCTCACGGTGATCGCGGCCCGGCGGACCGGGAAGCCCTGTAAATACACCGAGACCCGGTCCGAGTCGTTGATGGCCGCGCACCACGGCCGGGACCAATGGCAGCACGTCACGCTGGCCGCGAACGCCGATGGCACGGTCACCGGACTCAAGGTCGAGCTGATCGTCAACATGGGGGCGTACCTCGGCCTGGTGACGTCGGCGATCCCGTTGCTCGGGGCGTTCATGTACAACGGGATCTACAAGTTCCCGGCGTACCACCTCGGGATCACGAACGTCTTCACCAACCTGACCTGGACCGATGCGTACCGCGGCGCCGGCCGGCCGGAGGCGACGTACGCGATCGAGCGTTCGATGGACGAGCTCGCCGCGCGGGTCGGTGCCGACCCGCTGGAGATCCGCGAGCGGAACTGGATCAAGCACGAGGAGTTCCCGTTCTCCACGGTGGCCGGGCTGCAGTACGACTCCGGCAACTACGAGGCCGCGACCGCGAAGGCGCGCGAGCTCTTCCGGTACGACGAGTTGCGCGCCGAGCAAGGCAAGCGGCGCGAGTCCGGCGACCCGGTACAGCTCGGGATCGGCGTGTCGACGTACACCGAGATGTGCGGGCTGGCGCCGTCGCGCTGGCTGGGCTCGATGGGGTACGTCGGTGGTGGCTGGGAGCACGCGGCGGTCCGGATGCTGCCGACCGGCAAGGTCGAGGTCGTCAGCGGGACGAGTCCGCACGGGCAGGGCCACGAGACGGCGTGGAGTCAGCTCGTCGCGGACCGGTTGGGTGTGGCCTTCGAGGACGTCGAAGTGCTGCACGGTGACACGCAGGTCGCCGTTCGCGGCCTGGACACCTACGGCTCGCGGTCGCTGGCCGTCGGCGGGATGGCGGTGCTGGCCGCGGCGGACAAGGTCATCGAGAAGGCGAAACCGATCGCGGCGCAGCTGCTCGAGGCGAACGCCGACGACCTGGAGTTCTCCGCCGGCCGGTACGGCGTCCGCGGGACCGACGCCGGGATGACACTGGCCGAGCTGGCGTTCGCGGTCTTCCAGGGGCACAAGCTCGACGGATCGGCCGAGGGGTGCCTGGACGCTGACGCGACCCTGGACCCGGACGACTTCTCGTTCCCGCACGGCACGCACCTGTGCGCGGTCGAGGTCGACACCGAGACCGGGGCGACGACGATCCGTTCGTACGTCAGCGTCGACGATGTCGGCGTGGTGGTGAACCCGCTGATCGTCGAGGGGCAGGTGCACGGCGGTCTCGCGCAGGGCATCGCGCAGGCGCTCTACGAGGAAGCGGTGTACGACGAGGCCGGGACGCTGGTCACCGCCTCGTTCGATCAGTACACGTTGCCTGGGGCCCCTGATCTGCCGCGGTTCGAGACCGCGCGGACCGAGACGCCGGCGACCACGAACCAGCTCGGCGTCAAGGGGGTCGGCGAGGCCGGGACGATCGCGTCCACGCCGGCTGTCGTCAACGCGATCGTCGACGCGCTGCGACCGCTCGGGGTGACCGACGTACCGATGCCGTGTACGCCGTACCGGGTGTGGAAGGCGATCCAGGACGGAGCGAAGTCATGATCCCGGTGGCGTTCGAGTACTACGGTCCGGAGACCGTCGACGAGGCGCTGGCGTTGCTGCGCGAGCACTCCGACGCGAAGGTGCTGGCCGGCGGGCAGAGCCTGATGCCGGCGTTGCGGCTGCGGCTCGCGGCCCCGGAATCGATCGTCGACCTCGGGAAGATCGACGAACTGCGGGGTGTCCGGGACGACGGCGACGCGCTGGTGATCGGCGCGATGACGCCGCACAGCACGGTGCAGGCCGATCCGCTGGTCGCCGAGCACGCGCGGCTGATTTCGTTGGCCACGGCAACGGTCGGCGATCCGCAGATCCGGCACCGTGGGACGTTCGGCGGGTCGCTGGCGCACGCCGACCCGGCCGCCGACCTGCCGGCGGTCGCGGTCGCACTGGATGCGTCCTTCGTGATCGCGGGCGCCGACGGACGCCGTACCGTGCCCGCGGCCGAGTTCTTCCAGGGCGTGTTCAGTACGGCGCTCGCGGAGGACGAGCTCCTGATCGAAGTGCGCGTGCCGAAGTACACCGGGTGGGGCGCGCACTACGAGAAGTTCAACCGGGTCGCGCAGGGCTGGTCGATCGTATCCGTAGCGGCGGCCGTCAGGCTGGACGGCGACACGATCGCGGAGGCGCGCGTCGGACTCGGCAACATGGGCGCGACGCCGGTCCGGGCGACCGCGGTCGAGCAGGCGCTCGTCGGGCAACCGGCCACCGCCGAGGCGGTACGGGCCGCCGCTGCGCGGGCCGCGGACGGGACGTCTCCGATCAGCGACGCCGACGGTGACGCGGACTACCGGCGGCACCTCGCGACGGTCCTCACCCGACGGGCAGTCCTCGCGGCGGCAGGTACGGCGTGAAACTCGAGCACAGGTTCGTCGTCCCGGCGCCTGTCGAGCAGACCTGGGCCGCGTTCAACGACCTCGAACGGGTGGTGCCGTGTTTCCCCGGCGCCACCCTGGAGTCGTACGAAGGTGACGACTTCACCGGCGCGTGTAAGGTGAAACTCGGGCCGGTGTCGCTGCAGTACAACGGAAACGGCACCTTCCTCGAACGCGACGAGACCGACCACCACGCGGTGATCGAGGCCAAGGGCAAGGACCGTCGCGGCAACGGTACGGCGACCGCGCGCGTGACGGCCCGCCTCACCGGAGCCGCGGACGGTACGACGGAAGTCGCCGTCGACACCGACCTGACGATCACCGGCCGGCCGGCGCAGTTCGGACGGGGACTGATCCAGGACGTCTCGAACAAACTCCTCGACCAGTTCACCGCCTGCCTCACAACCAAGCTCGACACGGCACCGGCCCCAGCCGAGCCAACATCCCCTGACGGCCGCCCGACCGACGCCACCCAGCCCGCCGCCGAGCGGCCTCCTGCTGAAGCGCCTGCCGCCGACGGGCCGACGGCAGATTCACCCGATGCCCTCGCGCTGGATCTCGGGAGTACGGTCCTCCCGGTGCTCGCTCGCCGCGCAGCGCCGTACCTGATCGGTGCTGTGCTGGCGCTGCTGATCAGACGCCTGATCCGCCGCTGACGGGGATCACGCGGTCTCGGCGCTCAGCGTGCGCGCTATCGGCCGACGCGCGGCGATTCGCGCCGGCAGCGCCGTGAGCGCAGCCGTCACGACGAGCGTCGCGACCGCCGCCCCGACCAGCCGCCACATCGGCGGCATAACCAACCCGCTCGCGGTGAACAACGCGGTCAGAAAAGTACCGACGTACACACCCGCGACCGCGCCAGGAACAGCAGGCAGCAACTGCGCCGACGCCAAGCCCGCCGACACCTGACCCGGCGTCGCGCCCAGCGCCTGCGTGACCGCCATGCTGACCCGCGCCTCCATCGCGAGCATCCACGTGGTCGCGATCGTGTTGACGAGCGCGAGCCCGACGATCAGAACGGTCACCGCCACCAGCAGCCGATGGTTCTGGACCTCCCGGATGTTCGGCAACGGCGACGGTCCCGGCCCGTAGCCGCGGATCGGCTGGACGGAACCGATCAGCAACGCGGTGAGCCCGATCAGCGTCGCCGCTGTGGAGCAGACCTGCAGTACAGCGCGCCCCGGCCGCCGCGCGATCAGCCGCACCCCGATCAACAGCGCTGTCGGTAAGAGAGAGGACAAAGCGGTCACCCAGGGACGGTGGCGCGGATGATGCGCGCGGCTCGTCAGCGCTGCCACGGTCGCGGTGCGCATGGCTCGTACGGTCGGGGGCAACGTCGTCAGTACGGCGACGCCCAACGCGAGCGCTGTCGTCGCGAGCACGGTCGGACCGGTCGGGCCGACGATGTCGCCGATCCGGCTCGCCGTCGGATTCGCGATCGCCGGCTCGACCAGACGGGCCACCAGAAGACCCAGCCCTTCGGCCACCAACGCCAGCGCGAGGAACTCGGTCAGCAGCACGGCGCCGATCAGGCCGGGCGTGGCGCCGACCGCCTTGAGCAACCCTGCGCGCCGAGTCTGTTCGACGGCTCGCCCGGTCGCCAGCGCGGCGATGCCCGTGACGGCGAGGAAGCCGAGCAGCCATCCGCCGACGACGAGGATCGGCTGGGTGCCGCGCAGGATGACCTTGTCCTGCGTCGCGAGGAATCGCCACGCATGGAAGTTCACCCTGGCACTGTCGAAATGGTGCGCGGCGATGAAGTCCTCGGCCGCGTCCGGATCACGCAGCCGGAGGTCGAGTGCGGTGGTGACGGGCAGGTCGCGGCCGGCCAAGATCCGGGCGTCGGACGTGGTCATCCAGACCAGGCCGGTCGCGTCGCTCGGTCCGCCGAACGGTCCGATCCCCGCGGCCCAGGGATAGCTGGAGGTCGCCGCGGTGACGGCGATACCGACGACCGGGTACGAGCGCCCGGAGATGGTGACGCGGTCGCCGGCACCCACGCCGAGCGCGGTCGCGAGACCGCGCTCGAGAACGGCGGCACCTGGGCGGATCCACTCGCCGGAGATGACGAGCGGGTGGTTGATCGCGCCGGGCGTTCGGCTCGCACCGTGTACTACGACGCCGGAGCTCTCGCCGCGCGCGGTCAGGTCGCCGTACACCACTTGGTACGGCCCGTTGTGGCCCACGACGTCGGGATCGTCGATGAGTGAGTTCATCGCCACGGCCACGTCGGGACCGGTGTCCGGCGAGAGGGCGACGACGTCCGGGCCGCCGGTCGCGGCGCGCGTCTGGCGGTAGAGCGAGTCACTCGCGCCGTACAGCGAGAGTCCGAGCGCGAGGGTGGCGACGGCTGCTGTCACCGCGAGCACGAGCATCGCCGCGTGCGCTTTGTGTCGTCGTACGTCGGCCAGAACCAGACGTACGACGAGGACGATCCGGCCCACGCCGCTCAGCTCTCCAGCCCGATGAGTCCGGCGAGGCGTCCGGTGCCGGTGCCCGTCAGTTGGGTGTCGTCGACGAACAGGCCGTCGCGCATCGAGATCATCCGGTCCGCGGTAGCCGCCACGCGCTCGTCGTGCGTGACGATGACCAGCGTCTGCCCGGCGGTCCGCAGTTCCGCGAAGATCCGCAGTACGTCGTGGGTGGCAGCGGTATCGAGATTGCCCGTCGGCTCGTCGGCGAGGACGACCTGCGGTTCGTTGGCCAGTGCGCGGGCGATCGCGACCCGCTGCTGCTGACCACCGGACAACTCGGACGGGAGATGCCGGGCGCGGTCCGCCAGCCCGATCCGATCGAGGAGCGACTCGGCGCGCCGTCGGGCGGCACGAGGTGAGCGGCCGGCGAGGAGGGCGGGCAGTTCGACGTTCTCCGCTGCCGTCAGCTCGTCGACCAGGTGGAACGCCTGGAAGACGAAGCCGATCGAGCGCCGGCGGAGATGGGCCAATGCACGCTCGCTGAGGATGTCGGTCCGGCGGCCCGCCACCCAGACCTCTCCGTCCGTGGGGCGCTCCAAGCCACCGAGCAGATGCAGCAGCGTCGACTTCCCGCAGCCGCTCGGCCCCATCACGGCGAGCGTCTGGCCCTCGGGTACGTCGAGGTCGAGGTCGTCGACGGCGCGGACCCAGCTCGCTCCCGCGCCGTGTTCTTTGGTCAGGCCGCGGACCTGAATCAGGGGAGTGTCGTTCATGCGTCCTCGGATTCGTCGAGTGGCTTGGTCCACGTGCGTTCGCAGACGTCGAGCCAGCGGAGGTCGGCCTGCAGACGCAGTACGACACCTTCGAGCAGGACCACCGCGGGGGAGTCGGCCGGCTCGGCGAGCACTGCCTGCTGCGCTTCCCGCAAGCTCCGCAGCAGCTCGCGGCGCTGGGCGGCGACGAGTTCGACCGGGTCGGCGAGCCGGGCGGCCGCGGCGACGACGAGCTTGAGATGGAACTCGGCCAGATCGAGCTTCGGGCCGCCGACGTCGCTCAGCCAGGTTGCGACGCGCTGCTGCCCGTCCGGGGTGAGGGAGTACACCTTCCGATCGGCGCGCTCGGCCGGCTCGCACACGATCAGTCCGGCCTTCTCCAGCCGCCCGAGCGTCACATAGATCTGCCCAGGATTCATCGCCTCACCCAGCGGCCCGAGACTCCGCTGCAGCCGCGCCCGCAGGTGATACCCGTGCGACGGCTCCTTCGCCAGCATCGCCAGTACTGCGTCCTGCACCCGACCCCCTAACGGTTAGCTAATAGATAGCGGTTATCCCTGCCCCGTGTCAAAGCCCAGCTTGCTGGCGGGTTGTTTCACCACCGGCGCGCTGCAACCCGCCAGCGATCACATAACTCGCCACCGGCTAACCAACGGGCTCGTCGAAGTACAGCCCGCCTGCGAAGACGGCGGGCAGGACCAGGCGGTGGCCCGCGACAACCGTCAGCTCCGCGGCCTCGTCCGCCGTGAACCACCCGACCTCACCCACCTCCGCCGAACGGCCCGCCCCTCCGGCAACCACCTCGGCGCGGAAGACGATGCCGAGGAGTTGAACGCGATCGCCGTCGGGGTAGACGACAACAACGTCGGGATCGGAGTACACGCCGACCAGCCCGGTGGCGCGGACCTTGAGACCGGTCTCCTCGAAGGTTTCGCGCTCGGCGGCTTCGGCCGGGCGTTCGCCGGGCTCGATCGCGCCGCCGGGGAGGCACCACTCGCCGTTGTCGGTGCGCTTGGTGAGGAGGAGACGGTCGCCGTCCATGACTGCTGCGACTGCTCCCGGGCGGAGGCGGGCGGTGGTCCCGATTCGGGAGCCGTGTTCTTGACGGGTGTATCCCGGGACTCGGGGTGTTTGGTCAACCATCGCTCAGCGCCCTTCGGCAGGCGTCGGCCGGTGCATCAAGAGCCCTCCGGGTTCGGCGGGCCGGCGGGAGGCCACTCGACGAGTTCGATGCGGTAGCCGTCCGGGTCGGTGAGCCAGGACGTCTTCGGACCGTCGGGCCCGCCGGGCAGTTCCGCGTCCGCGGGGTGCAGGCCGGATTCGGTCAGCCGCGCGATGGTGCCGGCCAGCGAGTCGACCTCGATGGCGAAGTGCTGGAAGCCGCCGATCTCGACCGGACCGTCGGCGGGGCGGTGCACGAGTTCGAGCGACACCGACTCCTCGCCGGGCAGCCGCAGCCACACCAGGCTCGAGCCGTCGTCGAACGGGATCGTGCTGAGGTCGACGTACCCGACTGCTTTATAGAAGGTGAGCGAGCGTTCCAGGTCGGTCACGCGGAGTGCGAAGAGGATCGACTTCATGCCCAACGATCCAACTGGCGGCACTCGGCGACGTCAACGGTCGTGGGTGGGAGAGGATGTCGCCATGCGGATTCTGATTGCGCCGGACAAGTTCGCCGGGACGTTGACCGCCGTCGAGGCGGCGGCGGCCATCGAAAAGGGCTGGCGGCGCCGCGACCCGAACGCGGAGGTGCTGGTCGCACCGATGGCGGACGGTGGTCCGGGGTTCATCGACGTACTGTCGGCGGTCGTCGACGGGAAACTACTCGCGGTCACCGTCCGTGGTCCGCTCGGCGAGGAGACTCCCGCGACGGTCCTGCTCGCGGGTGAGACGGCGTACGTCGAGACCGCGCAGGCGTGCGGGCTGCACCTGGTGGAGCCGAAGCAGCGCCGGCCCGAGGACGCGTCGACGTACGGCGTCGGGCAGCTGATCGTGGCGGCGGTGGACTCCGGTGCGAAGCGGATCATCCTCGGTCTCGGTGGGTCGGGGACGAACGACGCGGGCGCGGGTCTGCTCGCGGCGCTCGGGGCGACGGGGGATTCGGGCCAGCTCGACGCCGGTGCCGCCGGGCTCGCCGGACTGACCTCGGTCGACCTCACTGCCGCTCGGGAACGGGTCGCCGGTGTCGAATTCGTCGCGGCCAGTGACGTGGAGAACCCGATGCTCGGGCTGCGCGGCGCGACCAATATCTTCGGCAGCCAGAAGGGCATCACGGACGAGCGGAAGCCCGCGGTCGACGGCTGGCTGACGCACTTCGCGGAGCTCGCCGACCGGAAGACCGCCGACCAGAAGGGCGCGGGCGCCGCGGGCGGGCTCGGGTACGCGCTGCTGCTGCTCGGCGCCGAGCGGGTCTCCGGGATCGACCTGGTCGCCGAGCTCACCGGACTGAAGCAGAAGGCGTCGCAGGTGGACCTGGTGCTCAGCGGCGAGGGCGCGTTCGACTTCCAGTCCCGCGAGGGCAAGGTGATCGCCGGAGTCGCGAAGGTCGCGAACGACGCGATGCGGCCGTGCGTGGTGCTCGCCGGGAAGGTGCTGATCGGGTCCCGCGAGATGCGCACGATGGGCGTCGAGTCGGCGTACGCGCTGGTCGACGTGGTCGGCGAGGAGCAGGCGTTCGCGGACCCGAGCGGCTCCCTCGCCACGGTCGCCGAGCGGGTCGCGAGGACCTGGGCCCGCTGACCGGGCCCCGACCAGCCGCTGACCGGCCCGTGACCGGAATGGTTGATCTGTGAAATTGGTGTGCGACCATGGGAATGAGCGCGGGACGCCAGCTGTTGACCCGTGTTGACATGAGACTTCCGTGCCGCCCGGAAGCTGTACGGCGGCACTTGAGAGATGACTGGAGTCAGGGATGACTGAAGCGCAGACCGAGCAGACGGCAGCCACTGGTGTTCTCCTCACCGACGGAGCCGCCGCCAAGGTGAAGGCGCTGCTCGACCAGGAAGGCCGCGACGATCTCGCGCTGCGGGTCGCCGTACAGCCCGGTGGTTGCTCCGGACTGCGGTACCAGCTGTTCTTCGACGAGCGTCAGCTCGACGGTGACGTGGTGGCCGACTTCGGTGGCGTGAGCGTCGTCACGGACCGGATGAGCGCGCCGTACCTGAAGGGCGCTTCGATCGACTTCGTCGACACCATCGAGAAGCAGGGCTTCACGATCGACAACCCGAACGCGACCGGCTCGTGCGCGTGCGGCGACTCGTTCAACTGATCTGATCTAGACAAAAACAAACCCCTGATCACGCCCGTGACCAGGGGTTTTGTCGTTTTCGGGCGTCGTCATCAGATCGTCAAGATTGGTTCCAACGCTTGTTGGGTACGGCTTGATTCGTGTGGGATTACATAACTGAGCGTCACTCGCAATTGCTCTATCAGAGTTACCAGCACCTGAGCCTGGTCATCCAGTGCGTGCTGCTGGCCACCGTGATCGCGGTCGGCCTGGCAGTCGTCGTGCACCGCAACCCGCGGATCGCGTCACTGGCCGGCGCCGTCAGTGCGGTAGGTCTGACCATCCCGTCGTTCGCGTTGCTCGGCCTGATGATCCCGTTGGCGGGCATCGGTACGGCGACGTCGGTGGTGGCCGTCACCTTCTACGCCTGCCTGCCGATCCTGCGGAACGCCGTCGTCGGCCTGGCCGGCGTCGACGCGACCCTGATCGAGTCGGCGCGCGGGATGGGAATGGGTGCGATCCGGACGCTGCTCCGGATCGAGCTGCCACTCGCCTGGCCGGTGATCCTGGCCGGCGTCCGGGTCTCGGCCCAGATGTCGATGGGGATCGCGGCCATCGCCGCC
This sequence comes from Kribbella sp. NPDC054772, assembly GCF_053611945.1. NCBI lineage: Bacteria > Bacillati > Actinomycetota > Actinomycetes > Propionibacteriales > Kribbellaceae > Kribbella > Kribbella sp. NPDC054772. The sequence continues at coordinate 12,408 of NZ_JBSHBJ010000033.1, read as the reverse complement.
TATGTGCTCGGGCCCGGCCTGGGCAGCTTCATCTTCACCGGCCTGACCCAGATCGGTGGCGCGAACGCGCTGAACTCCGCGCTGGTCGGCACGATCGGCGTCGTACTGCTCGCACTTGTCCTGGACGCACTGCTGCTGCTCGTCGGCCGCCTGACCACCTCGAGGGGTATCCGTGTCTGAATCCACGTTGACCGAGAGCAGCACCGACACCCCCGCCGAGGAGATCAGCGGCGTCGACATCGAGCTGACCAACGTCGTCAAGCGGTACCCGGGCCAGAAGAAGCCCGCCGTCGAGGGTCTCTCGCTGCACATCCCGGCCGGTGAGATCGTGATGTTCGTCGGCCCGTCCGGCTGTGGCAAGACCACGTCGCTGAAGATGATCAACCGGCTGATCGAGCCGACGTCGGGCGGCATCAAGATCGGCGGCGAGGACATCAGCAAGCAGGACGACGACGACCTGCGCCGCCGGATCGGCTACGTGATCCAGGGCGGCAGCCTGTTCCCGCACATGACCGTCACGCAGAACATCGCCCTGGTCCCGGGCCTGCTCGGCTGGGACAAACGCCGTACGGCGGAACGCGTCGACGAACTGCTCGAACTCGTCGGCCTGGACCCCGACCGGTACCGCGGCCGCTACCCGCGCGAGCTGTCCGGTGGGCAGCAGCAGCGGGTCGGTGTCGCGCGCGGACTCGCGGCGGACCCGCCGGTGATCCTGATGGACGAGCCGTTCGGCGCGGTCGACCCGATCACCCGGCAGCGGCTGCAGGACGAACTGCTCAGCATCCAGGAGGAGCTGCGCAAGACGATCGTCTGCGTCACCCACGACTTCGACGAGGCGGTGAAACTCGGTGACCGGATCCTGATCCTCACCGAGGGCGCGAAGATCGCGCAGTACGACACCCCCGAGGCGATCCTGGCGAACCCGGCGAACCGGTTCGTCGCGGACTTCGTCGGCGCCGGCGCCGCGCTCAAGCAGCTGACCCTGAGCCGGGTCAGCGAGATCGAGCTGAACCAGCCGACGGTCGCCGAGATCGGCGACCCGGCACCGGCGGTACTGCGGGCCGCGAACGAGGCGGGCGACGACTCGGTCGTCGTCCTCGACCGGCGCAAGCGCCCGGTGGACTGGATGTGGACCAACGACCTGTCGGATGTCGACAAGGTCCCGGCGCCGCACGAGGACACCGACCTGGTCACGATCGACCGGCGCGCGACGCTGAACGACGCGCTCGACACGATGCTGATGTCCAGCCACGGCAGCGCGGTCGTCACCGGCCGGCGCGACGAGTACCTGGGTGTCGTCGACTTCCAGTCGGTGCTCGCGCGGATCCAGGAGGGTACGGCGAACGGTTCCGGCCCGGAGGCGGAGGTCGCGCCGTGACCACGCTCGATCCCGCACCGGACACCAAGAAACCACAAGAGAATCTCGCCGACGCGAAGGCGACCGCGGCCGGTCTCGCGACCAGTCGCGCCCGGCGCCCGTCCTGGGGCCTGCTGATCGGCCAGCCGCTGTTCGTCGCGCTGGTCATCCTGGTCTGGGCGATCTGGCGCTCGCAGGCCGAACTCGACTCGATCGAGCAACGTCAGCTGGACTGGAAACTGATCGGCCGGCTGACCGTGGAACATCTCGAACTCACGGCGGTCGCCACGATCATCGTGCTGCTGGTCGCCGTACCGCTCGGCATCATGCTGACCCGGCCGCGGGCCCGGCGGGCCGCCCCGGTCGTCGTCGCGGTCGCGAACGCCGGCCAGGCCGCGCCGGTGATCGGCCTGATCGTGCTGCTCGCGATCTGGCTCGGCTTCGGCTTCTGGACCGCGATCGTCGCGCTCTGCCTGTACGCGATCCTGCCGGTACTACGGAACACCATCGTCGGCCTGCAGGGTGTCGACCGGACGCTGGTCGAGGCCGGTCGCGGCATGGGCATGTCCAACCTGGCCGTCCTCGGCCGGATCGAGCTGCCGCTCGCGGTGCCGGTGATCATGGCCGGTATCCGCACCGCGCTCGTCCTGGTCGTCGGTACGGCGACCCTCGCCACGTTCATCGATGCCGGGGGACTGGGCAGCCTGATCACCACCGGCATCCGCCTGCTGCGCTACCCGGTGCTGATCAGCGGCGCCATCCTGGTCGCGGCGCTGGCGCTGCTGATCGACTGGGCGGGCCGAGTACTCGAAGAAGTGACCCGACCGAGAGGACTCGGATGAAGCGGCTGGTAGCAGGTCTGACAGCGACAACGGCAGCGCTCACGCTGCTGCTCTCGGGCTGCGGTCTGGGTACCAGCGGCGGCTTCGTGCCGACCGGTGCGCTGCAGGGTGACCTGAAGTCGGTGAAGAGCCTCGACGGGCTGACCATCGGGATCGGCTCGAAGAGCTTCCAGGAGCAGCTGATCCTCGGCAAGATCGCCGCGATCCTGATGCGGTCGGCCGGCGCGAACGTCCAGGACCTGACCAACATGCCGGGCAGTGACACCTCCCGGCAGGCGATGCTCGGCGGCCAGATCCAGATGGCCTGGGAGTACACCGGAACGGCCTGGATCTCGTACCTCGGTCACGACACCGGCATCCCGGACAAGCAGAAGCAGTACGACGCGGTCGCCAAGGAAGACCTGGAGAAGTACAACCTGGTGTGGCTGAAGCCGGCGCCGATGAACAACAGCTACGGCTTCGCGATGACCCGCAAGGAGTCCGAGAAGACGCACGTCACCAAGCTGTCGCAGATCGCGTCGCTGCCGGTGAAGGAACGCACGTTCTGCGTCGAGTCCGAGTTCGCGAACCGCAACGACGGCTTCGAGCCGATGCTGAAGCACTACGGGATCCCGCTGGGGAGCGGCGTACCGCGGAACAACATCCGGACCCTGGACACTGGTGCGGTGTACGCCGCGACCAGCAAGGGGGACTGCCGGTTCGGTGAGATCTTCACCACCGACGGCCGGATCAAGTCGCTCGATCTGCAGGTGCTGCAGGACGACAAGAAGTACTTCCCGGCGTACAACGTGGCTCCGGTGATCAGCAAGAAGGTCCTGGACAAGTACCCGCAGCTGCGGGACCTGCTCCAGCCGGTCTCGGACAAGCTCACCGACCCGGTGCTGATCGAGCTGAACGCCCAGGTCGACGTCGACGGACGTGAGCCCGCCGACGTCGCCATGGATTGGTTGGTGAAGGAGGGGTTCGTCAGCCGTGGCTGACGCTCTCCTCCCGGGCCCGCTTCGGGATCGCCGTGATCACCGCGGGACTGGCGGCACTCTCCGGGAAACCTTGATCCACCGGTAGTCATCGCTTGCCGTTCACGAATGCACATGGTTAACCTTCGGATTGTCAACAAAACTACGACCGACCCGCGCGGCGTGTTGAATACGTGGAGGTGGGCACACGGGTGAGGCCGTATCCGACCCAGGAGGAAATGTGGACTCCGAGACCCAGCCGCCAGTGAGCGATCAGCCACCCGGAGGTGGACATCAGCAGGACCGGCCGCCCGCGACCTCTGTCGACACGGAGCCGCCGCCCGGAGTGCTCAAGAAAGCCATCGCCGCCTCGGCCATCGGGAACGCCACCGAGTGGTTCGACTACGGCATCTACGCCTACGGCGTGACCTATATCTCGGCCGCCATCTTCCCGGGCGACACCGAGAGTCAGACCCTGCTCGCACTGATGACGTTCGCCGTCTCGTTCCTGGTCCGGCCGCTCGGCGGCCTGGTCTGGGGCCCGCTCGGCGACCGGCTCGGCCGCAAGCACGTACTGGCGATCACCATCATCATGATGTCCGGCGCGACCCTGCTCGCCGGACTCGTGCCGTCGTTCGACACGATCGGCTACTGGGCTCCGGTGCTGCTGGTGCTGCTCCGGATGGTCCAGGGCTTCTCGACCGGTGGTGAGTACGGCGGTGCCGCGACCTTCATGGCCGAGTACGCGCCGAGCCGCAAGCGCGGGTTCCTCGGCAGCTTCCTGGAGTTCGGGACGCTGGCGGGCTTCTCGCTCGGTGCGCTGCTGATGCTGTTCTTCTCGCTGGTGCTCGGTGACGACGCCATGCATTCGTGGGGCTGGCGGCTGCCGTTCCTGGTCGCCGCGCCGCTCGGTCTGGTCGGCGTCTACCTGCGGTCCAAGCTCGAGGACACCCCGATCTTCCGGGAGCTCGAGGCGAAGGGCCAGAAGGAAGAGCAGACCTCGGCGCAGTTCAAGGATCTGCTGTCCGGCTACATGGGTCCGATCCTGCGCCTCGGTGGCATGGTGATCGCGCTGAACGTGGTGAACTACACGCTGCTCACCTACATGCCGACGTACCTGGAGAAGGAGATCGGGATGAGTTCCGATCTGTCACTGGTGGTGCCGATCATCGGCATGCTGGCGATGATGGTGTTCGTCCCGTTCGCGGGCCGGATGTCGGACCGGGTCGGGCGGAAACCGTTGTGGTGGGCATCGCTGGCCGGGCTGTTCGTGTTCGGCGTACCGATGTTCCTGCTGATGGGGACGAACCTGGCCGGGGCCATCATCGGCTTCGCGGTCCTGGGTCTGCTCTACGTCCCGCAGCTCGCGACGATCTCGGCGACCTTCCCGGCGATGTTCCCGACCCACGTCCGGTACGCCGGGTTCGCGATCGCGTACAACGTCTCCACCTCGCTGTTCGGTGGTACGGCGCCCGCGGTCAACGACTGGCTGACGGCGAAACTCGGGGATTCGCTGGTGCCGGCGTACTACATGATGGCGGCCTGTGTGGTCGGCGCGATCGCGCTGGCCAAGGTCCCGGAGACGACGCGGTGCCCGCTGAACGGCACCGAGATCCCGGGGACCGACGAGGCTCCGCCGCCGGTCGCGCTGGAGCCTGAATCGGCGAAGGCGTAATCGCAAGCAGAAGGCCGGTCCGCGGGTTGCGGGGACCCGGCGTGGGGTGGTTTTGTGTAATCCGAATTATTCGGTTTACGCGTGGGTCCAGATGCCCGCGGCC
>NZ_JBSHBJ010000033.1:4387-7465 GCF_053611945.1 Kribbella sp. NPDC054772 | reverse complement strand
GCCGGGCGGCGCGCCGTGTCTCCGCTGGGCTCCAGCTAAAACCCAGACCGCCGGCCGGGGGGGCCCCCCCCCGCGCCCGCCCCTTCTGTTGTTTGTGTGTCAGCCGATGACTGCGGTGACCGCGTCGGACCAGAGCCCGGCGGCCTCGTCAATCTCGTCGGGGGAGACGACCAGGGCCGGGATGAAGCGGACGACCTGGCCCCAGGCGCCGCAGGTGAGCAGCAGCAGACCGCGGCGCGCGGCCTCCTGCTGGACCGCGCTCGCGGTCGCCCCGTCGGGCTTGCCGTCGGCGTCGCGGAACTCGTTGCCGATCATCAGGCCGAGCCCGCGGACGTCGGTGATCTGCTCGTGCTTGTCGGCGACCAGCTGCAGCGACTGCTTGAGCTGTGCGCCGCGGTCGGCGGAGTTCTGGACGAGGCCTTCGTCCTGGATCACGTCGAGGGTCGCCAGCGCGGCCGCGCAAGCCACCGCGTTCGCGCCGTACGTGCCGCCCTGGGAGCCCGGCCAGGCCTTCTCCATCAGCTCCGACGACGCGGCGATCCCGGACAGCGGGAAGCCGGACGCGAGGCCCTTGGCGGTGACCAGGACATCAGGACGGGAGCCGAAGTGGTCGCCGCCCCAGAACTTCCCGGTCCGCCCGAAGCCGGTCTGCACCTCGTCGACCACGAGCAGGATCCCGTGCTTGTCGGCGCGCTCGCGGAGCCCGGCGAAGAACCGCTCGTTGGCAGGGACGTAGCCGCCCTCACCGAGGACCGGCTCGACGAAGAACGCCGCGGTGTCGGCCGGCGAGCTCAGCGTCTGCAGCACGTAGTCCAGCTGGCTGAGCGCGAAGTCGGTCGCCTGCTCGACCGGCCAGCCGAAGTGGCCCGGGTCGGGGAACGGCGAGACGTGGACGCCGGCCATCAGCGGGCTGAAGCCGGAGCGGAACTTGGTACCGGAGGTCGTCATCGAACCCGCGGCCACGGTCCGGCCGTGGAAGCCGCCGTGGAAGACGATCACGTTCGGCCGTCCGGTCGCCTGCCGGGTGAGGCGCAGCGCCGCCTCGATCGCCTCGCTGCCGGAGTTCGCGAAGAACATCCGGTCGAGGCCGCGGGGCAGGACCTCACCGAGCCGCTCCACCAGGTTCAGCAGCGGCCGGTGCATGACGGTCGTGTACTGCGCGTGGATGATCCGGCCGACCTGTTCCTGGGCGGCCGCCACCACGCGCGGGTGGCAGTGGCCGGTCGACGTGACGCCGATGCCGGCCGTGAAGTCCAGGTACCGGCGATCGTCCTCGTCGAACAGCTGTACGCCCGTACCGCGCGCGGCGACCACGCCGGTCGCCTGTTTCAGGATCTGCGAGAGCTCGGCCACGACTTCCCCTCACTGCGGTGAATGGTAGATTGTTGACAATCAGCGTATCTCACGTGTCGAGGCCGGTGAAGGGGTGCGAATGAGCGTGCACGACGAGTCCAGGGTGATCGAGGCCGTCGAGAAGCGGCTGTTCATCGAAGGGAAGTGGACCGACGCGACGCGGGGTGCGACGTTCGACGTCGTCGACCCGTCGACCGGCGAGGTGCTGTGCGCCGTCGCCGACGCGTCACCCGCCGACGGGCGTGCGGCGCTCGAAGCGGCGGTCGCGGCGCAGCCGGACTTCGCCCGGACCTCACCGCGCGAACGGGCCGACATGCTCACGGCGGCGTACGAGCTGCTGATGGAGCGGGTCGACGACCTCGCGCTGCTGATGACGCTGGAGATGGGCAAACCGTTGCCTGAGGCCCGTGGCGAGATCGCGTACGCGGCGGAGTTCTTCCGGCACTTCGCCGGGGAGGCGCTGCGGATCGACGGCGGGTACCAGACCGCTCCGGCCGGGAACGCGCGCTTCCTGATCACCAAGCAGCCGGTCGGACCGTGCCTGCTGGTCACCCCGTGGAACTTCCCGATGGCGATGGGGACCCGCAAGCTCGGGCCGGCCATCGCGGCCGGCTGTACGAGCGTGATCAAGCCCGCGCACCAGACCCCGCTGTCGATGCTCGCGCTGATGGGGATCCTGACCGAGGCCGGCGTCCCGGCGGGGGCGGTGAACTGTGTCACCGCGATGGACGCGGGTGGCGTGATGGAGCCGCTCATCCGGTCCGGGCTGGCCCGGAAGCTGTCCTTCACCGGGTCCACGAAGGTCGGGCGGATCCTGCTCGAGCAGTGCGCGGAGAAGGTGCTGCGGACATCCCTCGAGCTCGGTGGCAATGCGCCGTTCATCGTCTTCGAGGACGCGGACCTGGACGAGGCCGTGACCGGCGCGATCGCGGCGAAGATGCGGAACATGGGCGAGGCCTGTACGGCGGCCAACCGGATCTTCGTGCACGCATCGGTGATCGACGACTTCGGTCGCCGGCTCGCGGACCGGATGGCGGCGCTGACCGTCGGGCGGGGGACCGAACCGGACGTCAACGTCGGGCCGCTGATCGACGAGGCCGGGCGGGAGAAGGTGCGCTCGCTCGTGGCGGACGCCGTCGGCCGTGGCGCGACCGTGCTCACCGGGGGAGAGGTTGCGCCGGGGAACGGGTACTTCTACCCGCCGACGGTGCTGACCGGCGTACCGCGGGAGGCTGCGATGGCCGACCAGGAGATCTTCGGGCCGGTGGCTCCGCTGACGCCGTTCAGTACCGAGGAGGAGGTCGTTGCGGCGGCCAACGACACGGAGTACGGGCTGGTCGCGTACGTGTTCACCAACGACCTGCGGCGGGCGCTGCGGGTGGCGGAGTCGATCGACACCGGCATGGTCGGACTGAACCAGGGCGTGGTGTCGAACCCGGCCGCGCCGTTCGGTGGGGTCAAGCAGTCCGGCCTCGGACGCGAGGGCGGCGCGATCGGGATCGACGAGTTCCTGGAGACCAAGTACATCGGGATCGCGGTCTGACTCAGCGGCTGAATCAGCGGTTGATCAGGCGGAGGATCGCGTCGTCCATGTGGGCGATCAGCAGCCGGTCGGCGAACTCGGCGTTGCCGGTGCGGATCGCGGCCCCCCCGCCGCATTTGGCGGCGCCGCGGCCGCCGGCCGCCCGGTTACTCGACACCCCGGCGGGGGTGCACCACCCGGGC
>NZ_JBSHBJ010000033.1:0-4377 GCF_053611945.1 Kribbella sp. NPDC054772 | reverse complement strand
CTCCGCGGGGGTGCCGGGGGGTCCGGGTCTCGCGGGGGCTGTGTGGGCGGGCGTGGCGCATGTGGGCGTGGGTGTGTGTCGACTCCAGGGCGTGGATGCACATCCGGGTCTCGGTGATGAACGTCCGGTGCATCCGCGACAGCCGCGGGCTGCCGGCCAGCTGCACCAGCCGCTCGTGGAACGCGATGTCGAGCTCGCCGACCGCGGCCGGGTTGCCCTCGGCGACGGCCATCCGGTCGACGATCTCGAGCAGCGCCGTACCGGCCGCGTCGGGGTCGCCGCGGAGGATCTGCCGGGCCGCGGCCCGCTCGATGGCCTCGCGCGCCAGGTACATGTCGCGGACGTCGTCCGGCGTCATGTCGATGACGAACAGCCCGCGGTTGCGGATCGAGACCAGCAGGCCTTCCTGCGTCAGCCGCTGCATGCCCTCCCGCAGCGGCCCGCGGCTGACCCCGAGCTTGCGGGCCAGGTCGGCCTCACCGAGCTGCGCGCCGGGCTTCAGCTCCCCGTGGCCGATGGCCTGGCGCAGTTTGTCGGCGATGATGCTCGGCGTCGACTCCTGCGCCAGCGGCTCGATGTAACTGGTCACTCCGTCATCCCCCTTGCGGCGAACAATGTCCCCAGGCCTGGCAATGACGGTACCGGCCCGGCCAGTTGCAGGCCCTTCCAGACCGTCACCTGGTTCGCGGTCAGTATGGGTTTCCCGACCGCGGTCTCCAACTCGTCGACGATCGCGAGGGTGTGCATCGCGGTGTCCGGCACCAGGATCGCCTCCGCGTCCGGGTGGTCGGCGGCCTTCACCATCGCGACCACCTGGTCCGGGGTGAGCGTGCCGACCTCCGCGGCGGTGATGATCCCGTTGCTGCCCATCGACACCACCTCGAGGCCGCCGCCGGTGAGGAAGCGGACGAAGTGCTGCGCGACGTCCTCCGGGTACGACGCGGCGACCGCGACCCGCCGGATGCCGAGCTCCCGGCAGGCGTCGACGAACGCGATCGAGGTCGACGACGCCGGGACGCCGAGCGCCTGCGCGACGCCGGCCGCCTGGATGTTCGCGCCCTCGCGCCCGAAGACGAAACTTCCCGAGGTGCAGGCCCACATCACCGCGTCCGGCTTCGACGGTGCCAGCTCGGCGGCGCCCTCGGCGAGTCGTTCGGCCCGGCCGAGGTCGAGGAGGGCGTCCACCCGGTGCGCGTCCTCACCGACCGAGGTGATGACGACGGGCAGCTTCACGGAACCGTCCAGGCGCGCTTCGAGCGCCGGGTAGTCGTCTTCCGCGCTGTGTCCGGGATAGAGCAGTCCTACCGTGACCATCGGGCCTCCTGGCTTGTTGCACACCGAAATGGGTAGATTGTCGACAATGTTAACCCCTGATCGCCCCGGCACCGGATCCGTCGCGTACGACCTCCCGCGGCTGGCCGCCGTCTTGCGCCGGGAAATCCACGGCGTGGTGGCCGACGACACGCGGACCCGAGCGCTCTACGCCACCGACGGTTCGAACTACCGCGCTGTCCCCGATCTGGTCGTGGTCCCGGCGGACGCCGACGAGCTGGCGATCGCCGTCGCGTCGACCGCGGCAGCCGGCGCGCCGGTCGTCGTCCGCGGCGGCGGTACGTCGATGGCCGGCAATGCGATCGGCGGGGTCGTCATCGACGCGTCCCGGCACGTGGACCGGATCCTCGACCTCGACCCGGCGTCCCGAACCGCGGTCGTCGAGCCAGGCGTCGTACTCACGGATCTGCTGGCGGCCGCGAAACCGCACGGGCTGGCGTTCGGTGCCGATCCGTCGTCCGCGAGCCGGGCCACGCTGGGCGGGATGATCGCCAACAACGCGTGCGGTGCCCACTCGGTCGCCTGGGGGACGACGGCCGACAACCTCCGCTCACTCGACGTCGTGCTCGCCGACGGCACGCGCCTGACGGTCGCCTCGGCGGCTGATCGCGCGGAAGCCGCCGCTCGCCCGGGCCGCGAGGGCGAGCTGCACCGCGCGCTGCAGGCGTTCACCGATCGGAACGAGCTGCTGATCCAGCGGCGGTTCGGGCAGTTCACTCGGCAGATCTCGGGCTATGCGCTGCACCGCTTGCTGCCCGAGAACGGGTACAACGTCGCTGGTCTGCTCTCCGGCAGCGAGGGCGGTCTCGCCGCGACGCTGCGTGCGACGGTTCAGCTCACGCAGTTGCCCAAGGCAAAGGTTCTGTGTGCGCTGGGCTTCGTCGACTCGGTGACGTCGGCCGACTGTGTGCCCGTCGTTCTCCGGCACGGACCGCTGACGATGGAGTCCATCAACAGCGAGCTGGTCGACAGGTTGCCGACCGAGGTTCGCGACGCCGCGGTCCGGGCCGGTCTCCCGGCCGGGAACGCGTGGCTGCTCGTCGAGATCGGCGGGGAGGACGAGACGCTCGCCGCGTCGGCAGCCCGCTTGATGCTGGAGGAGCTGCGCGATTCCGGTTCGCCCGCCACCGCTTCGCTGGTCACCGACCCGAAGGCGCAGGCCGTGTTGTGGCGCTGCCGTACGGACGCCGCGGGGCTGGCGACACGGCGCGCGGACGGGGCCGAGGCGTGGGGCGGGTGGGAGGACGCCGCCGTACCGCCGGAGCGGTTGGGCGCGTACCTGCGGGGGCTCGACGAGTTGCTCGGGCGGCACGGGTTGTCGGGGGCGTCGTACGGGCACTTCGGCGAGGGCTGCATGCACATGCGGATCGACTTCGACCTGCTCAGTTCGCGCGGGCTCACGACGTACCGGGACTTCGTCGAGCAGGCTGCGGATCTGGTGGTCGAGCTGGGCGGTTCGGTGTCCGGCGAGCACGGTGACGGGCGGGCTCGGGGCGAGCTGCTGAGCAAGATGTACGGCGCGGACGGGGTCGCGCTGTTCGGTGAGCTGAAGCGGCTCTGGGATCCGACCGAGGTGATGAACCCGGGCATGATCGTCGACCCGCCGCCGATGGATCTGGCGATCCGGCACAACGGTCCTGCGCAGGGCCGCAAGCTGCTGACGATGTTCGACTACCCGGAGGACGGGCACGACTTCGCGCAGGCGCAGCGCCGGTGCGTCGGGATCGGGAAGTGCCGGCAGAGCTCGGGCAGCGTGATGTGCCCGAGTTACCAGGTCACTCGCGACGAATTGCATTCGACGCGAGGCCGGGCGCACCTGTTGTGGGAGATGCTCCAAGGCGATGTGGTCACGGCCGGGTGGCGATCGACCGAAGTACGCGACGGGCTCGATCTGTGTCTGTCGTGCAAGGGCTGTCTGTCCGACTGTCCGGTGAACGTCGACATGGCGACGTACAAGGCCGAGTTCACGCATCACCACTACGCGCGGCGGCCGTGGGCCCGGCCGATGTCGCACTGGTCGATGGGCTGGCTGCCGCTGTGGTCCCGGCTCGCCTCGCGGGCGCCGAAGGTCGCGAACGCGTTCGCCGGGTTGCAGTTGACGAAGCGGCTCGGTGGGATCGCGGTCGAGCGCGACGTACCGGCGTTCGCCCGGGAGAGCTTCACCCAGTGGTTCTCGAAGCGCGGCGGATCACCCAGCGGGCAGAAAGTGGTGCTCTGGCCGGACACCTTTACGAACTACCTCGCGCCGGAGATCGGCCGCGCCGCGGTCACCGTGCTGGAATCCGCCGGCTTCGAGGTCGTGTTGCCCGACAAGCCGGTGTGCTGCGGCCTGACCTGGATCTCGACCGGCCAGCTGTCGACCGCCCGCCGAGTCCTGGACCGCTCCCTGCACACGCTCGCGCCACACCTGACCGCAGGTACGCCGATCGTCAGCCTCGAACCGAGCTGTACGGCGGCCCTGCGCCACGACGCACCCGATCTGCTCGCCGGCAACCCACTCGCCGCCGCGGCCGCCTCGACGACGCGCACCTTCTCCGAACTGCTCGTCGAGGCCGACTGGAAGCCGCCGCAGGTCGGGGGAGCGGCCTTCGTGCAGCAGCACTGTCACCAGCACGCGGTGCTCGGGTTCGACGCCGATCGGCAGCTGATGTCGGCAGCCGGGATCGACGCCGGTCTCGCCGATCCGGGCTGCTGCGGACTGGCCGGCAACTTCGGGTTCGAGCGGGGGCACTACGAGGTGTCCCAGGCCGTCGGCGAGCAGTCGCTGCTGCCCGCCGTACGGTCGTTGCCCGAGACAACCGCCGTCCTCGCCGACGGGTTCAGCTGCCGCACGCAGATCGCCCAAGCCACCCCCCGCCGCCCCCAACACCTGGCCCAACTCCTAGCCACCGCCCTACAACACCAACCCCTCACCCCACCCCAGTAGCCCAACCGCACGTCGGCGCTTGCCGTGGCGGGGGGGGGCGCCCCGCCCCGGGGCCCCGGCCCCCAACCCCGCGGTGGGGGTGGGGGGGGTGGGCGATCTCGGGGGAGACAAAAACAAAC
>NZ_JBSHBJ010000032.1:74573-100814 GCF_053611945.1 Kribbella sp. NPDC054772 | reverse complement strand
GGGGGCGCGGGTGACACCCCCTCTCTGTTCCCGCGACTCGGTATGCAAGAGGGTGCGTCCGACCGGACCGAGTCGGTCCGAAGCCTCTGGATCGGCGCGTGGATCGCCGCTCTGATCGTCGGCGTGATGGTCTGGGGCCTGATCCTCTGGGTCGTCGTGCGGTACCGCAAGCGCAACGACGACGCGCCCCGGCAGGTGCGGTACAACCTGCCGCTCGAGGTGCTCTACACCTTGGCGCCGTTCGCGATCATCGGTGTGCTGTTCTTCTACACCGTCGAGCACGGCAACAAGATCACCGCGATGTCGGCCAACCCGCAGCACACCGTGAACGTGGTGGGCCAGCAGTGGCAGTGGACCTTCAACTACAAGGACACCGTCGACGGCAAGGAGGGCGTCTGGGAGACCGGAACCCTCGACAAGCCGGCCACGCTGTGGCTGCCGGTGAACGAGTCGGTCAAGTTCGACCTGACCTCGCCGGACGTCATCCACTCCTTCTGGGTGCCGTCGTTCTACTTCAAGCTCGACGTGATCCCGGGCCGGACGAACAAGTTCGAGCTGACCCCGACCAAGACCGGCACCTTCGCCGGCAAGTGCGCCGAGCTCTGCGGCCTCTACCACAGCCGGATGGTCTTCAGCGTCAAGGTCGTCGACCGCGACGAGTACGACGCGCACTTGAAGGAACTGGCCGCCAAGGGCCAGACCGGAGCCGCCACCGGTGGCGCCGACGCCACCACCATTCCCGGTTCAGGGGAGGGCGAGAAGTGACCGAGTTCGCCGAGCGCACCGGCGCCATCGGTAGCACCACCGCGCTGCCAAGGCGTCGGACCAAGGGTCAGTTGCTGGTCAAGTACCTGACCACGACCGACCACAAGCTGATCGGGCACATGTACCTGATCACGTCGTTCGCGTTCTTCCTGATCGGCGGCGTGATGGCGCTGCTGATCCGCGCCGAGCTGGCCAAGCCGGGCCTGCAGATCGTGAACGAAGAGGTGTACAACCAGCTCTTCACGATGCACGGCACGATCATGCTGCTGCTGTTCGCGACCCCGCTGTTCGTCGGCTTCGCGAACGAGATCATGCCGATCCAGATCGGTGCCCCCGACGTCGCGTTCCCGCGACTGAACATGTTCAGCTACTGGCTGTTCCTGTTCGGTGGTCTGATCACGATCAGCGGCTTCTTCACCCCGGGCGGCGCGGCCGACTTCGGCTGGTTCGCCTACGCCCCGCTGTCCAACGCGGTCCGTTCGCCGGGTGTCGGCGGCGACCTGTGGATCATGGGTCTGTGGATGGCCGGTCTGGGCACCATCCTCGGTGCGGTCAACTTCGTCACCACGATCATCACCATGCGCGCACCTGGCATGACGATGTTCCGGATGCCGATCTTCACCTGGAACATCCTGGTGACCTCGATCCTGGTGCTGATCGCGTTCCCGATCCTGGCCGGCGCGCTGCTCGTCCTCGAGGCGGACAGAACCTTGGGAGCCCATGTGTTCGATGCCGCGAACGGGGGGCCACTGCTGTGGCAACACCTGTTCTGGTTCTTCGGACATCCAGAGGTGTACATCATCGCGCTGCCGTTCTTCGGCATCATCACCGAGATCCTCCCGGTCTTCAGCCGCAAGCCCGTCTTCGGCTACATCGGTCTGGTCAGCGCGACCCTCGGTATCGCGGTCCTCTCGGTCGCGGTCTGGGCGCACCACATGTTCGTCACCGGCGCGGTGAACCTGCCGTTCTTCTCGTTCATGACGTTCCTGATCGCGATCCCGACCGGTGTGAAGTTCTTCAACTGGATCGGCACGATCTGGGGCGGATCGGTGTCCTTCGACACCCCGATGCTCTGGTCGATCGGCTTCCTGACCACCTTCCTCTTCGGTGGTCTGACCGGCATCATCCTGGCCTCGCCGGCCCTGGACTACCAGCTGTCCGACTCGTACTTCGTGGTCGCGCACTTCCACTACGTCGTGTTCGGCACCGTGGTGTTCGCGATGTTCGCGGGCTTCTACTACTGGTGGCCGAAGTTCACCGGCCGGATGCTCGACGAGCGGCTCGGCAAGCTGCACTTCTGGCTGCTGTTCATCGGCTTCCACACCACGTTCCTCGTGCAGCACTGGCTGGGCGTCGAGGGCATGCCGCGGCGCTATGCGTCGTACGGCGCCAACGAGGGCTTCACCACGCTGAACGAGGTGTCGAGTGTCGGCGCCTTCGTGCTCGGCCTGTCGATGCTGCCGTTCTTCTACAACGTGTACAAGTCGCGGAAGGCGCCGCTGGTCGGCGTCGACGACCCGTGGGGCTGGGGCCGCTCGCTGGAGTGGGCGACCAGCTCCCCGCCGCCGCGGCACAACTTCGAGAGGCTGCCGCGGATCCGGTCCGAGTCGCCGGCGTTCGACCTGCACCACGCCGACCTGGCCCTGGCGGAGTACCCGGACAACCGGGCCGGCGCCGACAACCTGCTGGACGCGGGCGACGACCAGGGACGCGTCGAGCACCTGATCGAGCAGCTCGACGAGTCCGGTAAGAGCTCCGATGGGGAGACCGAAGGGAAGGACAAGGCGTGAAGGTCGAAGCCTGGGTCTTCGGGATCCTGAGCGTTTTCGTGGTGGTCGTCACGCCGATCTACTGGCTGATGTCCGGCGACCCCACCGGTACCACCGCGCTGGTGATGGTGTTCTTCCTGTCCCTGCTGGTGGCGTTCTACCTGAGCGTCACCGCCCGGCGGATGGACGCCCGGCCGGAGGACCGCAAGGAAGCGGAGATCGTCGACGGAGCCGGCGAGCTCGGCTTCTTCCCGCCGTACTCGTGGTGGCCGCTGTGGTGCGCGCTGACCCTGTCGGTGGTCGTGCTCGGCATCGTCTTCGGCTGGTGGCTGTTCATCGCCGGCTGCGGTATCGGCATCGTGACGCTGAGCGGGTTCATCTTCGAGTACTACCGCGGGGACCACGCTCACTAGTTGAGAACCGTACGAAAAACGCCGACCGGGAACGAACCGGTCGGCGTTTTCGTGCGTCTTTAAGGATGCCGCCAGTACGGACGGTTGTGGTCCGTACCAGTTCGGTGGCGATGCGATGCAGGGAAATGTCAGTGCGGCAGGTTACCCTTACCGCGGTTTGACTAAACAGGGGAGAGCTGGGGAATGGTGAGCAGTTCGGTGAGGAAGCACGGCCTTGCCGTGGCGGGGATCTGCGTGCTGCTGCTGGCCGGTACGGCGTGTAGCGACACCAAGGCCGACGGTGGCGGTAACGGCGGTCAGTCGACGCCCAGCAACTCGACGTCGCAGAGCAACTCGCCCGGCGCTTCCACCACACCCTCGTCGAGCCCGTCGGAGTCGAACTCCGCGGCCGACATCGCGTTCGTGCCCGCCAAGGGCGCCACGGCAGTTCAGCCGAACAAGCCCGTCACCGTCACCACGACGGCCGGCAAGCTCACCGAGGTGACGCTGAAGGACGACGACGGCGACAAGGTCAGCGGCAACTTCAACACCGATAAGACCCAGTGGACCTCGGTGCCGCAGCTCAAGCCCGGCGCGTCGTACACGGTGAGCGGCTCCGCGGAGGGCACCGACGGCGCCAGCGTGCCGATCAGCTCGTCGTTCAAGACGCTGAAGGCAACCAAGAGCCTGAAGGCCTCGGTCGTCCCGCTGAACGGTGAGACCGTCGGCGTCGCGCTGCCGATCCAGATCTTCTGGAACAACCCGGTCAAGGACCGTGCCGCGGTCGAGAAGCGGCTGTCCGTGAAGACCTCGGTCCCGGTCGACGGCAGCTGGCACTGGGTGAGCAGCAAGCAGGTCAACTACCGCCCGAAGAACTACTGGCCGGCCGGCACCAAGGTGACGGTGAACATCGACACCCAGGGCGTGGCCGCGGGCAACAACACCTGGGGCACCTCCAGCCGGAAGATCTCCTTCAACATCGGCAAGTCCGTGGTCAGCAACGTCAACGTGAAGAAGCACACGATGACGGTGACGATCAACGGCAAGGTGGCCCGCTCCATCCCGATCACCGCCGGCAAGGACGGCTTCACCACCCGCAGCGGGGTGAAGGTGATCATGGAGAAGTTCACCACCAAGCGGATGGACGCGGCGACCGTCGGCATCAAGCCCGGCGACCCCGAGTACTACAACATCAGCAACGTGAAGTGGGCCCAGCGGGTCACCAGCTCCGGCGAGTTCATCCACGGCGCCCCGTGGTCGGCCGGCAGCCAGGGCAGCGCCAACGTCAGCCACGGCTGCGTCGGCATGAGCCTCGCGGACGCCCAGTGGTTCTTCAACCAGACCCTCCGCGGCGACCCGGTGATCGTCACCGGCACCACCCGCCACATGGAGCCCGGCAACGGCTGGACCGACTGGAACACCACCTGGGCCGCCTACAAGGCCGGCTCCGCGCTCTCCTGACCCACACACCACCCGAAGGGCGACCCGACTCGATCGGGCCGCCCTTCGGCCTGTGCGGCCGGTTTTGTGGTGGCCTGAAGTGGCCCTTGGGGGCTGGGGACCCGGTGCGGCGCTTACGCTCGGAGATCGGTGGTCACGGAGTGTCTGTGGCTGGTGAGGACTTCCGGGGTGGCTCGTGGCGGACGGCGTGCAGCGGCTGGTCGGCGGTCGGTACCGGTTGCTCGACGAGCTCGGGTCCGGTGGGTTCGGCCGGGTCTGGCGGGCGCGCGACGAGACGCTTGCGGTCGACGTCGCGATCAAGGAGATCGGCCTCCCGGACGGGCTCTCCGAGCGGGCGCGTGACGACGTACTCCGGCGGGCTGAGCGGGAGGCCCGGAACGCGGCTCGCCTGCGCGCCCACCCGAACGTGGTGGGGGTGCACGACATCCTCACCGACCGCGGTACGGCGTGGATCGTCATGCAGCTCGTCGACGGTCAGTCGCTCGCCGACCGGCTGAAGACAGGCGGCCGGCTCCCGGTCCCCGAGGTACGGCGGATCGCGGCGGGGCTGCTCGATGCGCTCGAGGCAGCGCACGCCGCCGGGATCGTGCACCGCGACGTGAAGCCCGGCAACGTTCTGCTGGGCTCGGGCGGCGAGGTGCAGCTGGCGGACTTCGGTATCGCCGTACACCTCGCCGACACCACCCTGACTGCGGTCGGCACGATCATGGGCTCTGCGCAGTACGCCGCACCGGAGCGCCTGCGCGGTACCGACGGACTGCCGGCCAGCGACCTGTTCTCGGTCGGCGCCACGCTGTACGAGGCGGTGGAGGGCGTCGCGCCGTTCCATCGCGACACTGTCCAGGGAACGATCGCCGCGGTCCTGATGGAGGAGCCACCGCGGCCCCAGCACGCAGGCGAACTCGGACCTCTGATCGACGGCCTGCTGCTGAAAGACCCGGACGAAAGACCCGACCTCGCGCACGCCCGCGCGCTGCTCGAGTCGTCGACCACAACGGCCCCGGTGCGAACCCGGAAGCTCCCAGACCCGCAGCCCCAGAAGGCCCCGCCGAAGACCCCTGCGAAGGCTCCGGCGACGACGCAGAACGGCTCTCGAGGGTCCGCCGCGGCGCTGGTGCTCGTGATCGTGCTGGTCATCGTCGCCGCGTCGTTCAGGTCCCAGCTGGGTGGGCTGGTCAGCACGCACGCGCCGTCGGACGCTCCGCGGATGGCGACAGCCGTGAAGGGCGACTGCGCAGGCGAGGCCGACATCGACGAGGCAGACAACTACCGCGTAGTGCCCTGCTGGTACGGCGCGGCGAACCGGCGCGTGGTCTCGGTGCAAAACGTGACCACCTCGGAGATGGTCGACGGTTCCGGCGAACGCACCTGCTCCGACGGCACGGACACCGGCACGAAGTACACCGTCGGGACAGGCTCCAGCTGGCGCGTGATGTGCCTGGTCAAGAAGTGAGCGCCTTGACCACCTCATCAGCATGGAGCGCGGGCAGCGAGTGGTGGGTGGCGTCCGGGAGGTGTACGACGGCGGCGCCGGCGGACTCCGCGCGCTGAGCAACCACCTGTGGGTCGTGCGCCTTGCTGCGGTCGGCGACGAGGACAACTGTCGCTGGCAGGCCGGTGAGAGCTGTCTGGCGGCGCGGCTTGACCGGTCGCGTGGTGGGCTCGAGGGATCCGAGGGCGGCCAGATGCAACCAGTCCGCGGGTACGGGAAGCCCATGGGTCTCCCAGCGGATGAAAGCCTCGTGGCGACGCTCTGACGGTTTGAGGAGCATCGGGAGGGCTCTGGCCACGTATGAGGGCTTGAGGCCGCTGAAACAGTCCGTGGGGTCGATCAGGGCCAGTTTCCGGACAGGGGCCCGCAGTGCGTACGTGAGGGCGATCCAGGCGCCGTACGAGTGGCCGACCAGGAGTGGGTCGTCCAGGCCCTTCATGACGCCGGAGAGCCAGTTCATCACGTCGCCGGTGGTGCGGGGTGGGGGAGCGGTGCTGAGGCCCGCGTCGCCGGGGAGGTCGGGGGCGTAGACGCGGTGCTGCTCTGCGAGCCGCGGGGCGACCGCGAACCAGACCGGCGCGGTGGCGCCGTGTCCGGCCAGGAGGACGACGGGCGGGGCGTCGGCCGGGCCGCAGACGTTCACGTGGGTGCCGTCGATGTCGAGGTGCTCGACCGGGACGTCCCAGCGGGCGAGCAGAGCGTCGTACGCGTCCTGGAAACTCATGAGGCCGAGAATAGCTCACTGAGTGAGGTAAATTGCCGGGCGTGCGAGAAGGAGTGACACCGTCCGATCCGGAACGTGCGGCGGCCCTGGGGCTGGTGCACCAGTTGCGCGAGGTCGCGTTGCGGCTCGAGCTGGCGATCGGCGAGTTCGCCAGGACGACCGGTCTGCACAGCACCGACGTACGGGCGCTGGTTCGGCTTCTGGACGCCGAACGGGCCGGAGGGGAGCCCACGCCCAGTTGGTTGGCTCAGCAGCTCGGAATGACCTCTCAGGCGACGACGGCGGTCATCCACCGCCTGGAGGCCGCCGGCCACGTCGAACGCCTCAGAAGCCGCACAGACGGCCGCAGCTCCCAACTCCAGGTCACCGACACCGCTATAGCTCTCGGCTGGCAGTTCTTCGGCCCGCTTCTGGACCGCCTGATCACGGTGACCGGTTCGCTCACCGCCGCGGAGCAGGGCGTCGTGGCCAGCTACCTGAGTGACGTCAACGAGGCGATCGGCTGACGGACAGACGAAGGGCCCCCGGCGAGTGCCGGGGGCCCTTAGGGTGCTGCTCTGTGCGATTACGAGCGGTCGCTCGTGACCTCGCGGTACGTCTCGGTCTCTTCCGTCAGCTCGTGGATCTCGTCGGCGTCGTGAGCGTGCTCCTGCGCCTCGTGGAGTTCCTCGGCCGTCGGCTTCTGCACCGCGTCGGCGTAGTAGAACCGGGACAGTGCGGCCCGGGCCTTGTGCAGCGCCCGGCGCGGGGCGCGGACACCGTTCTCGTCGGTCTCCGGACCGATCTCGTGCGGCACCAGCCGGTCCCGCGCGGTCAGCGAGTAGGCCTCGTACGTCGAGATCGGCTGGTGCTTCTCGGTGTACTTGCCGTCCGCGTCCCGCACGATCACACCGGTCTCCAGGCCGTGCAGCAGCCGGTCCCGGTCGGCGCGCTGCAGCGAGATCGCCCAGCGGCGGGCGATCCAGAAGCCCAGGATCGGCCCCAGGAACACCGCGAACCGCAGGAACCAGGTCACGGCGTTCAGCGAGATGCCGAAGTGGGTGGCGATCAGGTCGTTACCACCACCGACCCACAGCAGGCCGTAGAAGGTGATGAAGGCGACCCCGATACCGGTCCGGGTCGGTACGTCGCGCGGCCGGTCGAGCAGGTGGTGCTCCCGTTTGTCGCCGGTGATCCACCCCTCGATGAACGGATAGAGCGCGACCAGCGTGACGAACGCCGGCGGGATGATGAGCGCCGGTATCAGCAGGTTCCAGCTGATCGTGATGCCCCAGAAGGTCGACTCGAAGCCGGGGAAGATCCGGACCGAGCCTTCCAGCCAGCCCATGTACCAGTCGGGCTGCGAACCCGCGGTCACCTCCGCCGGGTTGTACGGCCCGTAGAGCCAGACCGGGTTGATCTGCATCAGCGCACCCATCAGGGCGGTGATGCCGAACACGACGAAGAAGAAGCCGCCGGCCTTGGCCATGTACACCGGGAACAGCGGGTAGCCGACCACGTTCTTCTGGGTGCGGCCGGGGCCGGCGTACTGCGTGTGCTTGTGGTACACGACCAGGAACAGGTGCGCCGTGACCATCCCCAGGATGAGGCCCGGGATCAGCAGCACATGGACGATGAAGAATCTGGAGACGAAGTCGTTGCCCGGGAACTCGCCGCCGAAGATGAAGAAGTTCATGTACGTGCCGACCACGGGTGACGCCTGGATCATGCCGTTGGTGATCCGCAGACCGGTACCGGACAGCAGGTCGTCGGGGAGGCCGTAGCCGAGGAAGCCCTCGATGATGCCCAGGAACAGCATCCCGAAGCCGATCAGCCAGTTCAGCTCGCGCGGCTTGCGGAACGCACCGGTGAAGAACATCCGGAGCAGGTGCACCATCATCGAGGCGATGAACAGCACGGCCGCCCAGTGGTGGATCTGCCGGATCAGCAGACCGCCGCGGACGTCGAAGGTGATGTCCAGCGTCGAGGCGTAGGCCTCCGACATGTGCAGGCCCTTGAGCAGGCTGTACGAGCCCTGGTACTCGACCTCGGCCATCGACGGCTTGAACCAGAAGGTCAGGAAGATGCCGGTGAGGATCAGGATGATGAAGCTGTAGAGCGCGATCTCACCGAGCATGAAGGACCAGTGGTCGGGGAAGACCTTACGCAGGTTCTTCTTCCCGATCTTCGCGATGCCGAGGCGATCGTCGACCCACTTGACCGGTCCAGGGAACTCTGTGTTTGTTGACACTGTTGTCACCCTCGTTCGAAGAAGCTCGGGCCGACCGGCTCGTGGAAGCCGCTCTGCGCTACCAGGTAGCCCTCACCGTCAACTGCCAACGGTAGCTGAGGAAGCGGACGGGCCGCAGGGCCGAAGACGACCTTGGCGCCGTCGGCCAGGTCGAAGGTCGACTGGTGGCACGGGCAGAGCACGTGGTGCGTGGTCTGCTCGTACAGCGAGATCGGGCAACCGACGTGGGTGCAGATCTTCGAGTAGCAGAGGATCCCGTCGACGCCCCAGTTCTCGCGGCCGGGTGGGGTGCGGATCTCGCTCGGCTTGATCCGGACCACGATCACCGCGGCCTTCGCCTTGGCGTTCTGGTACTCCGTCGGGTCCTCTTCCTGCAGCGGGGCCAGGTTGGCCGGCGCCGCGTTGACCAGCTGGCCGACCACCATGTCGGACGGCTTGATCGGGCGGTCCGTGACGTCGTTGACGACCCGGATGCCCTTGGCCCAGATCGTGTTGTACAGCGCCCGGCCCGGCAGCGGGCCGAGGTCGCGGAGCAGCACGATGGCCGGCAGGCCCAGCGCGGCCAGCGCACCGATCAGCGAGTTGCGGATCATCTTGCGGCGGCCGAAACCGGACTCGGCGGCGCCTTCCTTGAACGCCTCGGTGATCTCCGCGATCTGCTCGGGCGAGGAGTGCGCGGCGTGCCGGTCCTCGGCGATCTCCTCGTCGACCATCAGCTTCTTGGCCCACTGGATCGCGCCGGCACCGATCAGGAACAGCGCCAGCCCGATGCACAGGCCGATCACCATGTTGTTCGCGTTGCCGGACAGCGGGCCGAACACGATGTGCGCGTCCCGCGGGATCGCGAAGTACGCCACGCAGGCGCCCAGCACCAGGAGGGTCGCCAGGCCGAACATCGACGACACCTGACGCTCGGCGCGGTCGGCGGCCTTCGGGTCGATGTCGGTGATCCGCGGCTCGTGCGGCTCGATCCCCGGGTCCGGAATCGGCTCGGCGACCTCGACGGCGCCGTGGTGCTCGTCGTCCGCCTTCACCGGGAGGTTCTTGTCGTCGCTCACTTGGCCTTCGCTCCCTTGGCCTTGACGCCCTTGGCGCCGATCCAGACCGCTACACACACCAGGACGCCGATGCCGATGAACCAGCCCCAGAGGCCTTCGGAGACCGGGCCGAGCCGGCCGAGGCCGAAGCCACCCGGGTCCTTCTGGTTCTGCAGCGCCTTCAGGTAAGCAATGATGTCGCGCTTGTCCTCCGGCTGCATCACCTGGTCGGAGAAGACCGGCATCTGCTGTGGACCGGTCAGCATGGCCTCGTAGATGTGCTTCTCACTGACGCCCATCAGCGACGGCGCGTACTTGCCGTTCGGCAGTGCGCCACCGCGGCCGGCGAAGTTGTGGCAGGCCGTGCAGTTGGTGCGGAACAGTTCGCCACCGCGGGTGACCTGCTCGTCGGTGGCCTTGCTCACGTCGTACGACTCCGACGCCGGGACCGCGGGACCGGGGGCGAGCGAGGCGACGTACGCGGCCAGGGCCTCGATCTCCTCCTGTGAGTACGCCGGGGTCTTGCGCGGGATCTGCGAGCCGGGCTGCATGGCCGGCATCCGGCCGGTCCCGACCTGGAAGTCGACCGCGGCGGCGCCGACGCCGATCAGCGACGGTCCGGCCATCTTGCCCTCGCCGTTCCCGCCACCCTCGGCGTTCAGGCCGTGGCAGCTGGCACAGCCGACCGCGAAGAGCTTCTTGCCCTCCTCGATCTGCTGGGACTGGGCCGAGTTGTCCGCGGCCGCGTCGTCAGGGGCGAAGGCGGCGTACGCCGAGCCGACTGCCAGGAGGCCGAACAGGAGCACGACGAGGCCGGCGGACCGGTGCCGTCGTCGCGCGGAGAGAAAGCGCGCCGGTGACAAGGAATGTCTCTTCTCACTCATTTGAGCAGGTAGATGGTCGCGAACAGGGCGATCCAGACCACGTCGACGAAGTGCCAGTAGTACGACACGACGATCGCCGAGACGGCCTGTTCGTGGGTGAACTTACGAGCCATGTACGTCCTGGCCAGGACGAACACGAAAGCGATGAGGCCGCCGGTCACGTGCAGCGCGTGGAACCCGGTGGCCAGGTAGAACACCGAGCCGTACGCGTTGGACGAGATGGTCAGGCCCTCGTGGACCAGCCCGGTGTACTCCGTCACCTGGCCGGCGACGAACACGGCGCCCATGAGGTAGGTGAGGATGAACCACTCACGCATACCCCAGCCCCGGATGTTCGCCAGTGAGCCGCTGCGGCCCACCTTGCCGTGCTCGGCGGCGAAGACGCCCGCCTGGCAGGTGAACGACGACGCGACCAGGATGAACGTGTTCACCGAGGCGAACGGCACGTCCAGCATCTGGGTCATCGACTGCCAGAGGGTCTCCGTACCCGGAGCGGCGGCAGCGGTCGTCACCGACCGGATCGTGAAGTACGCCGCGAACAGGGCGGCGAAGAACATCAGTTCGCTCGAGAGCCAGACGATCGTGCCGACACTGACCATGCTGGGACGGTCGTGGTGTCCGTGTTCACGAGACGCTGGGAGCGCGGTTGCAGTGGCCACGCGGTCATTATGTCGGTCCTTGCGTTCAGCGCTACGACCACCCCCGTGCATGTCGCCGACTGGTGCTTTCTACTGTGGAAGCGTGCTTCCCCTTCACGCCACGCCGGGCGACCAGATCGAGCCGCTCACGCCGCTCCGGTTGCTGACGGCATGGACCTTCGAGCCGGTGTTACTCGGCGTGATCATCCTGCTGGGCGCGGTCTACCTGTACGGCGTACACAAACTGCGCGCCCGCGGTGACAAATGGTCCCGCGGCAGGACGTTCTCTTTCGTCGGCGTGGGTCTGGGCAGCGCGGTGATCGCCACCCAGTCCGCCCTCGGCACCTATGACACGGTGCTGATCAGCGTGCACATGGTGCAGCACATGATCCTGTCGATGATGACGCCGCTCGCGCTGGCGCTCGGCGCGCCGATCACGCTGGCGCTCCGGACGCTGCCGCAGCGGCCGCGGAAGTGGTTGCTCTCCGTGTTGCACTCCCGCATCGCGAAGGTGCTCTGCTTCCCGCTGATCGGGTTCACGCTGTTCGTCCTCAGCCCCTGGGCGCTGTACTTCAGCGGCTGGTACGACGCCACGCTCCGCTCGACCGCGCTGCACGATCTGTTGCACCTGCACTTCATCCTGGTCGGATCGCTGTTCTTCTGGCCGCTGCTCGGGCTGGACCCGGTCCCCGGCCGCGTGATCTACCCGTTCCGGCTGATCTTGACGTTCCTCACACTGCCGTTCCACGCGTTCCTGGGGATCACGATCATGTCCGCGAACACGCTGATCGCCGAGGACTGGTACACCAGCTTCGGCCGCTCGTGGCCGCCGTCACCGCTGCACGACCAGTACATCGCCGGCGGTCTGCTCTGGGGCTCCGGCGACCTCGTCGGCGTCGCGTTCTTCGCCGTCCTGTTCGTCCAGTGGGTGCGTGAGTCGCAGCGTGAGGCACGCCGTGAGGACCGCCGCCTGGACCGCTTGGAGGAACAGGCTCGCCGGACCGGACAGGCACCCCGGTAACATGCGCATGTCCACTCGTCACAGAACACAGCTTGGGATGGATCGATGAGTTCAGAGCGTCCGCTGAAGGTCCTGCTCTACAGCGACGACCGTACGACGCGGGAGTCCGTCCGGCTGGCCCTCGGGAAGCGGCCCGCCGCTGATCTGCCCGAGCTCGAGTACGTCGAGTGCGCCACCGAGCCGGCCGTGATCAAGACCATGGACAAGGGCGGTATCGACCTGGCCATCCTGGACGGCGAGGCGGTTCCCGCCGGCGGCCTCGGGATCGCCCGGCAGCTGAAGGACGAGATCTTCCAGTGCCCGCCGGTGCTGGTCATCACGGGCCGCCCGCAGGACGCCTGGCTGGCGACCTGGTCGCGCGCCGAGGGCGCGATCTCGCACCCGATCGACCCGATCAAGATGGCCGAGGTGACCGCGGACCTGCTCCGCCAGCGCCTCGCCAAGCTCCCTGCCACCACCGCCTGACCCAGTGGCCGCCTACACCTGGCCCCAGGTCATCGGTCCGTTGTTGCGGCACGAGGACCTGGAGGCC
Organism: Kribbella sp. NPDC054772; assembly: GCF_053611945.1. Classification (NCBI taxonomy): domain Bacteria; kingdom Bacillati; phylum Actinomycetota; class Actinomycetes; order Propionibacteriales; family Kribbellaceae; genus Kribbella; species Kribbella sp. NPDC054772. The sequence continues at coordinate 87,869 of NZ_JBSHBJ010000032.1, read as the reverse complement.
GCCGCCACCGCGTGGGCGATGGAGCAGATCCTGTCCGGCGCGGCCACTCCGGCGCAGCTGGCCGGGTTCGTGATCGCGCTGCGGTCCAAGGGCGAGACAGTCTCCGAGGTCGAGGGGCTCGTGCAGACGATGCGCGAGTTCGCCACCCGGGTCAGCGTTCCGGGCCGGACGCTCGACGTCGTCGGTACCGGCGGTGACCAAGCGCACACCGTGAACATCAGCACGATGTCCGCGATCGTTGCCGCGGGCGCCGGGGCGAAGGTCGTGAAGCACGGCAACCGCGCCGCCTCGTCGGCGTGCGGTGCGGCCGACGTACTCGAGGAGCTGGGGATCCCGCTCGACCTCACCGGGCCGCAGGTGGCCGAGGTGGGGGAGCGGGCCGGGATCACGTTCTGCTTCGCGTCGGCGTTCCACCCGGCATTGCGGAACGCGGCGGTACCGCGGCGCGAACTCGGCGTACCGACGACGTTCAACCTGCTCGGGCCGCTGGCGAACCCGGGTGACCCGTCCGCGCAGGCGGTCGGGGTCGCCGACGGGCGGGTCGCCGGGCTGATGGCCGGCGTACTCGCGCGGCGCGGGATCGACGCGCTGGTGTTCCACGGCGACGACGGTCTCGACGAGCTGACCACGCGGACGACGTCCCAGGTGTGGACCGTCGGCGGCGGGAAGGTCGAGGGCCCGGTCACGCTGGACCCGCGGGACCTCGGGATCGAGCCCGTGTCGGCCGATGCGCTGAAGGGCGCGGACGCGACGTACAACGCGAAGGTCGTACGGGCGTTGGTCGAGGGCGAGCCGGGAGCGGTACGGGACGTCGTACTGCTGAACGCCGGGGCGGCGCTGGCGGCGTACACGCCTGAGCAAGGCACCGTGACGGCGCGGATCCGGGTCGGGATGGACCGGGCGGCCGAAGCGATCGACTCCGGGGCGGCGAAGGACGTGCTGGACCGGTGGATCGCTGCCTGCGCCGAGGTGCGCGGCTGACCTTCGAGATGGCAGCAGGGGCCGGCGGGTGGTTGCACGCCGGCCCCTGCTGTTAGTTCATCTTGATCTGGCTGACCTTGTAGCGCCAGACATTTTGCCAAGCTGGTGTCGATCCGGCGATGTCGGCGATCGACACATCCGCCGTACCGTCGCCGCGATCGATGACCGCGATCATCACCGTGGAGTAGGTCTCGGTCAGCTTCGGGACCTTGACCGGGATCTTCGCGACGATCTCGTGACCCGGGTGGCCGCCGACGCTGATCGCCTTGTGGGTGGTGCCGGGCAGCACCTTGGTGTCCTTGTCGTACAGGCTGACGATCGCGCGGCCGCCGATCTGCACCGCGGCCTCCTTGAGACCCGCCGGGGTGTTCTGGTACGTGATGTCCGGCGGGAGCTGGCCGAAGGAGACGTAGTTGCCCCAGCTCGCGGTCTTGCCGTCGTAGTTCTTGTGCACGGTCAGCCAGATCGCGGCGCCGCCCCAGAGCCCGGTGCGCTCGTAGTTGTTGCTCCAGGCCGAACTCATGATCGGCATCGAGTCATTGTTGGAAGCAAGCATCTCGGTGCCGAGCACCTTGCCGACCGGGGTCGGCGTGCTGGACGGCTTCACCGACGGGCTGACGGTCTCGATCGACTTGCCCTCCGACGGCAGCGCCACCGGAGCGACCGCGTCGGCCTTCGTCCAGATCCAGCCGGCACTCAGCCCGGTCGCCGCGAGCGCGGTCACCACCAGTACCAGCGCGCCGATCATCCGAGCCCGCCCGTTCACACCAGCCGGCGTCCCGTCGCCCCCATCGCTCCCAGGCAGCCGACCACCGCCGGCGCCACGACCACCGTCAGCGGCATGCCCGGCCGCGTGCCCAGCCGCGTGTGCCGCCTGTCCGTCGCCCTTGGCCCGCGGCCCGGCTGCCTGCTGAACAACCTGCCCGAACCCAGCCTGCTGCCCCGGCTGAGGCCCACGCTGATTACCCGGCTGACCTGGCTGACCTGGCTGACCTGGCTGAGCGGCGTGCTGGCCACCCCGCGACGGCTGGCCGCCCTGCTGACCGGCCGAGTGCTGCTGGGGTGGGTTCGGTCCACCGGGCTGAGGCCCCAACGCCTGGTTCTGCCAACCAGGCGGCCGCTGACCAGGCTGCTGCGCACCCCACATCTGCCCCGCCTGCGGCTGACCCGGCTGGGGTTGGCCCGGTGAGGTTTGACCCGGTTGGGGTTGTGCGGACTGTGGTTGACCGGGGCGTGCTTGACCCGGCTGCGGCTGGGGCTGACCCGACTGTGGTTGCCCCGGCTGCGGCTGGCCTGACTGCGGCTGACGTGACTGCGGCTGACCCCAGTGCGGCGGCTGCGCGGACTGCGGGTGGCCCGACGGCGCTTGACCCGTCGGCGGGCGGTTCGGCTGCTGGTCGCCGTACTGCGGAGTTTGCGGCGCACCCGACTGCGGCGCACCCGACTGCGGGTGTGCCTGGTGTGGCCGAGGCTGTTGCTGGCCTCGCTGCGGCTGGGTGCCCCACATCTGGGCGCCGGGCTGCGGCGCTGGCTGTTGCTGGCCGGGCTGTGGTGTGGGCTGGCTGGTCCAGTGTTGTTGCTGGGGCGGCGCCGCGTGCTGTGGGCGGGCCGCCGGTGGGGGCGGCGGCGCAGGCGCGGGCGACTGCCCGAACAGCGCATCCGACGACCCGCCCGACGAACCCTGCCCCGACTGCTGCTGCCCCGACGGCTGCCCTGACTGCTGGCCCGGCTCTAGCCCGGACTGCTGCCATTGGCTCGCCGACTGCGTCCCCAACCCATGCCCCGGCTGCTCACCCGGCTGTTGGTGGGTGGGGGCGGCGGGGGACGGGGGTGCTTGGGGGGTGCCGGCCAGTGGGTCGCTTGATACCGGGCGCGCCGGATCGGCGGGGGTGCCCGGGGGAGCATTGTGGCGGCGGGGCGGGTTCTGGTCTTCGTTCTCAGCCAACGTTGATTCCCTTGTAGGCCTGACTCTCGGCCGCCTTCAGGTCTGCCCGGTTGTTCGGGATTCCGCTGATGTAGGCGACCGCCGTTCCGTCACCGAGGTCGAAAACGGCCACCGTCAGGGTAAGCACTCGATCGGTCACCGCGGCCGACTTCGCGGTCACGGTCTGCTGGAAGAACCAGCCCGATTTGCCGGACCGCTTCACCGCCCCGTTCGCGATCGTCGTGTAGGTGACCGGGATGGTCCCGTACATGTCCTTGCGCAACTGCACCGACAGCGCCGACGCGGTCGCTTTCGGGTCACCGTTGAACCCGGAGCCGGTACCGAGACCGCCGACGAAGATGTCCGCGCTCCAGTCGTCGCTGCCGTTCGCGTTCTCCTGCAGGACGATCCGCTGGCCGGCCGAGCTGAGCAGCTGCTGGACGAGCCGCTTACGGTCCGACCATGGCGAGCTCCGGCGCGGGAACGAGATCGCGTCCGACGCGATCCGCCCGAAGCCCTCGTGCAGCTTCGGGTTCTTCGACTGACCCGGCTTGGTACTCGACTCGCCCGTCGGTTGCCCCGTCGGCGAGCTGCTCTGGGTCGGTGAACCGGTCGGGTTCGGGTCGGCCTGCTTGTCGTCGCCGCCCTTCGCGATCAGCACCACGGCGAGGACGATCACCATCACCAGCGCGACGCCACCGGCGATGATCAGCGGTAGCTTCGCGCCGAACGGGCCGCCGCCACCGCCGGGTCCCTTCGGCTTCTTCCCCTTGCTCTTGTTGCTCTTGTCCTTGCCGACCCCGGAGCTCAGGTCCGCCTGGCCGCCCCAGGAGTCGTTGCCGTCGTCACCCCAGGCGCGCTGAGTCTGCTGCTCTCCCCAGGCCTGCTGCCCGCCGCCCTGCTGCAGCGCCTGCGCGCCACCGGAACCCTGACCACTCTGCTCAGCGCCCCACTGCTGTCCGCCCTGCTGCTGCCCAGAGCCCCAGGCCTGGTCGCCGCCCTGTTGCCCAGAGCCCCAAGACTGCTCGGTCTCCTGCGTGGCGCCCCAAGCCTGCTGGCCGGACTGCTGAGCGTCACCCCAGCCATTGCCCTGCTGATCGTCACCCTGCTGCACCGGCCAGCTCTGGCCGCCCCACGACTGGTCGCCCTGCTGTCCGCCCTGCTGTCCACTCTGTGCGTCCGCAGTCGCCTGCTGACCCCACGGCCCGGACTCCTGTACGCCGCCGTGCTGGTCGCCAACGCCCCACCCGTTGTCCACCGCCTGCGAATCAGCCCCAGCCGCACCCTGCTGCGCGCCCCAGCCCTCACCCGCATGCGGGTCATCCCAGCCGTTCGAAGCCTGACCACCCGCCTGCTGACCACCCCAGCCGTTCTCCTGGCCGCCGGTCTGCTGGTTCTCCCAGCTGGGCTGCTGCTCGCCAGACTGCTGGTCGCCCCAGCCACTCCCTTGACCACCGGCCTGCTGGTTCTCCCGGCCGGGCTCCTGCCCGCCGGACTGCTGATTGCCCCAGCCCGTCTGCTGGCCGTCCGACTGCTGGTTGCCCCAGCCATTCTCTTGACCGCCGGCCTGCTGGTTCTCCCAGCTGGGCTGTTGGCCGCCCGACTGCTGGTTCTCCCAGCTCGGTTGCTGAGCGGGGGACTGCGGGTCGTTCGAGCTCTGGCCTTGGTCGGTCGACGGCTGGTCGCCCCAGAGTTGTACCGGCTCGGGCTGCTGGTTGCTGGATGCGCCCCAGGCCGGCTGCTCCTGCGTGGTGTCGTCCGAAGTCGGCACGGTCCAGAGGGGAGCGGCCTTTTCGGGGGTCTGCAGGTCGTCCTCGTCCTGAGCCTCGACACCCCAGGACGGTCCGTCGGTGGACTGCTGATCGTCCGCGTCACCCGACTGACTACCCCAGTCCGGCTGCAGGTCCGTCATCGCCTCGTCGTCAAAGACCTCCGAGTCCGCACCCTGCCCGCCCGCACCCTGCCCGCCCGCACCCTGCCCGCCCGCTTCCTGCGTTCCCGATACTTGCGCGCCGGAGGTCTGCGTGCCCGCGGTCTGCCCGCCGGCTGCCTGCGTGCTGGAGGTCTGCGTCTCGGGGGTCTGCTGCGTGGAGGGCATGTTCGCCGGCGGGATGTTCGCGCCTGCGGCCTCGACGTTTTCCTTTGGGGTCGGCGCGAACCTCGGTTGCGCGGTCCAACTGACGTCGGACCATCCCTCGCCCGAATCGGCGCCCGCCGCGCCGCCTGACCCGGCGCCGGAATCGTCCGACCCGTCGGAGGGATCCGGCGCGAGCTTCAGCGTCCAGCCGTTGGTCTGCTCCGTCGGCCGTGTCTCCGGTACGTCGGCTGCCACCGCGGCCGCTGCTGCTGCCTCTGCCTCGGTGACCTCACGCTGCGACCAATGCTCAGAAGGTGCGGGCGCGATCTCCGGGGCATTCCACGTGGCCTTCGCCCGATCAGCCGGAGAGGGCTCAGCCCCGTCACCCGGCGCCGACTCGCCAACCGCGGCCGCACCCGTCGACTGCCCCGAATCTGTCGCCTGGCCAGTACCTGTCGACTGCACCGAGCCGGTGGCCTGCGCCGCCGAGCCGGCGGACTGGGCCCAGCCGTCGGTCTGCGCTGCACCCGTCGACTGCGCTGAACCGGTCGACTGGGCAGAGCCGGTCTGCGCGGAGCCGTCGGTTTGCGCGGAGCCGGTGGATGGCGCCGGGCCGGTCGAGTCGCCGGAGCCCGCATGCTGCGTGGGCGTGGGTGTTGTCGACTGCGGGGACGTTGCGGGGTAGTTCTGGATCTGTGTGGCGTCGTCCGGTGAGACGGCGCGCAGGTGTGGTCCGTTGTTCGGCTGGCCGTCGCCCGTGGTTGAGCCTGCATCCCACGGCTGCGGAGCATTCGACTGCTGCCAAGCGCCTGAGCCGTCCGACGGCTCGGGGCCGACAGCACCCGTCTCCGGCTGCTGCACCGATCGCAGCCCTGGTCCGGACGACTCCTGGGCCGGCTGCTGCAGCCACGACTGCTGTGGCTCCTGCTGGGCCCACGTCGGTTGCTGGTCAGGTGTGGACTGCTGCTGCGGCCACTGGTTCGCGGTATCCGGCTGTTGGGACCACTGAACCTGCGGCTCAGACTCCTGCGACCACTGGACCTGAGGCTCGGATTGCTGGGACCACTGGGGCTGCGACTCAGGTTCTTGGGGCCACTGAGCCTGCTGGTCGGGCTGCTGGGTCCACTGGGCCTGCGGGTCGGGCTGCTGGGACCACTGGGCCTGCTGGTCGGGCTGCTGGGACCACTGGGCCTGCGGGTCGGGCTGTTGGGACCACTGGGCCTGCGGTTCCGGTTGTTGCGGCTCAGGGGTGGCCGGTTCCGGAGTGGGGTCCGAGGGGGAGGTCGGCTGCGGGGAGGGGTCCTCCTTGGTGGCCGCGTCCTCCTTCTCGGTTTTGTTGGTCCACTTCTCCCCGTTCCAGAAGCGGATGGTGTCGGGCTGGCCGGTGGGGTCGGGGTACCAGCCGGCGGGAGGGTTGCTCATCCGCGTCCTCGCTCGGCGGTCGGCACGACCGTGCGGACCGCGGCGGACTCGGCAGCGAACTGGCCCCGGACGTTCATGTGTTCACCGTAACTTCAGCTCGTGTCAGTCGGATCGAATCGGACCGGTCCTCAGACACCGTCCTCGTCGCCGAGGCTGAAGGCTGCCTCCAGGTCGTGACTGGAGTACGCGCGGAACGCGATATGGGTCTCGGTGCTGAGTACGCCGGGCACCCGGTTGACGTGCTCGGGGATGACGGTGGCCAGGTCGTCGTGCCGCGCGACCCGGACGAGCGCGATCAGGTCGAGCCCACCGGTCACGGAGTACACCTCGCTGACGCCCTCGATCGCGGCCACCTGCTCGGCGACCTCCGGGATCCGTGCGACGTCGGCCTTGATGAACACGATCGCGGTGACCATGCCGTCCTCTCCTCGGAACTCGCTTTTCAGCACCAGTGACTACTCACACCCCAACCCGCTGAAGCATAGTGCGGTCGAGGCCCCGCAACGCCGTCGCCGTCCGTTCGTCCGCGGGCAGGAACGCCTCCATCCGCAGCTCGGCCACGGTCACGTCGATCGCCGTACCGAACCTGGTCAGGGTGGTGATCAGCCGGAGCTCGGTGTCCGCCGAGCGCAGCCGCAGCGGTACGGCGAACCCGAGGTGGTCCGGCCCCGGCTCCGGACGCGGCGGGATCAGGGCGGTCAACTCCGCGATCAACCCGTCCGCCTCCTGGTCGGGCACCAGCGCGGCCTCCCGGGTCAGCGCGTCGATCACGTGCCACGACCACTCCGCGAGGTTCACGATCCGGGGTGCCAGCCCGTCGGGGTGCAGGAGCAGCCGCGGCACCGACACCGGCGGCTCCAGCAGGTACGGCGTGACTCCCGCGCACAGCACGTCGAACGACCGGTTCGCGAGCACCAAGTCACCCCGGCGATCCACCACCACTGCCGGACTGGGCCAGTGCCCCTCGAGAATCCCGGTCAGCGCCGCGCGGATCGCACCGAGTCGCGGCGCCCCGTACGGCGTCTCGTCGTACGCCGGTGCGTACCCGCCGGCCACCAGCAACTGGTTGCGCTCTCGCAGCGGCACCTGCAGCGACTCGGCGAGCCGGATGACCATCTCCCGGCCCGGCACCGAGCGGCCGCTCTCGATGAAGCTGACGTGCCGCTGCGTGGTCCCGGCGCGCACCGACAGCTCCAGCTGACTCACGCGCCGCCGGTGACGCCACGACCGCAGACCTGCGGCCAGCTCAGATGCCATGCCCCGAGTTCTAACGCACGGCACCGACAGTTCATACCCAGCAGGGAATTGAGGTCGCACCGGCGCCGCAGGCATGGTCGTGGATGTGAACAAGAACTCAGCACAAGAACTGGCACAGCGATATGTAGCAATCTGGAACGAGCCCGACGCCGGCCTCCGTCGCAAGGCCGTCGAAGAGCTCTGGACCGAGGACGGCATCCACCTGCTCGAACCGCCGGAGGAGGTCGTCGAGCGCGCGACCGCGATCGGCGTCTCCGCGAGCCTGGAGGCGCGCGGGCACGAGGCGCTGACCCGCCGCGTGAGCACGGCGTACGACGAGTTCGTCGCGCCCGGTCAGTACAAGTTCGTGCCGCACGGCACGGCCGTCGGACTGCGGGACCTGGTGAAGCTGCGCTGGGCGATGGTCCCGGCCGGCGGGGGAGAGGCGCTTGCCGTCGGCATCGACCTTCTCCTGCTCGGTGCCGACGGCAGGATCGTCACCGACTACCAGTTCATCGAGGCCTGACCCACCCGGGCCTGACCCACCCGGGCCTGACCCACCCGGCCTAACCCACCCGGGCAGGGCCGAGCGGACGGAGGTTGCGGCGGCGTTCGGTGGGGTGCTGGTGCCGGTCGGAGTTGGCGTTGTCAAGGCGCGTCAGGTGCCGGCCGGCGCCGCTGACCGGGCAGGTCCAGGTGCCGTCCACCTCGACCAGGCGGATGCCGGGGAGCTCGAGCCAGCGCAGGATCAGCTCGATCTCTTCGGGCGACGCGGCAGCGACCGGGCCGATCCCGGGCAGCACGGTCTCGGCGGACGCCCGCAGCATCTCCAGGTGCGGGCGCGGATCCGTCCCGCGCGGAGTGAATCCGGCCGCCGCGAGTCGGCCGCGGCGGATCACGTGCAGCTCCCAGCCGCCGTCCTCGGTCCGCCGGGCGGCGCAGATCTCGGCGCACCCGGTCACCGACGCCATCCGCTGCATCCGCGCAGAGCTCCGCACGAACGCACCCAGCCGGTCCCGGTGCACGGCGGCGTCCTCGAACCGCTCGTCCGCCGACAGTACGTCGATCCGCCGGTCCAGCGCGTGGACCACCGGGGTCGGGTCGTCGGTCAGCGCGGCCCGCAGCGCGGACACGAACTCGCCGTAGGAATCCGCGGAGATCCGGCCGTCGCACGGCGCCACGCAGCGGCCCATCTCGGCCAGCACGCACGGTGACAGCTGTGGGGTGCGGGACATCCGCGCCGTGCACTGCCGGATCGGGAACGCCTCGTGCAACGCGGCCATCGCGCGCTCGGCGGTCTTCTTCGAGCTGAACGGCCCGAGATACCCGGCGTCGTCGTCGCGCACCTGTTTGACCAGCGACAACCGCGGAAACGGTTCGACCGTGACCTTCAACCAGTGCTGCCGTTCGGGGAACTTGGACTTCCGGTTGTACCGCGGCTTGTGCTCCGCGATCAGCCGCAGCTCGCGGACCTCGGCCTCGAGCGGTGTACCGCACTCGATACCGCGGACGCCGGTGGCGATGCCGACCATCTCGCCGATCCGGTTCCTGGTCTCGGACGCGGTGAAGTACGACCGGACGCGCGTCCGCAGGTCCTTGGACTTGCCGACGTACAGCACCTCGCCGCGGTCGTCGGTGAACAGGTACACACCCGGTGCGTGCGGCAACGTCTCGGACAGGTGGCGCTTGGCCCGCACCGCCGGCGCGACCCGCGACGAGTACGTCTGCAGATCCTCCAACGTTTGCACGCCCAACGACCCGACCCGCTCGAACAGCCCGTGCAGTACGTCGACCGTGGCGCGAGCGTCGGACAGTGCGCGGTGGTTCGGTGTGGTCGTCGTCCGGAAGAGCTTCGCGAGCGTGCCGAGTTTGCAGTTCGGCGCCTCGTCCGGGGTGATCACGCGGCGCGCCAGCAGCGCGGTGTCGACGACCGCGAAGTCGGGCCAGTCGTACCCGTGCACGAGGCTCTCGTGTTTGAGGAAGCCCATGTCGAACGGCGCGTTGTGCGCGACCATCACGCAGCCGTGCGCGAACTCCAGGAACGCGGGCAGCACCGAGTCGATCCGCGGTGACGAGGCAACCATCCCGTTGGTGATGCCGGTCAGCACCGCGATGAACGCCGGGATCGCCTCGGACGGGTTCACCAGGGTCTGGAACTCGCCGACCACCTCGCCGGCCCGGACCTTGACCGCGCCGATCTCGGTGATGCCGCCCTCGCCCGGCGGATTGCCGGTGGTCTCCAGGTCGACCACGCAGAACGTGATGTCGCGCAGCGGTGTCCCCAGGTCGTCGAAGCTGTGCTGGACGCCACGGATCGGCAACTGCGGATCCGCGGTCTGCGCACGCCCTGGGCTGGTCATGGCCACGACGCTAGGAGCCGCCACCGACAATTCCGCAGGTGACACGCCTGTGAGTCGACTAGGCTCTCGGTATGCGTACACAGGCGATCACCGCGAATCCGGGCCGGATGCCCGTTCGTTGTGGTCTGCGTCACTGGCCGAGCAGCAGCTGCCAGGCCGTCGTTCCAGCCGGACTGCGGACCGGTGACTGAGGCAGGCACCGCCGCGAGCTCCGCCACTACGACTCTGCCTGAACCGGTCCGGCAACGCGTCCTGACACTCGCTGCGCACGCCCTCGGCCAGCTTCCCGCGACCGACATCCCGGCGCCGCTGCGCCGTTTCGCCAGCTTCGCGCCGGCGAAACGCGCGAAGCTGTCCGCCTCGGTGCTCGGCCCGATCCTGGAGACCGACGACCACTTCCGCCGGCTGACCGCCTTCGAGGTACGGCGTGAGCACCCGGAGCTCGGCGACGCGGTCGCGGACGGCGTCCCGGTCCCGGCCGCGGATCCCGTGGAGGTCGCCGCCCTCGCGTACCTGCTCCGGCCGGACGACTGGGAGCAGCACGTCGCGGCCGCCGCCCAGATCCCGGTGGAGAACCCGAACGCCGACGCCGCCGCGGTCGACCGGCTCGCCGACCAACTGGACCAGGCCCGCACGGAAGCGCGGCAGGTCCGCGAACGGCTTCGTGAACAGGTCAACGAGCTGAAGGCCGAGAACGTCACGCTCCGGCGCAAGCTGAACGAGGCCCGGCAGCGGATCACCGGTCTGCACACCGAGGTCGAGCAGCGCACCAAGGAGGCCGAGACCGCCGACGAACGCGTCGACGCGGTCCGTGCCGAGGTCGAGCGCGAGCTGCGCAAGCTGCGATCCCGGATCACCGAACTAGAGGCGGTCGAGCACGCCGCCCGGCGTACGGCGGGACAGGAACGGGAGCTCGCCTCGACGCGGACCCGGTTGCTGCTCGACACGTTGCTGGAGGCAGCGAGCGGGTTGCGGCGCGAGCTGGCGCTGCCGCCCGGGGGAGAGCTCCGGCCCGCCGACACGGTGGCCGGCTCGGAGCCCGAGGCGGCTCCGGTCGGGCGGACGGCACCCGAGGACGACCCGGCGTTGTTCGACGAGTTGCTGGCGTTGCCGCAGGTCCACCTGATCATCGACGGCTACAACGTGACGAAGACCGCGTGGCCGAACTCACCGCTGCACTCGCAGCGGCAGCGCCTCGTCACCGCACTCGGTGCGTTGGTGGCGCAACGTCGCGTCGAAGTGACTGTGGTCTTCGACGGCGCGGAGCTGTCCGGCCCGGTGCAGCTGAATCCACCCCGCGGTGTGCGGGTGCGGTTCAGTCCGGCCGGTGTGATCGCCGACGAGGTGATCCGGCAACTGGTCCGCGCCGAGCCGCCGGGCCGCCCGGTCGTCGTGGTCTCCACCGACCGCGAAGTTGCCGAGAGCATCATCAAGCTCGGCGCCCGCGCACTCTCCGCGACCAGCCTGATCGCCCGCATCGCCCGCACCTGACGAACGGAAATTGTCGGCGGCGTTCTCTAGCGTCCTTCTCAGCCGGATGCAAGTCCGGGTGCTTCCCCCCTTGGAGGACGTTGTGCTGATCGACTGCGACGCTTGTGCGATGAAGGGTCCGGGCTGCCAGGACTGTGTCGTCACGGTGGTGCTCGGGTTCTCGGCCGAACGGTCCGGCAGCCTGCGGATCGACGACGACGAGAAGGCCGCGCTGGACGCCCTGGCCGACTCCGGACTGGTCCCACCGCTACGCCTCGTGCACGCGGTGAACAGCGTGGACCCGACCGTCGACCCGAAGGAACAGACGGGCTGACACGCCGGTCGTATGTCAGGACCATGCCACTGCGTGGTGCGCCTGACCGGGACCGAAACCCCTGTATGGGAAGGCGAAACGACCGTTTGGCCGGGACCGGCCTTCGTTAATTTTCGATCAAACCCGAGGGGCGAATTGCACTGGTCACGAAACGGTCACTACTGTTACCTCTCGTTGCCTCAGGGTGTCGGCCGCTCCGGCCGACCGGGTAGCAGGAAAGCCGAGGGAGTGATCCGGCGGATCCTGCGGGCGTGACGTCCGCGGTGGCCTGGTCAACGGGGACGGCGTGAGCAGAGGAAGGGACCGACCGGGCTGTGTCCATCGGACGCATCAACCGCACCAGGGGAATCGCCCTCGCCGCCATCACCAGCACGGCTGTCGCCGCGGGTGTGTTCTTCATCCAGGGAGCGGCTGACGCCGAACCCAAGCCCACCCTGGACCAGGCGAAGAAGCAGGTCGCCGCGCTGCAGGAGAAGGCCGGCGCCATCGGCGAGACGGCGAACGACCTGCGCGGTCAGATCACCGCTTCCTCCGCTCGCGTGAAGGCCCTGCAGACCGGCATCGCCAAGCAGCAGACGCAGGTCGATTCGGTGCGGCGGCAGATCGGCTCCCTCGCGGTCGCCGGCTACCAGACCTCCGGGATCTCCACGACGGCCCAGCTGTTGTTGTCGACGAACCCGGACCAGTTCCTCAGCCAGGCGTCGACCGCCCAGGCCTTCGCCGGCCAGCAGAACTCGGCGCTCCGTCGCTACCAGGTCGCGCAGGGCAAGCTCACCGACCTGCAGGCCAGCGAGCAGACCGAGCTGGCCTCGCTGCAGGCCGTGCAGGCGAAGCAGGACGCGCTGAAGAAGCAGATCCAGGACAACCTCGACTCCGCGCAGAAGGTGCTCGACAAGCTCAGCGACGCCGAGCGCAAGAAACTCGAGGAAGAGCAGGCCAAGGAAGCGGAGGCGGCGCGCAAGCAGCGTCCGACCCGCAGCGGCGACCGGACCGGCGAGAACATCCCGAACATCCCGGCCAGCGGCCGCGGCGCGATCGCGATCAACGCGGCGCTGTCCGAGCTCGGCGACCCGTACGTGTGGGGTGCCGACGGCCCGAGCTCGTACGACTGCTCCGGTCTGACCATGTACGCCTGGGGCAAGGCCGGCGTCTCGCTGTCGCACTCCTCGAAGGCGCAGGCCGGTGAGGGCCGCCGGATCAGCAAGTCCGAGCTGGCCCCGGGTGACCTGGTGTTCTACTACAGCCCGATCACGCACGTCGCCCTGTACCTCGGCAACGGCCGGATCGTGCACGCCCCGCGTCCGGGCAAGAGCGTGGAGATCGCCCCGCTCGACGAGATGCCGATCAACAGCATGGTCCGTCCGGGCTGACCTGAGACCTTTGACATACTCTGCGGCGGGGGGGGGGGGGGCCCCGGGCCGGGGGGGGGGGGGGGGGTTTGGGGGTGTGGGGGGGGGGGGGGGGTGCCCCCCCCCGGGGGGGGGGGGTCTCC
>NZ_JBSHBJ010000032.1:0-74563 GCF_053611945.1 Kribbella sp. NPDC054772 | reverse complement strand
TTGTTCAACCCCCCGCTTTCTCTTTTCCAATAAAACCACCTGGGCCCGCCGGGGCTCCATTTAAACTTTTCAAACACCGGCGGGCCCGGGTCACCCCCCCCCGCCCCCGAGTCATTGTGTGGTGATGCCGTAGTGTCGGAGGAGGCTGGGTGTCCCACCTGACTGGGGCAGGTGAGCAGCGAGGGGCCGAGGTGATCGACGAGCACGGCGATACGGTTCCGCTGCCGGTGATCCCGTCCTCCGATGACGTAACGGAGTTGATCGAGCACCAAGGGCAGTCGTACGCCGCGCCTCCGCCTCCGGACGATGGTCACCGCCCGCCGGCGGACGACGAGCATCGCCCGCCGTTCGCGCCGATCCTGAAGAAGGTTGCCCTCGGCGTCGCCGTCTGCCTGGTCGCCGGAGCGGGGTACGCCGGACTTCAGCACATCGCCAATGCGCCGGCCGACCCGAACGCGCCCGGCGCCCACGCACCGGCGTCCAGTGCGTCGACGCCCGACCAGGCGCAGGCCGGCGTCCAGCGGGCCGTGGCCGGTGAGGCCGTGCTGCAGAAGATGACCGACGCGGTCGAGAACGACAACCGCACCGAGTTCCTGAACACGATCGACCCGAAGGCCACGGACTTCCGGGCCAGCGCGCGGACGATCTTCAGCAACCTGACCACGCTCCCGATCGGTACGTTCCAGTTGCGCTACGTGAGCGACGACATCGGTGCCCTGACCCCGGACCGGCAGAGTCAGCTCGGCGGCAGCCAGTCCTGGCTGGCCCAGGTCGAGGTCTCCTGGCAACTCACGGGGTACGACGTGAAGCCCGCGCGCGAGACGCTGCCTGTGACGTTCGTCATCCGGGACGGGAAAACCTACGCCGCATCGTTCTCGGAGCGGTTCGCCGCCGGGCAACGCAAGCCGGTCTGGGCGCTCGGTGCGGTGGACGTGGCGAAGGGCAAACACAGCCTGGTGATCAGCCTGGACTCCGAGTCCGAGGCCCGGAGCTACGTTTCGGTCGCCGACAAGGCGGTCGAGTCGGTGAGCAAGGTCTGGGGCAAGAGTTGGCGGCAGAAGGTGGTCGTCTACCTGCCCGCCAAGCAGAGCCAGATGGAGGGTGTCCTCGGCGCCCAGCCGAACACGTACACCCAGATCGCCGCCGTCACCTTCGCCGAACTGGACCAGCCGGCGGTCGGTGCGCCGGTGCGGATCGTGGCGAACCCGAAGCTGTTCGAGGAGCTCGGCAAGCAGGGCCGCCGGATCGTGCTCACCCACGAGACCACCCATGTCGCGTCGACCGCGACCGCGTCGCCGGTGCCGTTGTGGCTGGCCGAGGGTTTCGCGGATTATGTCGCGTTCACCGCCGTACCGGTGCAGGACGAGTCGGCGGCGAAGGAGCTCTTCAAGGCCGTGCGGGCCGGCAAGGTGCCGGAGACGTTGCCGACGCCGGAGGCGTTCGCGGCGTCGGCGACCGAGCTGCCGCAGGCGTACGAGTCGGCGTGGCTGGCCTGCCGCCTGATCGCGGAGCGTGAGGGCCAGGCGAAGCTGGTGAAGTTCTACCGGACCGTGCACGCGTCGAGGTCGTCGACCGGGCTGGCGGACGCGTTCAAGTCGGTGCTCGGGATGACCGAGGCCGAGTTCGTCGTGGAGTGGCAGAAGTATCTGGAGAGGCTCGCCGGTGCCTAAGCCGCCCGGCCGGTGGGCGCCCCGCGTCGCCGGCGGTCTGCTGGCGCTCGCGCTGGTCTTCACGATCGCGGTCACCACCCCGTGGCACCTGATCGACCTGCCGAAACCTGATGCCACGCTGGACTTCACCACCGCCGGGATCGCCCGTCAGGACGCGTTCCGGCACGAGATCCTGCCGTGGTCGACCACGTCCTGGGTGATCTCGATCGTGGTCCCGCTGGTGATCGGCTTCAGCCCACTCGGCCGCCGGCTGTACGACGGTCTGCGGGTCCGCCCGTGGTGGCTCGCCGTACCGGTGGTGGTCGGTGGGATCGCCCTGATCACCAACCTGCTCACCGTGCCGACCGACGTCCTCGCGGAGCGGGTGAGTCTGAAGTACGGCCTGTCGGTGGAGAACTGGCGGTTGTGGGTCTGGGACCGGGGCGTCAACTGGGCGCTCACGTCGCTCGGTGTCGCGGTGATCGCGGTAGTCCTGATGGCGTTCGCGAAACGCCGGCCGCAGGGCTGGTGGTTGCCCGGAGCAATCGTCGCGGCGCTGCTGGTGCTCGGCGTGTCGTTCGCGTACCCGGTGCTGGTCGAGCCACGGTTCAACAACTTCACCTCGATGCCGGCCGGTGCCCTGCGCAACGACTTCCTGAAGCTCGCGGCCGCGGACGGCGTCCCGGTCAAGGATGTGCTCGTCGCGGACGCCTCCAAACGAACGACGGCGCTGAACGCCTACGTGTCCGGGTTCGGGTCGACGCGCCGGCTGGTCGTGTACGACACGCTGCTGAAGGACACGCCGCCGGCGCAGATCCGGCTCGTGGTCGCGCACGAACTCGGGCACGCCGCGGAGGACGACGTACTGCACGGGACGCTGATCGGGGTGCTCGGGACGGCGTTCGCGATCACGCTGCTGTATCTGTTGCTCGGGTCGCGGATGGCGGATCCGCGACGGGTCGGGGTGTTCGTCGCGCTGGTCGTCGCCGGTACGACGCTTGCGTCCCCGGTGCAGAACGTGGTGAGCCGGAAGATCGAGGCCCGGGCCGACTACCACTCGCTGCGGTTGACGAACGATCCGCAGAACTTCGTCGCGATGCAACACGACCTGGCGGTGCGGAACATCTCCGGTCTCGACCCGAGCCCCTGGCGGTACTGGATGTTCGCGACCCACCCGACCGCGCCGGAGCGGATCGCGATGGGCCGCGCGTGGGCGGCGCAGAACACCGGGCCGGTCCCGCCGCTGGCCCAACGATGAGCTGACGATGGCAGTCCTGGTCATCACCAACGACTTCCCGCCGCGGCAGGGCGGGATCGAGTCGTTCGTCCGCTCACTGTGCGACGAACTGCCGGACGTCGTCGTCTACACCTCCCACGAACCGGCGGACACGGCGTACGACGCGACGCTGTCGTTCCCGGTGATTCGGGACCGGACGTCGATGCTGCTGCCGACGCCTCGCGTCACGAAGCGGGCTGCGCAGTTGATGCGGAAGCATGACGCCGACCGCATTCTGTTCGGCGCCGCCGCGCCGCTCGGGTTGATGGGACCGGCCTTGCGACGGGCTGGAGCGCGAAAGATCGTCGCGATGACCCACGGACATGAGACGTGGTGGGCCGGCGTACCCGGTGCACGGCAGGCGCTGCGCCGCATCGGCGACGCGGCGGACACGATGACCACGGTCTCGTCGTGGTGTGCGGACCGGATCGCGCCGGCGCTGTCTCCACAGGCCGTACGTCGGATGCGCCGCCTGACTCCCGGTGTGGACACGCACCGGTTCTTCCCGGGCTGCGGGGGAGAGCAGATCCGCAAGGGGCTCGGTCTCGAAGGCGTCCCGGTTGTCGCGTGCGTCTCCCGGTTGATCCCGCGGAAGGGCCAGGACACGTTGATCCGCGCCTGGCCGCGGGTACTCGCCACGGTGCCGTCCGCCAAGCTGCTGCTGGTCGGGGGCGGGCCCGATCGTGAGCGGTTGGAAGGGCTCGCCGGCGAGGTACCTGGATCGGTGGTGTTCACCGGCGCGGTGCCGTGGGCCGACATCCCGCCGTACGTCGACGCGGCCGATGTGTTCGCGATGCCCTGCCGAACCCGGCGGTTCGGCCTGGAGCCCGAGGCGCTCGGGATCGTCACGCTGGAGGCCTCCGCGACCGGCAAGCCAGTGGTGGTGGGCGACTCGGGCGGTACGCCGGACACGGTCCGGCACGGCGAGACGGGCTATCTCGTGGACCCGTACAACCCGGTGGCGGTCGCCGAGCGGATCACGCAGTTGCTGACCGATCGGGAACAGGCGAGGGCGCTCGGCGCCGCGGGCCGCGCGTGGGTGGAGCAGAACTGGACCTGGACACGCTCCGGAGCCACGCTGAAGCAATTACTGGACATTTGACGTTGCAAGTCGTGTACTCTGGCGACCATGCACCGGATGTTCCGACTTGCCGCAGCCGTACGAGCTTCCCGCTCCCCGGCTGCCGCTGCCTGACATCCTCGAAACTTTCACCGGCGACCGGAAACGGTTCGCCGGTGTTGTTGTTTCTGTAGCCCGGTGGTCTGGTTCCGGTCCGAGTTCACAAGGACGGAATCATGACCATCAGCAGGACTTTCATCGACTTCTTCAGCGACCGTGGCCACGTCCCGACCACCGGGTCCACGCTCATCCCGCGGCTGGGTGATCCAGTGCTCTTCACGACCTCCGGGATGCATCCACTCACGCCGTACCTGGAAGGTGAACCTCATCCACTGGGGCGCAGACTCGTGGGCATTCAGCGTTGCCTGCGCACCACCGACCTCGACGAAGTGGGCGATCCGACCCATCTGACCGTGTTCGAGATGCTCGGCTCGTGGTCGCTCGGGGACTACGGGAGCAGCCAGACCCTCAAGTGGGGCTACGAGTTGCTGACCACGCGCTTCGGACTCGACCCGCGGCAGATGTATGTGACTGTGTTCGGCGGTGACGACCAGGTGCCGCTCGACCAGGAGTCGCTGACCACCTGGCAGCAGCTCGGTCTGCCGGTCGAGCTGACCACCGACGACAACTGGTGGTCGAACGGCCCGACCGGTCCGTGCGGCCCGGACTCGGAGATCTTCATCTGGACCGGCGACGGCGACCCGGAGGGTACGCCGACCACGGACGACCGCTGGGTCGAGGTGTGGAACCACGTGATGATGCGTTACCGCCGACACGACGACGGCTCGCTCGACGAGCTGAAGCAGCAGAACATCGACACCGGGCTCGGCCTGGAGCGGCTCACCATGCTGCTCGAGGGAAAGCAGTCGGTGTACGAGACCTCTCTGTTCGAGCCGTGGATGCGGATCATCCCGTCGATGTGGAAGCTCGACGAGCGATCTCGCCGGATCGTCATCGACCACCTGCGCTCCAGCATCGTGATCGTCGGCGACGGCGTGCACCCGTCGAACACCGGCCGCGGGTACGTGCTGCGCCGGCTGATCCGCCGGATGCTCACGGTGCTCTGGCGCGACGACGAGTCCCGGTCGCTGTCCGACGTGCCGATCGAGCTGTTCGAGCACACCCTGAACCACTTCCACCAGGGCGAGACGGTGACGCTGATCCGGCGGATCCTGATCGACGAGGAGATCCGGTTCAGCAACCTGCTCGACCGCGGCCGGAAGGTGCTCAGCCACGAGCGCTTCCACAAGTCGCTCGACGACACCGACTACGAGTACCTGCACGACACGCACGGCCTGCCGCGCGAGTTGGTGGATTCGCTCAGATGACCGGATCCAGTAGGTCGGTGCGGGGAGTGTCGGTGTCCGGGATCTCCGGGGGCACCACCTTCCCGACCGACGACTGGGCCACGAAGGCACCGGCCAGGACGATCGCGCCACCGATGATCTGGTTGGTCCGCAGGGTCTCGCCGAGCAGGATCAGTGCGAAGACGCAGGCCGCGACAACCTCGACGTACGCGACCGCACCGGCGATCGCGGCCGACAATCGCTGGACCGCGGCAGCGCCGGCCAGATAGGCGACCACGGTGCTCACCACGATGAGCCAGGTCGCCATCAGCCACCCGGGTGCCTGCCGGTGACCGATCGCGATCGTGTCGGTCAGGACGTGCCACGGCGTACCCCAGGGGGCCGCGATCGCGGTCAGGACGACGGCTCCGACCACGCTGCCCGCCGCGGTCATCACCAGCGGATCGGCGGCCCCGGTCAACTTGTCGATCAGGATGAAGTACGTCGCCTGGCACGCGGCCGCGCCGAGTCCGGCGAGCAGGCCGACCAGGTCGAGCCGCAACCCGGACCAGATCTCTGCCACGGTCGCGAGACCGACGACCGCGATGCTCACCCCGATTGCGGCCGACCGCGGTACGGCGACCTTCTGCCCGAACTTCAGCCACGCCACCACCAGCACCGGCCCGGAGAACTCGAGCATCAACGCGACGCCCACCGGCAGCCGGCTGGCCGCGACGAAGAACAACGTCTGACATCCGGCGATCCCGGTCAGGCCGTAGAGGACCAGTGACTTCCAGGACGCCCGCGCCGCGCGGATTCCGGCGCGACCGCGGAACACCAGCACGAGCGGCACGAGCAGCGCGGCGGCGCCGAGGATCCGTAACCAGGCTGCCTGCTGCGGGGTGAAACCCGCTCCGATCAGGGCCTTGGCGAACGGCCCCGACCCCCCGAACGTGATCGCGGAGAAGACCGCGAACCCCAACCCCACTGATTTCGTGCTGTACATGAGCATAACGGTCTCACGCCCATTACAGAGCTGTCGAGAGAGATCTCAGAGGACGTTCACGGCACGGGCCGCGATGATCGCGATCGTCAGCAGCGAGATCGCGGACTGGACCCCCATCAGCGTCTTCGTTCGGGCACTCAGCGGCATCGTGTCGGTCGGGCTGAACGCGGTCGCGGCGGTGAACGAGACGAACAGGTAGTCGGTGAATCCGGGCAGCCAGCCTTTCCAGCCCGGCAGGTCGACCGTCATCTGCGGGAACAACAGATCCGGCCGCTCGGTACGCCGTTCGTGCTCGGGCGCCCGGGCGAACGGGCCGCCGCGGTCGATCTCCCAGTACCAGACGGCGAACGCGACCACGTTCGTCACCCAGATCAGGACAGCGCTCTTCACCAGCACGCCGCCCTCGTTGGCGTCGCCGTTGTTCAGGAAGAAGATCATCCCGGCCAGGTAGTAGGCGTTCACCAGGACCAGCACCCCGACCAGAACGAGCTCGACCCAGCGCAGCCAGGGTTCGTCGCGGCGGAGGTGGAACGGGTTCATCCACACCAGCGGCACCAGCAGCAGGAAACCGAGAACCGGCATCAGCCAGCGCGGAAGGGCGTTGATCTGCGTCGGAACCAGCAGTTGCAGGATCAGGACCGCGATGACCGCCAGTGAGGCCGGCCACCGCCGGGTGTGCCGCGTACTCGTCTCCACTGCAGCATTCTGCCGCCGATCCGCGGTCAGCCGAGGGACGCGTCGACGACGGCCTGTCCCACCTCGGTCCGCCGGTAGTGGACCTGATGCCCGGTACGACGACGTGTCGCGAGCCCCGCGTCGTACAGAGCAGACAGGTGCTCGGCCACGGTGGCGAGTGCGAGACCGTAGTCCGCGGACAGTGCGCTGGTCGTGGCCGGTGGGTCGAGGGCGACGAGGAGCGTGGCGCGGCTGCGGCCGAGGAGGCGGGCCAGCGAGTCCGGGGGACTGGGGGCGTCGGACCAGAGGCGGGCGGCGCCGCGGGCCGGGTACACCAGGGTCGGGTGGTACGCCGGGTCGACGACGATGACGAGGAACGGCCAGGCGAAAACACCGGGGACCAGGAGCAGGCCCTGACCGGTGAGGTCGCGGTCCTCGGCCCGGTGCCGGGCGGCGACCAGACGCTCGTCCTCCCAGGTCAGCGTCGGATGGAGATCGTCAAAGAGGCCCGCGAGGCCACCGTCGGTGAGCTGCCGGCCGCGGTACGCGATGTCGTCCTCGAGTACCCGGCTGATCAGCGGCCAGTCCGGTTCGATCAGTGTCTGCCAGGCGTTCTCGATCGCGTCGGCGAGCTGTTCCCGGGTGCCGGCGACGTCGTCCAGCATGCGATTGATCACCGGTGCGGCCGGGTTGTTCAGCTCGTCACGGGACTGGATCAGCTCGCTGCGCACGCGATCGAGCGGCGTACTGCGGACCCTTGCGATCTCGGTCGCGAACCTCGCCCGGGAGGCCTTGGGTGGTGGCGTGAGGAAGTCCGGCGTGTAGCCGACGCGTGGCTGTAGCGCCTTCAGGCCGCGCAGGTCGACGGTCGCCGCGGCCTCCCGTTTCGCCTCGACCCAGTCCGTGTAGAGCGGCCGATGCCGGGATCCGTTCAGCACCCGGACCGCGGACATCGTCTCCCACAACGGCGAGACCCCGAAGCGGCAGCGCAGCGCGTCGGCTTGAGTGAAGCGCAGTACCGTCATGGCAGTGCGGTCATGACGGGGAACTTTCGGTCACAACCAAAACTCTACGCCGACCACCCCGAGGTCGGGCACTCTCGCGCCGTGAGGTCCTACCGCGCTGTTCTGCAGCTTCCCGGCATGCGTGCCGTGTTCGCCGCGCACACCGTGTCGATGCTCGGCATGGTCGGTGCGCAGGTCGCGTTGTCGATCCTGATCTTCGAGCGCACCGGCTCGCCGTTGCTGTCGGCGCTCGTCCTGGTCTGCTCGTTCCTCCCGTACGCCGTCGGCGGCACGGTGCTGTCGTCCGTCGCCGACCGCTTCCCCGCGCGCCGGGTGCTGGTGGTGTGCGACCTGCTCAGCGCGACCTGCGTGGCCGGGATGCTGGTGCCGAACATGCCGGTCGCGGGTCTGCTCGGGCTGCTGCTCGGGACCGGACTGATCGCGCCGATCTTCGCCGGCGCCCGCGCCGCGAGCCTCGCGCACCTGTTGCCGGCGGACCTGTTCCCGATCGGGAGGTCGTTGCTCCGGGCAATCGGTCAGATCGCGGTACTGACCGGCTTCGCGGGCGGCGGTATCGCGGTGGCCGCGATCGGCGCCAAGTGGCTGCTGGTGGTCGAGGTCGTGACCTTCGTGTCGTCGGCGATCCTGATCGGCACCGGTACGCCGTCCACACCGCCGGGGGAGCGGACCGCCAATCCCGTCCGCGAGTCGTGGGCCGGACTGCAGTACCTGTTCGCGAACCCGAAGCTTCGCAACCTGATCCTGCTGACCTGGGTGGCGCCGGCGTTCTCGTCCGTCCCGGACGGGCTCGCCGTCGCCTATACCGCCCAGGTCGGTACGGCGGCCGCCGCGGCCGGTGCGCTGTTCACCGGGTACGCGGTCGGCGGCGTGCTCGGCGAGCTCGTCGTCGCGCGGTTCACCCCTTCCGCGCGGCGACGGCTCGTCGTCCCGTTCCTGCTGACCAGCCAGCTCCCGGCGATCGCGTTCCTCGCCCAGCCGCCGATCCCGGTCGCCGCCGTCCTGCTCGCGATCTCCGGCGCCGGGTACGCGTTCAACCAGGGTGTCGACCCATTGATCCTGGAGTCCGTCGAACCGGCGTACCGCGGCCGGCTGTTCACCGTGCAGACCAGCGGCCTGATGGCGATCCAGGGCGTCAGCATCGCCCTCGGCGGCGTCGTCGGCTCGTTCCTCGCACCGAACCTCACGATCGCCGCGGCCGGCCTCCTCGGTACGGCGACCACCTTGCTGATCGCCCGTCAGGCACTCACCACGGAGCCACGTCGGACAGCGACTCCGGTCCTCTGAAGACACCGGTCGGGCCGTCCGCCGGCAGGGTCGCCAGCGCGACCGGGACCGCGGCGCCGTCCTCGACGGTACGGGTTCCGCGGGGGACGGAGGCCTGGGTGTTCAGGTCCGTCGGCACCAGGCCCGGGGTCGCGGCGTTCACCTTGATGCCGTCCACACGCAGTGCGCTCGCGTAGACCAGGGTCAGCGCGTTGAGCGCCGCCTTCGAGGAGCTGTACGCGAGCAGGCCCTGCGTCGCGAGGTGGCCGTCGAGCTCCGACAGCAGGTTGACCGAGCCGAGTCCACTCGACAGATTCACGATCCGCGCGTTCGGCGACCGGCGCAGCAGTGGCACGAACGCGTTGATCGCCGACACCACTCCGAACACGTTCACGTCGTACGCCGTTCGTACCTGCTCGGCCGTGATGTCGGCGACCGGCGTACCCCACTCGGCGACGATGCCGGCGTTGTTCACCAGTACGTCCAGCCGGCCGGAATCGGCGTCGACCTGTTTCGCGGCCGCCGTGACCGACTCCGCGTCGGTCACCTCAAGCTGCACGAACCGTACGTCGAGACCCTCGCCGACGAGCTCCGCTGCCGCGCTGCTGCCCAAGGCGGCGTTGCGTGCTGCCAGATAAACCGTCAGCCCGCGCCGGCCGAGTTGCCGGACGATCTCGCGGCCGATGCCTTTGTTTCCGCCCGTCACCAGGGCGACTTCGTTCTGATTCATGCCACCAGTCCAGCGCGGACCGACCCCTGCGGACCAACACCGATCAGGTGGTCCGCCATACCCTGGAGGTATGCCGGAACCCGAGATCCGCGAGCTGCGGTACTTCCGCGCGGTCGCCGAGGACCTGAACATCACCCGCGCCGCCGAGCGGCTGGGGATCGCGCAGCCGCCGCTGTCGCGCGCGATGCGCCAGCTCGAGCACCGCCTCGGCGTCGGCCTGTTCGACCGTTCCGGCACGCGGCTCGCGCTGACCGCGGCGGGGGAGACGCTGCTCAAGGAGTCCGGCCCGATCTTCGACGCGCTCGACGCGGCGGTCCGCCGGACGCAACGGGCCGGGTCGTCGACGCGCGGGCTGATCGTCACCGCGAAGCCCGGGGTGGCGACCGAGCTGCTGCACCGGATCGTCACAGAGCTCCGGGACGAGCTGCCGAGGATCGAAGTGGTCGTGAGCGGGTTCGGCGAGCAGGCGGACATGGTGCGGGACGGCCGCGCCGACATCGCGCTGGTCAGCCGTCCGTTCGACGATCACGGACTCGAAGCGGAGATGCTGTACACCGAGCCCCGGGTGGCCGCGCTACCGGCCGGGCACGAGTTGGCGGCGTACGACGTACTCCGGGCGGACGATCTGGCCGGGATCCCGGCGCCGCGGTGGAGCCGGTCCAACGTTGCCGAACGCAACTACTGGTCGGCGCGCCCGGACGACCCGGTGGACGGGCCGATCGTGCAGGACTCGTCGCAACTGCTGGAGGTGGTTGCCTTCGGTCAGGCGGTCGCGCTGGTCCCGCGGTCGATGGCCGAGCGCAACATCCGGCCCGACGTCGTCTATCGGCCGGTCGCCGACGTCGAGCCGTACCGGATGTTGGTGGTCTGGCCGGCCGGCAGCCGGTCGACCGAGCTGGCCGCCTTCGTCGAGGCGGCGGTCAGGCACTCGAGCGGACCACCAGCGGCGCGGTGACGAGGCGTCCCGGCGCGTCCGGCTCGCCGGAGATCTCCCGCAACGCGCGGTCGAACAGGCAGGTGGCGATATCCCGGAGCGGGATCCGGGCCGTCGTCAGCGGAGTGTCGAGCATGCTCGCGAACGGGAAGTCGTTGAACCCAGTGACCGCGACGTCCTGACCGACGGCGATCCCGCGCCGCTGCAGCGACCGCATCGCCACCACGGCGAACGCGTCATTGTCGGCCACGAACGCGTCCGGGGCCTCGGCATCGGCGACGTACGCCGCCACCGCGTCGAGCGAACCGAACGATCGCACCACCGTCGACGGGAACTCGCGGACGAACCCGTCCAGGCGCTGATGGACCCACGGCAGCGCGCTGTCGGTCGCGAGATAGACCGCCCGCTCCCGGCCGGTCGACCGCAGATGCGCGGCGATCCCCGCCATCGAGGTCTCGTTGTCGACGTCGACCCAGCACTGCCGCTGCTCCGGGCCGGTCTGCCCGAACGCGACGAACGGGAACCGCCGCCGGCTGAGGAACTCGATCCGCGGGTCGTGCGGCATCGTCTCCAGCACCACGATCGCGTCCACCTGCCGGGCCGCGATCAGCTTCTCGTAGAGCGCGATCTCGGTCGCGCCCTCGGTCGGTGTGGTGACGTGCACGCCGTACCCGGAGACCGCGGCCGCCTTCACCAGGCCGCCGAGCAGCCCGTGCAGGAAGCCGCCGAGACCGGGATTCTCGTCGTCGGAGAAGTTGTCCTCGAAGTACAGCGGCAGGCCGATCACCTGGCTGCGGCCGGACGACAGCGCGCGGGCCGCGTGGTTCGGGATGTACCCGAGCTCGTCGATCGCGGCGCGGACCGTCCGGACGGTCGGTTCACTGACGCGGTGCGGCGCGTTCAGGACGTTTGACACCGTCATCGCCGACACCCCGGCCAGCCGCGCGACGTCCGCGACCGTCGTACGCCGTTGTTTCTCTGCAGCCAAGTCCGTTTTCCCCCTCAAGTCCGGACGATCCGAGCCACCCCACCGACCGGTACGTCGATCACCCAGACCGCGGGCGGCGTCGTAGTCGCGCGCTGCACCTCGTGGCCTGAGCAGTCAGACACTACGAGGTCCACAGGCCCACCGCCGGCCCCTTCGACGTAGAGCCGCTGGCCGGCGCCGCCGTTGACGACGACCGTGCACGGGTCCTCTACCCGCACAACCGGGTCCGTGAACACGGCAACCACAGTCTCCGATGGACCGACCGCCCGCACCTGCGTGTAGCGGGCGTCCGGCCGCGACGGCAGCAGTACGCCGTGCAGCAACGCGTCGGCGTGGTCGTCCAGGAACCCGAGCCAGTACCGGACCACCTCGTCGTGCTCCGCCGACAACGCGTCCAGCTCCATCGACACCTGCGCCGTACTGAACAGGGCGCCGATGAACTGCTGCGCGACGTTCTCTACGGACGCCGACGGGCTCCACATCAGCATGTCCGAGTGCACCGCGCGGTCGCCGGCCAGCAGGCGGCAGTCGATCGTACGGACCCGGTTCTCCACTGGGTCGAGCGCGCAGTCGCCGGCTCGCAGGAACGTACCGAACTGCCACAGTCGCGGGTTCACGTAGTCCTGGCGGAACTCGATCAGCACGTCCGGCCGGAGTCGTTTCAGCTCGTCGGTGATGGCCTGCAGCAACAGCTCGACGCCTTCGTCGACCGATTCGCAGTCCGCATCCGGAGCGGGCGGCGGCGAGTCGAACGCCCAGGAGTCGATGAAGTCGATCTTCAGTCCGTCGACGCCCCAGTCTCGCACCGGGCGGATCGCGCACTCCAGCAGATGATCGCGGACCTCGCGGTACCGCGGGTCCAGCACCGCCGTGACGTCGGCGTCCGCGAACCCGAGAATCCGGTCCTGCAGTCGCGCCCAGGCCTTCGAGTGCACGCCGATCAGCGGCGGCGCGAGCCACAGCACGTAGAGCTGCCCGAGCTCGTGAACGCGGCGTACGTGCTCGGCCATGTCGGGGAACGTCTCGCTGGTCGGCTCCCAGTCGCCGCAGTACGCGTACCCGCGCCGCGTGTCGTCGGTCTGCCAGCCGTCGTCGACGATGACCGCCTTCGTCCGGTACGCCGCTCCCGCGCGGGCGTGCCGCTCGACGGACTCGGCCGACACGTGCTGGTGGTCGCTGTACCAGGTCGAGTACATCGCCTTCCGGACGACCGCGGGCACCGGCGCGATCCGGTCGCCGAGCTCGGCGGTCCACTCGGCCGTGACGTCGCGCAATGCGTCGGCGAAGTGCTGCTCGCGGGTGTCGATCCGGAGCGCGAACGAATCGCCCTCGAAGTCGGTCACCGTCAGCTCGATCAGCTGCTCGGCGGTCTCCTCGTTCACCCCGACCGCGAAGTCGCAGCCGCGGACGCCCGACGACAACGAGATCGTCGTGAGCGCGCGGTCCCGCGCGTCGACCAGACTCGCGACCGGAGCCGAGCGGACCGAGCGGATCTCGCGGTGCGAACCCCAGTCGGTCGGCAGGTCGCGCCGGGATCCCTGGCTCGCCCGCCAGAGCGTCACCGCGTCCTCGGCCGGCCACGTCCAGCGCAGCGTCACCGACCCGTTCGGCACCACGTCGAAGCACTGCAGTCCGGGCTCCAGGTCGGCTCGCTCGGTGAGCCGGGCGGCCCCTGACACAGAGCCGGTACGGCGGGTGCGGCCGTCACCGGAGCGGATCTCGAATGTCGTCACGGGCTGGACTATAGCGGTAAAACCAATCGGCAAGAAGGTATTGACGGAATTGGTCAACTGTCTCTAGTTTTACCGCTAAAGTGCTCTTGACGGGAGATTGCTCGTGCTGGCTGTCAGCTCCGACCTGGCGTACGTCGAGGACGCCTTCACCTGGGCCCGGGACCGGGCGCTGGCGTGGGTCCAGACCGATGCCGCGCCCGGCAACCTGCCGTCCTACTGGGCCGGCTACCCGTCCCGGGCGATGTTCTACTCCCGCGACGTCTGCCACCAGGCGGCCGGCGCGCACCTGCTCGGCCTGGACGCGGAGAACTTCGCGATGTTCCGGCACTTCGCCCGCTCGGCGACGCCGGCGCGGAAGTGGTTCCCGATCTGGGCGTTCCACTTCGACGGGCGGATCGCCGCCCTCGACTACCACTCCGACGAGCACTTCGTCCGGGAGATCCCCGCGGTGTTCGACCTGACCTACCGGGCGCTGAAACAGTACGACTGGACCGGTGACCGGCGCTGGATCGACGACCCCGACCTGGCGGCGTACTACGCGCACAGCGTCGGCGAGTTCGTCGCGGCCCACGACTCCGACGGCGACGGCATCCCCCAAGCCGCCGGGACCGCCGACATCTTCCTCGGTACGGCGACGTACAACGAACGCGAGGCGCCGCTGCTGCGCGCGGGTGACGGCCTCGCCACGCAGTACGCCGCACTCCGCAAACTCGGCCGGGACGCCGAGGCCGACAAGATCCAGGCCACGTACGACGAGTGGTGGAACGGCGACCACTTCGCACGCGGCATCACCAAGGACGGGCTGGACTTCAGTTGGGGGCTGGAGTCGCACACGCTCGTCCCGCTGTTCGGGCTGAGTGGTACGGGGGAGCGCACCGAGCGGTTCCTCGACTACCTCGAGACCCAGATGGAGTCGCACCCGCCGCTGAACATCGAGTCGTTCAGCTACTGGCCCGAGTTCCTGTTCGACCACGGCCGGGACGAGTCGGCGTGGCGCTGGACCAAGCATCTGATCGACAGCCGCGACGACTATCCGGAGATCTCGTTCACGGTCGTCGAGCACCTGGTCGCCGGGCTGCTCGGGCTGCGGCCGGACGCACCGAACGCCGCGCTGAGCATCACCTCCCACCTGCCCGCCGAGATCGGCGTCCTGACCGCCGACCACGTCCCGGTCGGCGACTGGGATCTGCGCATCCACCAAGAAGGCAAGCACAGCACCGAAGTCACCGTGTACAGCGGACCGGGTCCGCTCACCGTGACGGTCGGGCCAGAAGCCGACTCCGAGACCCACTCCCTCGCACCCGGTCGGACCGCCCGGGTCACGCACCCGAAGGACCCCTCATGAAGAAACTCCTCCCCACCGTCCCCGCTGTACTCGCCCTCCTGCTGGCGGCCGGCTGCGCGACCGGCAACGCGCCGGCGTCGAGCACCGACAACGGATCAGCAGAGATCAGCTTCTCGTTCTGGGGTACGAACTCCGAGGCGGCCTCGCTGAAGGCGATCGCGGCCGAGTTCGAGAAGGCGAACCCGGGCACCAAGGTGACCACGAACTGGATCCAGTCCGACTACGAGCAGAAGCTGCAGACGTCGATCGCGGCCGGCACCCAGTCGACGGTGATGGAGATCAGCAACACCAGCCTGGCCGGGTTCGCGCCGAGCTTCGCCGAGCAGACCGTCGACCCGGGCAAGTACGTGCAGCCGAACATCTCGACGGCGATGAAGTACCAGGACAAGTACTACGCGATGCCGTTCGCGGCCAAGCCCAAGGTGATGGCGATCAACACCGACGCCTTCAAGGCCGCCGGGGTACCGTTGCCGGACGCAACCAAGCCGCTGTCGCTCGACGAGTTCAAGGCGATCAGCGCCAAGCTCTCGCACGGTGACGGCAAGGCGCGCGTCTACGGTTCCAGCAACCTCTGGTACCGCGGCTGGCTGACCGCCGCGGGCGGCAGTTACTACAACGCCGACGCGTCGTCGTGCACCTTCGGCGACCCGACCGGCGTGCAGACCGCGCAGTACGTCGTCGACATGCAGAAGAACCGCTACTCGCCGACGTCGACCGACATCCAGGGTCAGGACCAGGCGCAGTGGTTCGCGGCCGGCCGGCTCGCGACGTTCAGCGACTTCGGGCCGTGGACGGTCGCCGACTTCGCCAAGATCAGCAAGCCGAACTGGTCGCTGGTCCCGGTGCCCGGCAAGGGATTCCCGATGGAGGTCGACGGGCTCGGCATCGCGAAGAACGCGAGCGGGAAGCAGTTGGAGACCGCGAAGAAGTTCGTCGAGTTCGCCAGTACGCAGCAGGCGGCCCAGGACCAGCTGATCCAGGGGAACACCGCGCTCGGCGTACCGATCATCGAGGCGTCCGCGCCGACGCTCGAGAAGGTGCTGCCGGCCGAGCGGAACCTGGCCGCGTTCACCAGCGCGCTGAAGGCCGGCGTGGTCGACGTCTCGGTGCCGAAGGAGGCGCAGATCTCCGGTGACGCCGAGAAGGGCATGACCAGCTACACGGCGCTCGGCACCGGCAAGGACGACGTCGCCAAGGTGCTGCCGCAGCTCGCCGAGAAGTGCACGCAGGCGCTGCAGAAGTGAATCCGACCGTTGGCTGGATCCGGAACCTCGCCGCGTCCTGGGGCGTCCCGAACGCCCTGGTTCCGCTGGTCCCGTTCCTGCTCCTGCTGATCGTCCTGTACGCCGTCATCGGACTGGCGGCGTACGGGGCGCGGCGGAAGTGGCCGCGGGCCGACAAGACGATCGCCTTCTGGCTGTTCGTCTCGCCCTGGCTGATCGGGTTCTGCCTGTTCACCGTCGGCCCGATGGCGTCGTCGGTCTACGTCAGCCTGACCTCGTGGGACCTGATCACCCCGCCGAAGTTCGTTGGCCTCGCCAACTACACCGAGGCGTTCCAGGACCCGAAGGTCGCGCAGGCACTGAAGGTGACCTTGCTGTACGCCGTGATCAGCGTGCCGCTGCAGACCGCGCTGGCGTTCCTCGTCGCGCTGCTGCTGAACACGGAGCTCCCGGGCATGCGGTTCTTCCGGACCGTCTGGTACCTGCCGTCGCTCGTCTCCGGTGTCGCGCAGATGGTGCTGTTCCTGTGGGTGTTCAACCCGCAGTACGGCCTGATGAACGACGTCCTGGGACGCTTCGGGATCGAGGGGCCGGGCTGGTTCAACGACGCGTCGTGGGCGCTGCCGACGGTCATCCTGATGAGCCTGTGGACGGTCGGCGGCGCGATGGTGATCTACCTGGCCGGCCTGAAGGACGTGCCGTCGAACCTGTACGAGGCGGCCGCGCTCGACGGCGCTGGACCGGTGCGGCAGTTCTGGCACGTCACGCTGCCGCAGATGTCGCCGATCATCCTGTTCAACGCGCTCACCGGCATCATCGGCTCGCTGCAGATCTTCACCCAGGGCTTCATCGCGAACGGCGGCCCGAAGGACTCGCTGCTGTTCTTCGTCTACTACCTGTACGACAACGCCTTCCAGAACTTCCGGATGGGCTACGCGTCGGCACTCGCCTGGATCCTGTTCGCGGTGATCCTCGCCCTGACCGCCGTCACGCTCCGCGGCAGCGCCTTCGCCGTGTACTACGAGACCGAACTGGGCGGCCGTAAGAGGAGGAAACGATGACCGCGCTGGCAGAACCTCTCGTCCTGCGCGCCGACCGGCCGTTCTGGCGCCGCAACCTCACCGTCACCGTCGTCCTGTACGCCGTCCTCGCGCTCGGCTCGCTGGTCTTCGTGTACCCGTTCCTGTGGATGATCGCGACGTCGTTGCGGTCGCTCGCCGGAGTGGGCAGTTCGGGCGCGAGCGTCGTACCGCACGAGTTCCTGTGGGACAACTACACGCGGGCGGTGACGTCGTTCCCGTTCTGGCGGTACGCGCTGAACTCCGTGCTCACCACACTGATCCCGATCGTCGGGACGGTGTTCTCCTGCTCGCTCGCCGGCTTCGCGTTCGCGCGGTTGCGGGTGCGGTTCGCCGGGGTGCTGTTCGCCGTCGTACTGGCGACGATGCTGCTGCCGGGGGAGGTGACGATGGTGCCGCAGTTCATGCTGTTCAACAACCTCGGCATGGTCGACACGCTGTACCCGCTGATCCTGCCGGCGTTCTTCGGGTCGCCGTTCTACATCTTCCTGTTCCGGCAGTTCTTCGCCCGGATGCCGTCCGAGCTGGCCGACGCGGCCGTGGTGGACGGCTGCGGCTGGTTCAAGATGTTCCTGCTCGTGTACCTGCCGCTGGCCCGGCCTGCGGTGGTCGCCGTGTCGATCCTGCTGTTCATGGGCTACTGGAACAACTTCCTCGGCCCGGCGATCTACATCAACTCCGACCAGTGGAAGACGCTGCCGCTGGCCCTGGCCGGCTTCCAGTCCGTCAACGGCACCGACACCCCGCTGCTGATGGCGACGTCGGTGCTGATCACGATCCCGTGCCTGCTGATCTTCTTCATCGCCCAGAAGCAGATCACCAACGGCATCACCTTCACTGGCGGTAAGTGATCCCAGGACGGTACGACGGGAGCGCCTCGGCCAGCGTCGGGTAGTGGTCGAGGTGATGCACGGTGCAGGTGGTCCTGAGCAGATCGCCCAGCCAGTGCCCGGCACCGGACGCGCGCAGCCAACCGCCGTGCTCGACCGCCAGACGGTGCGCGTCCGAGAGAACCTCGAGGGCCGCCGCCTCCATCCTGGTGACGCGGCGCAGGTCGACCACGAGCCGGGGGAGTTTGGTCGTGATCACATGCTGGAGTTCGCCGGCGAATGTCGCCAGTACGCCGACGTCGATAGCTCCGGCGACCCGGACGACAGCACACTCACCGACCGCGCTCCAGCTACAGACGAAAGGCCCGCTCGCACTCACCGGCCGGCGAGCGGAGCGGACCACCTGAAGTTTTGGGGCTGGCTTCATACCGCTTCCGGTACCCCCGTCCAACCCTGCAGGTCAGTCGCGCCCGAGGATCCCTTGGTCGTACCCCTTGGCGACGGCGGCCGCGCGGTCGGTCACGCCCAGCTTGGTGAAGACGTGGCTGAGATGGGTCTTCACGGTGGCCTCGCTGATGAACAGCTCGCGAGCGATGTCGCGGTTCGACGTGCCTTTCGCGACCAGTTCGAGGACCTGGCGTTCGCGGGCGGCGAGCGGGGCCGGGGCCGGGAAACGGACCGCGGACACGAGCCGGGACGCGACGGCGGGGGAGAGGACGGTCCGGCCGGCGGCGGCCTGGCGGACCGCGTTGAACAGCTCGTCCTGCGGGGCGTCCTTCAACAGGTACCCGGTGGCGCCGGCCTCGATCGCGGGCAACGTGTCGGTGTCGGTGTCCCAGGTCGTGAGGACCAGCACCTTCGAGCGGATACCGCGGCGGGTCAGCTCGGTGATCGCGTCCAGCCCGCCGCCGCCCGGCATCCGCAGGTCCATCAGGATCACGTCGGGCTCGAGTTCGGCCGCGAGTTCGACCGCTCGGACGCCGTCCGGCGCCTCGGCGAGCACGGTGAACCCGTCGGCGGCCTCGAACATCCCGCGCAGGCCGTTGCGGACGACCGGGTGGTCGTCGACGAGCAGCAGGGTGATGTCAGGCATGGATGTGTCAGGCATGGATGTATCAGGCATGGATCACCAACGGTACGTGCGCCGAGATCGCCGTACCGAAACCCGGCTCGGACTCGATCGTGAGCGAGCCGGCGATCCGTTCGGCGCGGGCGCGCATGCCGTCCAACCCGAACCCGCCGGTGCCCGAACGGGCCGGCAGCGCCAGCGGGTCGAAGCCCTTGCCGTTGTCGCGGATGTCCACCGTCACCTCGTCATCCATGAAGCTGAGGGTCACGCCGACGCGGGTCGCGGCGGCGTGCTTCGACACGTTCGCGAGCGCCTCCTGCGTGATGCGCAGCAGGGTCGCGGAGAACTCGCCGTGCAGGTGCTGCGCCGCACCGGTCAGGGTGAACTCGGCGGGTACGCCGGTCCGCTCCGACCACTGGTCGACGGTCTTGCGCATCGCCTCGGGCAGACCGTCGTACGAGAGGCCGGCCGGCGCCAGGTTCTGCACCGAACGGCGGGCCTCGCCGAGGCTGTGCCGGGCCAGCTCGCTCGCACGGCCGACTCGGTCCTGGACCACGTCCGGGTCGGAGGTGTTCGCCGCCGCCTGGAGCTGGGCGATGATGCCGGTCAGGCCCTGCGCGATCGTGTCGTGGATCTCCGCGGCCAGCCGGCGGCGCTCGTCCGCGACCCCTGCTTCGCGCGCCTGGACGAGCAACTGCGCCTGCAGCGCGGCGTTCTCCTCGTGGGCGCGCTCGAGCTCCGCAATGGTGTCCGCCCGGGCCTGCGACCGGGCCTCCTGCTGCTCGGCGAAGTGCTTCACCACCGTGAGCAGCACGTTGTTCGCGATCACGAGCCCGAAGAACGCCAGCCACATCGGGCCGTGCGGCGGCCAGTGGCCGGTCTGGGCGCCGGCGATCGGGAGCGTGCACGCGAACAGCGCGAGCCGCTGCCGCTTCCGGCCCGGGATCATCGCGTCGGCGTCGTAGTACCCCGCCACGACGTAGAACGAGAAGAAGCCGTTCAGCGACGTCAGCAGGCAGGCGATCACCCAGCGGATCACGAAGAACGTCACCGAGACCGCGTTCGGCCCGCGGTGGCGGCGGC
This sequence comes from Kribbella sp. NPDC054772, assembly GCF_053611945.1. Classification (NCBI taxonomy): domain Bacteria; kingdom Bacillati; phylum Actinomycetota; class Actinomycetes; order Propionibacteriales; family Kribbellaceae; genus Kribbella; species Kribbella sp. NPDC054772. Next base: position 54,249 of record NZ_JBSHBJ010000032.1, on the reverse strand, counting down.
CGCTCCAGCTCCACCAGACCTCCATGACCAAGGCGGCCCCGAGCAGGGCGAGCCCGAACTCGAGCTCGCGGGTGACCGGAGTCAGACTGCCCGAGGTCGTGAGCGCCAGCAGGGTGCCGAGGCCGAGCAGGAAGTACGGCGCCCAGCGCTGGGCCGCCGCCTGGCGCCGATCGAGCGCGCTGTCGGCTGTCGTCACCAGCCCAGTCTGCACGAACCTACTCCCAGCGGAACCAGCGCGCCGCCGCCACCGACACCACGACCGTCCAGCCGGCCAGCACCCCGAGGTGCGACCACGCCGGCCAGTGTCCGGCCGCGGCCTGGTCGAGCGCCCGCGACGCGGCACCGAACGGCAGCAGTACGACGATCTGCCGCAGCGTGTGCGGCATCGACTGGACGGGGAGCCACAGCCCGGCCGAGAAGAGGCTCGGGAAAAACACCGCCATACCGAACGCCGTCGCGAGGCGCGCTGTCTTGGCCCGTGCCGACACGAGCGCGCCGAGCGCCAGCGCGGCGGCGGCCGTCAGCAGCAGGGCCAGCAGGTAGCCGGCGAGCTGACGCGGCAGCTGGACGTCGAACGCGAGCCGGCCGATCGTCAGGCAGATCAGCGCCGACACCAACCCGGTCGCGCCGTGCAGCGTCATCTGCGCGGCCAGCAACGCGGACGGCCGGACCGGCGTCGCCGACATCCGGCGCAGGATCCCGCGCTCGCGGTAGCCGGTGATGATCGGCGGCATCGCCTGCAGACCGACGACGATCTGCCCGACCATCACCAGCACCGGGACGTAGAGGTCGATCAGCCGGACGCCGAGCCCGTCGTCGACTCGCCGGAAGCTCGGGATCGACCCGAGGATCACCAGCAGCAACGGCGGGAACCCCAACACCCAGAACAAGGTGCCGAACTCCCGGAGATACAGCCGCGTCTCGGCCCGGAGTACGGCGATCCGCGGCGAAGGCCGCCGTACGGCGTCGATGGTGGTGGTCATCGGGTCGCTCCTGTCAGGTCGAGGAAGGCGTCGTCGAGGGTGGCGTCGGTGATGCGCAGCTGGTGGGCGGTGATCCGCTTGCGGGCGAGCAGCGACAGCAGCGCGGTCACGGTCTCGTCGGATCCGCCGAGGGTGAGCCGGCCGTCCTTGTTCTCGATCGAGGCGAGCGCCGGCAGCGCGGCCAGCTCCTCGTCGTCGAGTGGATCGGACGGCGTGAACGAGACGACCGTGGCGCCGGCCGTTCGGCTGATCAGGCCCCGCGGGGTGTCGAGCGCGGTGATCCGGCCCTTGTCGATCAGCGCGATCCGGTCGCAGAGCCGCTGCGCCTCCTCCATGAAATGCGTGACCAGCAGCACCGTGACACCGCGGGCGCGAATGTCCTCGACGACCTCCCAGGTGTCCCGCCGGGCCCGCGGGTCGAGACCGGTGGTCAGTTCGTCGAGTACGACGACCCGCGGGTTCCCGATCAACGCGAGCGCGATGAACAACCGCTGCTTCTGTCCACCACTGAGGACACCGAACCGCGTGTTCAACTGTCCGCTCAGCCCGAGCCGCTCCGCCAACGGCCGCCAGTCGGCCGGCTTTGGATACAAGGCGCCGTACAACTCGAGCGCCTCTCGCACCGTGAGCTTCGCCTGCAGCTCACTCTCCTGCAGTTGCGCGCCGAGCACCTCCGTCAGGGCCGCGTGGTCCCGCACCGGATCGAGCCCGGCGACCCGGACCTGTCCGCTGTCGGGAACCCGCAGCCCCTCGACACACTCGACGGTGGTGGTCTTGCCGGCACCGTTCGGTCCGAGGATGCCGAAGATCTCGCCCTCGTCGACACTGAACGACACCCGGTCGACAACGGTCCGCGCGCCGTACGCCTTACGCAGGTCGGAGACTTCGACAATCGAAGAAGCTTTGGTCATGCCCCGAGCCTGACGGACGGGGCGCACCGCTCACATCGCCCAACTGGCTCGTCCCGGGATCAGCCGATCGGCTGACGCCGGGACTACTACCTACTGCGCCTACTTGGCGTAGAGCGCCTCGACGTCGGTGCCGTGGTTCTTCATCACGATGTGCCGGCGGAGCGAGAGCTTCAGCGAGAGCTCGCCGGTCTCCTGGGTCCAGTCGATCGGGAGGATGGAGAACTTCTTGATCGCCTCGGCGTGCGACACCGAGGTGTTCGCGTCGTCGATCGCCTTCTGGACCTCGGCGATCAGGTCGGCGTCCTGGGTCAGCGCCGCGACGTCGGTGGGCTTGCCGCGCTCGGTGGCCCACGGCACGATCGTCTCCGGGTCGATGGTGATCAGCGCGGCGATGAACGGCTTGCCGTCGCCGACGACCATGCACTGGCTGACCAGCGGGTGCAGCCGGATCTGGTCCTCGAGCAGCGTCGGCGCGACGTTCTTGCCGCCGGCCGTCACCAGGATCTCCTTCTTCCGGCCGGTGATCTTGATGAACCCGTCGACGTCGAACTCGCCCAGGTCGCCGGTGTGGAACCAGCCGTCGGCGTCGATCGCGTTCGCGGTCGCCTCGTCGTTCTTCCAGTAGCCCTGCATCACCTGGCCGCCCTTGAACAGCAGCTCACCGTCGTCCGCGACGGCGACCGTGACACCGGGCAGCGGCCGGCCGACGGTCCCGATCCGGATGTCGTCGGGCAGGTTCACCGACACCGCCGCGGTGGTTTCGGTCAGGCCGTAACCCTCCAGGACCGGTACGCCGATGCCGCGGAAGAAGTGCCCGAGCCGGTCCCCGAGCGGTGCGCCACCGGAGACGGCGTACTGCACCTGGCCGCCGAGCACCGCGCGGAGCTTGCTGAACACGAGCCGGTCGAAGAGCAGGTGCTTGGCCTTCAGGCCGAACGACGCGCCGCCCTTGTCCTGCGCCTGCGAGTACGCGATCGCGGTCTCGGCGGCGGCGTCGAAGATCTTGCCCTTGCCGTCCGCGTGCGCCTTCTGCGCGGCCGAGTTGAACACCTTCTCGAACACCCGCGGCACGCTCAGGATGAACGTCGGCTTGAACGCGCCGAGGTCCTCGACGAGGTTCTTCACGTCGGCGCTGTGCCCGACCTTGACCCGCTTCATCACGCAGCCGACCTGGATGATCCGGGCGAACACGTGCGCCAGCGGGAGGAACAGCAACGTGCTCGCGCCGGTGGTGTCGAAGAGGTTGTCGAGGATCTTCACGGCCGGGCCGAGCTCGTCGAGGAAGTTCGAGTGGCTGATCTTGCAGCCCTTCGGGCGTCCCGTCGTACCGGAGGTGTAGATCAGCGTGGCCAGGTCGTCGGGGGTGACCGCGGAGCGGCGCTTGTCGAACTCGGCGTCGCTCACCTCCTGGCCCAGTGCGGTCAACTCGTCGACCGCGCCGGCCTCGATCTGCCAGACCTCCTGCAGGGCCGGCGCTTCGGCGCGGGCGTTCTCGACGACCGCGCCGTGGGTGGCGTTCTCGACGACCGCGACGACAGCTTCGGAGTCGGTCAGGATCCATTGGATCTGGGAGGTCGAGGAGGTCTCGTAGATCGGCACGGTGACCGCGCCGATGCTCCAGATCGCGTAGTCGACCAGGGTCCACTCGTACCGCGTCGGGCTGAGCAGGGCGACCCGCTCGCCGTGCTTCACGCCGGCCGCGATCAGGCCCTTGGCGACCGCGGCCACCTGCTGCGCGAACTCCGCCGCGGTGACGTCGGTCCAGGTCGACCCGCTCCGGCGGCTGAACACCGCGGTGTCAGGATGGGAGGACGCGTTCGCCCACACCGGGTCGCTCAGGCTCCCGGTGGGTGGCTCGGTCACAGCAGGAACGGTGTACTCACGCATCCGCGTCTCCTCAGTCGGTCACGAATTGTCGACTTCCGGCGCACGCTACAGTCACCTACCCACAAGTAGCCACCTTTATGTGACCCACGGAACTAGGTTCTAGCCATGCCACAGCTCGACATCAGTTGCGACGACCTGGTCGTTGCTGATCCAGCCTACGTCGCCGAGCGGCTCGGTTCGGACACCCTCTGGCGCGAGTGGTGGCCGGACCTCACGCTGACCGCTTCGGAGCGGCGCGGCCTGGAGGGGGTCCGCTGGACCGTCACCGGCGCCGCCATCGGTACGGCGGAGTGGTGGCTGGAAGCCGTTCGGGACGGGGTCGTCGTGCACTGGTACCTCCGCGTCGACCCGGCCCGTCCGGTCCGCGGCCGGGCCCTGCTCCGACTGAAGGAGCGGTACGTCGCGGCGTACCGGGAGCGGGTGTGGCGGTTCAAGGACGAAGTCGAGGCGGGCCGCGCGGCGGGCGAACGCCGTACCCTGGACGATCCCGCGATAGTCTCCGGGGAGGACACCGGCGCCGCGACCGCGCAGCCCGCCGGCCAGACGCACCAGAACCGACCGGCGAAGAGGTGAATCGATGGCGGATCAGACCACCTCGACCATCCAGATGAACGCGACCCCCAAAGAGATCATGGCGGTGATCGCGGACTTCGCGGCGTACCCGGAGTGGGCCGATTCGATGCGGGAGACCGAGGTGCTGTCCACCGACGAGGCCGGCCGGCCGAACAAGGTGCGCTTCAAGGTCGACGCCGGCGCGATCTCGGACGAGTACACGCTGGCCTACGTCTGGTCCCGCAACGAGGTGACCTGGTCGCTGGTCGAGGCGAAGATGGTGAAGGGGATGGACGGTGCCTATGTCCTGCGGGACCTGGGGCCACAGGGGGGAGTGGGGACCGAAGTGACGTACCGGCTGGCCGTCGACGTACCGATTCCGATGATCGGCATGCTCAAGCGCAAAGCGGAGAAGGTCATCATCGACACGGCCCTGAAGGGCTTGAAGAAGCGCGTCGAGTCGTAGGCCAGTGACTCGGGTTCTGCTCTACACAGGTAAGGGCGGCGTAGGCAAGACGACCTCCGCTGCCGGTACGGCGACGCTCGCCGCGCTCCGTGGACTACGCACGCTGGTGCTCTCGACGGACGCCGCGCACTCGCTGTCGGACGCCTTCGACTCCGAGGTCGGTCCGGAACCGACCGAGATCGACGACCTGCTGTTCGTCCAGCAGATCGATGCGCAGCGCAAGTTCGAGCGCTCCTGGGGCGACATCCAGGCCTATCTGCGCTCGGTGCTGCACATGGTCGGCGTCGACCCGATCGAGGCCGAGGAGCTGACCGTGCTGCCCGGCGCCGCCGAGGTACTGGCGCTGCTCGAGGTCCGCGATCACGTCCGGTCCGGCCGGTGGGACGTGATCGTCGTCGACTGCGCGCCGACCGCGGAGACGCTGCGGCTGCTGGCGTTGCCCGAGGCGCTGAACTGGTACCTGGACCGGATCTTCAACGCCGAGCGGAAGATGATGCGTACCTTCCGCCCGTTCCTCAATCGCGGCGCGAGCATCCCGATGCCGGACGACACCGTGTTCGACGCGCTCCGCCGGCTGCAGAACGACCTGGCGGACATCCGCACGCTGCTGGCCGGCCCGGACGCCTCGGTGCGGCTGGTGCTGACGCCGGAGGCGGTCGTGGTTGCCGAGGCCCGGCGCTCGCTGACCAGGCTGTCCCTGTACGGGTACCGCGTCGACGGCGTGGTCGCGAACCGGGTCTTCCCGGCGGCCGGCGCCGACACCTGGCGGCGGCAGTGGGTCGCCGCGCAGCGCGGCATCCTCGAGGAGGTCGCCGACTCTTTCCGGCCGTTGCCGATCTGGGAGTCGCCGTACCGGGTCTGTGAGCCGGTGGGCGTCGAGGAGTTGGCCGCGTTCGCGGTCGAGATGTACGGCGGGGACGACCCGTTCGCCCGCGCCACCGACGAGACGTCCCTGTGGGTCGACCGGCACATCGACACCGACGGCCGGACGTACACGCTGACGATGCCGTTGCCGTTGGCATCCGCCAACGAGCTGGAGCTCGCGCGGCACGGCGACGAGCTGATCATCACGGTCGGGTCGTACCGCCGGGTGCTGCCGTTGCCGGCGGCGCTGGCCCGTGGCGTCGTCGCGGGCGCGCGGCTGGACGACGGGCGGCTGCAGGTGCGGTTCGCGCCGCGCGAGGCGGCCCGGGAGACAGCGCGCGACGCCGGGCGGGAGCCGGGGCGTGCGGCCGGGGCAGAGGTGCCGAGCGGGTCGGGGCCGTTGGAGTCCGCGCAGGAGCTCGCGCAAGGGCTGACGGCGGAGTACCACGAGCAGCTGGCCCGGCGGGAAGCGGCGATCGGTGACCGGCCATGACCAAGGAGCCGATCGGATCGGTCGCCGAGGAGGCCGCGAAGCTGTTCGCCGTACTGCAGCACGCCGCGGCGACTCAGCCACCGCCTGCTCAGGACGCCGCTGACGACACCGCTGAGGATGTGGCTGCCGACGCAGCTGACGAGACCGCGGGCGAGAAGCACAAGCTCGGCCCGGACTGTGTGTGGTGCCCGGTGTGCCAGCTCATCCACCGGGTGCGGAACACCAGCCCGGAGACGATCGAGCAGCTGTCGACGGCGGCCGCGCACGTGCTGGGCTCGGTGAGATCTCTGCTGGAGGCCGCGGCGGACGCGGGCCGGCAGTCGCGGGAGGACGCAGCGTCGCGGGCCTCAGCACCCGAGGAGGAGACGACCCGGTCCCGGGTGGACCGGATCGACGTGAGTGAGGACCCCGAACCATGGGACTGACGATCGGTATCGATGTCGGCGGCACCAAGATCGCGGCCGGAGTGGTCGACGAACATGGCGCCATCGTGGCGCGGACGACGCGCGACACCCCGGCGGACTCGGTCGACGCGACCGCTGCGGCGATCTGTGACGCGGCCGCCGAGTTGATCGCCGGCAACGACGTGGAGGCAGTCGGCATCGGCGCTGCCGGATTCGTCTCGTCGGACCGTACGACGGTGCTCTTCGCGCCGAACCTGGCCTGGCGGGACGAGCCGCTCGGCGCGCGGGTCGCGAAGCAGTTGGACGTCCCGGTCGTGGTGGAGAACGACGCCAACGCGGCCGCCTGGGGCGAGTTCGCGGTCGGCGCCGCCAAGGACGTCGAGCACATGGTCTGCATCACGGTCGGCACCGGGATCGGTGGTGGTGTGGTGATCGGTGGCGAACTGGTCCGCGGTGCCCATGGTGTGGCGGCCGAGCTCGGCCACATGCGCGTCGTACCCGGTGGGCATCGGTGTGGTTGTGGAGCGCGCGGGTGCCTGGAGCAGTACGCGTCCGGACGGGCGCTGGTGCGCGAGGGCAAGGCGCGGGCCGAGTCGGGGTCGCTGGCCGCGGCGCAGATGCTGAGCCTGTGCGGGATCACCGACCCGGCGGAGCTGACCGGCCCGATGATCACCGAGGCGGCCATGCAGGGTGATCCGTGCGCCGTCGAGCTGCTGGAGGACCTCGGCCGCTGGCTCGGCGAGGGGCTGGCCAGCCTGGCGACCATGTTCGACCCGACACAGATCGTGATCGGCGGCGGCGTGAGCGCCGCGAAGGACCTGCTGATGCGGTCCGCGCAGCTGGCCTTCGAGAAGAACCTGCCGGCCCGGTCCAACCGGCCGCACGCGTCCTTCAGCCTCGCCGAACTGGGCAACGACGCCGGCCTGATCGGCGCCGCCGACCTGGCCCGCCGCCCCGCTCCGGCACCCGAGAAGTCCCGGTGATTGTCCTGACCTGGGATACTGGAGAGGTTGCGGCGGGGGCCACGAGGAAGGTCGAACCTTGGCTCTGACACAGGCTCTGACGATCGGGATCGACATCGGCGGCACCAAGGTGGCCGCCGGCGTGGTCGACCCCGAGGCCAACATCTTGGACCGGGTCCGCCGGGACACGCCGACGACCGATCCGAAGGAGACCGAGGACGCGATCGCGGAGATCGTCCACGACCTGGAGTCGCGGCACGACGTGATCGCGGTCGGAATCGGCGCCGCCGGGTTCGTCGACGGGACCCGCTCGTCGGTGCTGTTCGCGCCGCACCTCGCCTGGCGGCACGAGCCGCTGCGGGACGCGGTCGAGCGCCGGCTCGGCCTGCCGGTCGTGGTCGAGAACGACGCGAACGCGGCCGCCTGGTCGGAGTGGCGGTTCGGCGGCGGGCAGGGCGAGAGCCACCTGGTCTGCGTCACGCTCGGCACCGGCATCGGCGGCGCGATCCTGAACGACGGCTCGTTGCAGCGCGGGAAGTTCGGTATCGCCGGCGAGTTCGGCCACATGCAGGTGGTGCCGGGCGGTCATCGCTGCGAGTGCGGCAACCGTGGCTGCTGGGAGCAGTACGCCTCCGGTAACGCGCTGACCCGGGAGGCACGCGAGTTGGCGCTGTCCGGGTCGCCCGTCGCGCACAACCTGCTCCGCGCGGCCGGTGGCGATCCGCGCAAGATCAACGGCCCGATGGTGACCGAGCTGGCGAAGGATGGCGACCCGGTCGCGGTCGAGCTTCTCGAGGACGTCGGCCGCTGGCTCGGTATCGGGCTGGCGAATCTGGCCGCCGCGCTGGACCCGGGCACGTTCGTGATCGGTGGTGGCGTGTCGGATGCCGGCGAGCTGCTGCTGTCGCCGGCGCGGGAGGCGTTCAAACGGACGTTGACCGGGCGTGGGTTCCGGCCCGAGGCGCGGATCGTGCGCGCGGTGCTCGGCCCGGAGGCCGGCCTGGTCGGTGCCGCCGACCTGGCCCGCGAAGAGGCGACGTGGCTGCGTCGGGTCCGGGTGAAGACCACGGCGGTGACCGCGAAGACGGCCGCGGCGCGAGGCCGGTCGACCCGTTTGGATCGAGCGGCCCGCAAGTCCGCGGGACGCCGTACCGGAATGCGGGCGGCCGCGTCGGACGATGACTTCCAGCATGCCGACGTGAACGGCGACACCGACGCATGACCGCCGGCTCCCTGCGGGTGCTGTCCTACAACGTGCACCGCTGGGGAGACGACCGTACGGCGCTGGCTCGGGTGGTGCAGGCCTGCGCGCCGGATGTGCTGCTGGTGCAGGAGGCGCCGACCTGGTTCGGGACCCGTCGTAAGCGCCGGGCGATGGCCGCGACCTTCGGGATGCGGTACGTCGCGGCGTCCGCGCGGAACGCGATCCTGGTTGCCGACGGCATCGAACTCACCGGGATCCGGAGCCGCCGGATCTGGCGCCCGTTCTTCCGCCGCCGGTTGAACTTCATCGCCACCCAGCTGCCGGGCGGTGCGGTCGGCGGGCTTGTCGGAGGCGTGGCGGTGGTGGTGTGCCACCTGGGTTTGCATCCGCGCGGCCGGATTCACGAGCTGGCGCAGGTACTCGCACTGTGCCGCTCGTTCAACGCGCCGTACCTGCTTGCCGGCGACCTGAACGAGGAACCCGACGGCCCGATCTGGAAACGTCTCTCCGAGGAGGGCCTCGTCGACCTCGGCGCCGACGCGGGCCCGACCTTCAACTCGGCAAACCCCTACAAGCGCATCGACGGGGCCGAGCTGTCCGCCACCCTGAACGGCCGCGTCCGCCACCTGCCCGCCACCCGCGAGGACCTGGCCGCCGCGTCCGACCACCTCCCGCTCCTGATCGAGATCACGCTCTGAACTCGAGCAGGGGAGTCGTGACGATCTCCCGCCAGTTCGCCCGATGCGTCTCGGTGCGCAGCCGGAAGTAGAGCGTTTCCCGCCGTAGGTCGTCCGCGCTGCCGAAGTGACCGCCGATGTTATGCGCGAGCAGATAGTGCGCGAACAGCACGCTGCCCGCCGGGCCGGTCGCCTGGATCGGATCGCCGAGCGGGATGTCCGGATACGGGCCCGGGTTCAGCTCGTCGACCTTGGCGAGCGCGTCGGCGCCATGCTCTGCGAGGTACGCGCCGAAGCGGCGGTGCGTGCCCGGCCAGATGTAGAGGTTGCCGCGGTCGACCTCGTCGTGCGGCGTCAGCCAGAGACCGGCGAGCAGGGTGAAGGTGCCCGGCGTACCGTCCGGCAGGCAGGGCGTGATCCCGTCCACGTGCGGCCCGCCCGGCACGTGCGGCCACGGCGGGATCGTCGTCGCCACCTGCGCCTGATCCGGCTCCTGCAGTTGCAGGTCGTCGCGGATCAGCTCGCAGGCCAAGGCGTCGATCCCGGCCGTCCGGTAGATGGTGAGCAAGGGGTGGTCGGCAGTCAGTTGCGGCCAGAGGAAGTGTGCTCCGACTCCCTCCGGCGGCTTCCGCTCGAGCATTCGCGCGACGATCCGCCGGCCGGTGGCGATCTGTTCGTCGGACAGTACGCCGGGCACCACGACGTACCCCTGGTCCCGGAACTGCGTCCGCTGGGCGTCGGTGATCATGCGGCCAGTCCAGCAGCGGCGTGCGGGACCGGCAAACGAATTAGCTCTTCTTGCGGCTCAGGAACGCGAGCATGGCTTCCTGGGCGGCGGGGGAGTCGAAGAGGGACGCGGACAGCTCGGCGAGATCCTTGCCGCGGGCATCGATATCGGCGAGCAGCTCGCGGTTGAGGAGCTTCTTGGTTTCGCGGAGGCCTTGCGGGACGCCCTTCAGGAGCGAGATGAGCAGCGCCCCGATCGAGGCGTCCAGGTCGTCGTCGGGGACCGTCAGCGTGAGCAGGCCGAGGCGTGCGGCTTCCAGCGCGTCGAACGGGTTGCCGGACAGGAACGTGTACGCCGCGGCGCGGTCGGTCAGCCGGGGGAGCACAGTCAGCGAGATCGTCGCCGCCGCCAGCCCGAGCCGTACCTCGGTCAACGCGAACGACGCGCTCTCGCCGCCGATGCTGATGTCGGCCGCCGCGACGATCCCGATCCCGCCGGCGCGCACCGGTCCCGAAACCCGCGCCACCACCGGCTTCGGGTTCGCGACGATCGCTCGCTGCACATCGACCATCCGCTGCGCGCCGACCCCCATCCCGACCGTCGTCGCCTCGGACATGTCGGCACCGGAGCAGAACACGTCGAGCGCGGACCGAACCACGATCACCCGCACGGAGTCATCGGCCCCCGCCGACTGCAGGTGCTCGAGCAACTCACCCGTGAGCTGCTGCGACAACGCGTTCTTGTTGTGCGGCGAGTCAAGCGTGATCGTCGCCACGCCACCGTCCACTGTCAGATGCACGAGTTCGGTCATGCAGCCCATCCAACACCCATCGCCGCCCGCGCAGCAGTTCCGGCGGGTCCAGGACCCCCTCCGTCACTAGGATCAACGCCCGACGACGAGCTGCGAGGAGACGGATGATCGACCTCAGTCAGACCAGGGCCTGCCACGACGTGCGCTTCGACCCGGCGCGGACCGGCGCGGAGATCGTGGCCGCGGCCAAGGTCATCACCGAGCGGTCCGGCGACGTTCACCACGAGGACATGTACTACCGCAATGGCTACCTCGTGGAGGCCGGCCGCGCCTCGGAACACCTGGAGCGGGGCCTCGTCATCGCGCAGAACCTCGACCTGGCGTATCTGGATCCGACGGCGAAGTACAGCTCCGTGACGCTCGCGCACCACGACCTGCCGGATGCCGGAGCGGTGATCCGTCCACAGAATGCGACCCTCGAGAACACGGTGGGGTCCCTCAAGGAGTTCGGCGCGGATCTCCAGCGGGAGCTGGACGCTGTGCCGGCGCAGGCCGCGCACAGAGAGCGCGCACTCGCGGAGCACCGGTCTCCACGGGGCGCGGACGGTTCGGTGAAGCCGATCCAGCTGGACGTGACGGACACCCGGCAAGCGATCAAGTTCGATCGGCCCATCACCGGCAGGGAACTGATGGCCTCGGTCAAGGCGTGCAGCGTGCCGGACAGGCTGAACCACTCGCAGTACTACGAGGCGGCCGGACCGGACGGTTCGGGGTTCGTCGTCGGGCAGAGTTCCGGTCACCCGGACCACACCCTGGTGGTGGTCCCCACCAGCGGGGAGGGGTACATCGACCCGGAGCGGACCTACGCCGGGGTGCTCGTCGCGAACCATCATCTGGTGGTTCCGGGGCAGCATCGGCTTGCGGTGCCGGCCAGCGTCGACGGACAGTCCCGAGCGGTCGGCGAGTTCGCCGATCGCCTGGACCGGAGCGTCCGGACGCAGATCATGGCCAGCCGCGCCCTGGACCGCGGCAGCAACCTCGCGCGCGGCTCGGACACGGGCCGCCCAGGCGCGGGCGACGGCTCGATAACCCAGACGTACGACTACGCCCAACGCCCCTCCGGCACCCGCCTCGGCGACAACGGCCGCAGCTGACATGCACGCCGACCTGCAGCCAGTGACAGAAGGAGATTGCCTTGGTTGACCTCAGCGGCTCGCCTGCGATGAAGACCGTCGAGTTCGGTCGCCCGATCACCGGTCAGCAACTGATCGAGGCGGTGGAAAAGGCCTGCGAGCAGGCTGGTGGCCGACCGTACAAGGAGAAGGTCCTCAACGAGCAGGTCATGTACCTCGTGGGGCGCAGTGGCTGGAGCGACGGCGACAACTTGCTGGTGACCCCGGACAAGACGACCGCCGCTATCGCCCCGGACAGGAGCTACACCTTGGCAGTGGTCGTTCGGCACGACAAGCCGGTGGAAGGGCGGATGTACGACGACAGCGGGCCCTACACCCGCGACCAGGAGATCCAGTCCGTCATGACGTTCAGCGAGCACCTCGCGCAAGCTGTCGCGCAGCAACAAGAACCCGCACTGCAGAAGGGCCTCGACCCGAACGCCCTCACCGGCGTCGCGGGGCCGATCCAGGACCCCGTCGCAGGTTCGAGGTTGGAGACGTCGGCCTGGCCGCCGCAGCGCGACGGCAACCCGACTCGTCTCGGCCGCGGCGACGGCCCACAGGCACGCTGAGGTCAAGCACGGAGGACGCTGAACCTCCCCGGCCGGCTCACGGGCCGGACGGGGTGGACTTCGGGTTGAGGGGGTCGGCGTGGCGGTGGGTGATTTTCCACCTGCCGTCTTCGGTGCGGAAGACCATGGTGGTGCGGAGGAGGTGCGGGACCGGGTCCGGCTGGGTGACGTGGTGGACGGTGCCGCGTTCGATCGCCACCGTGTATGCCGTGTCCGCGCCGACGTGCTTGTCCAGGTACTCGAACCGGATCTCCGCGCCGCTGTCGCGGAACTGCTCCGACGCCCACTCGTAGCGGGGGCCGATCTCTGACCAGCCGACCTCCTGGCCGCCGAAGCCGCCGAAGATCGAGGTCTGTTCGCTGCGTGACACCAGCGGCAGCCACAACGACGGGTCCCCGTTGACGAACGCGGTGTTGGCCTCCTCGAACCTGCGCAGGAACGTCTCGAAGTCCTCAGTCACCATGACACCAGCCTGAACCGCGGCGGGGTCACTTGCTGTCGGCGTACGTGGGAGACAGCTCACGCGCGAGGTGCTCGACGAACAGCCCGACGTCGGTGACGATCCCGCGGGCGTGCGACGAACCCCGGTCGGCGAGTTTGGTCACGGTGGCCGGGTTGATGTCGACGCAGGTCAAGGGGATCGACGCCGGGAGAATGTTGCCCGTAGCAACGGAGTGCAGCATGGTCGCCGCCATCAGGCAGAACCCGACGCCGGGGAGTTCGGCGCGCATCGCGCGCTGCCCCTCGAGGACGTCGGTGTAGACGTCCGGCAGCGGCCCGTCGTCGCGGACCGACCCGACCAGGACGAACCGCTTCCCGTTCTTCACCAGCGCGTGCATCACACCGGAGGTGAGCACGCCCTGCTCCACCGCCGCCGCGATCGACCCGGCTTTCCGGATCGTGTTGATCGCGCGGATGTGGTGCTCGTGGCCGTGCTCGACGCCGCGGCCCCGGTCCAGGTCGACGCCGAGCGACGTCCCGTACAGCGACGACTCGATGTCGTGGGTGGCCAGCGCGTTGCCGGCGAACAGGACGTCGACGAAACCCGCGTTGACGAGCGCGACCATGGCCGGTGCGGCGCCGGTGTGCACGATGCCCGGTCCACCGACCCAGAGCACCTTCTGGCCGTTCGCCTTCGCCTCGCGCATCCCCTCGGCGACCTGGCGGACGAGCACCCGCTGCGGCTTCTCGCTGGACACGTCCGACTCCATGAAGCCGAACCCGCCTTCGGTCGCCTCGGTGATCGGCGGGATCACCCGGACACCCTGCGCGCTGGTGATGATCCGCATGCCGGCGCGCACGTCGGACATCGGGATGGTGCGCACCGTGCCACCCTCGACCAGTAGTCCGCAGTCCATCTCCGGGTTGTGGACCTCGACCCAATGGCCGCCGAGCCGCACATTGGTCGGCAGGTTGGTGGTCGAGTAGAAACCGTCGGGGAAGACGCCGTCCTGGACGACCTCGGAGATCTCCGGTTCACCGGGATTCACCAGGTTCGCGCCCTTGGTCTGGATCCGCATCAGCAGCCGCTGCAGCGACTCCTCGTCCTCGGCGCCGACCGTCATCCGGACCGTCGACGGGTCGTCCTTGTCGTACCCGAGGTCGAACTTGTCCAGCGTGTACTCACCGCCGTACCCGCGGATGTCGTCGAGGACCCGGGACAGCAGCCCGGAGTCCATCAGGTGGCCGGTGATCTCGACGGTCTCGGTGACCTGCACGGGTACCTCCCACAGAAGTGCACGGTATGTCGGATTGTCCGACGATCCGCATGCTAACTCAGACGACCGCCCCGTCGTCGCCGCCGTCACCGGGCGGCAGTCGGTCCTTCATCCGCAGCACCAGCGTGAGGAACCCGCCGATGAACCCCGCCACCGCGATCGTGGTGATCCGCCCGGTCCCGAAGTCGAGCACCGCGGCCGCGATCAGCAGCAGCGGCCCGCCGATCAGCCCGAGCCAGGCGGCCCGGCTGATCCAGTCCAGCCGGGGTCCGCGCGGCGGCTCCGGCGGCACGAAGTGGTCGTGCGGGTCGTCGGCCTTCTTGGCCGGCTTCTCGTCGTCCTCGTCCGGTGTCTCTTCCTTGATGGTCAGCCCGGTCGGTACGTCGATCAGTGGCTCGTACTTCTCGTCGACGTCCTCGCTCACCGGCCACCGCGGCGCCGGGTCGTCGCCGCCGTCGTGACCCGGCGCGGACGGTTTGCCGAACTGCTCGACGAGGGACTGCCACTCGGCGTCCTCGGTACTGCGGTCGATCACCGGGCGGGCCCGCTCGACCGCGTCGGCGTCGACGAAGATCTCGTCGTACCCGACCGGGATCCGGACCGGTTCCTCGGTCTCCTCCGGGGTGCGGGCCTCGTTCTGGTTCTCGCAGTACGCCGCGATGCCGGCCGTCTTGAGCGCGTCCAGGACCGGCTCGGCGACCAACGGATCGATGCCCCCGAGCGACGTGTACGACGCCGCCGTCAGTCCGTTGTCACGCATCGTCGTGCCCGCCCGCGGGCTCACTCAGCCGGGACTCGTCCAGGCTGGATGTACTCAGCCGACGGATGAAGGCCGCGGAGTCGGCGAAGATCCGCGGTGCGTCGTTGTCCAGGGTTGCCACGTGATAGCTGTCCTCGAGCAGGGTCTCGGTCACATCGCGGGACGAGATCGAGGACAGTACGGCGCGCCCCGAGCTCGGCTCCACCACATGATCGACAGTACTGCGGAACAACAGCACCGGCTGCGTGACCTTGGCCAGGTCCGCCCGGGTGAGCTTCCACAACTGCGACAGCGAGAGCAGCGCGCGCAGCGGCATCCGGTCGTACGCGCCCTCCTGGACACCACCCTTCTTGATGTCGTTGGAGATGCCCGGGAACGACGGCACAAGCCGCGCCAGCACCGGCAACAGCGCGAGCCGCTTGTCGTCGGTCCGCACCGACGGGTTGATCAGGACCAGACCAGAAATGTCGACACCGTGCTGCTCGGCCAGGCGCAGCACGAGGCAGCCGCCCATCGAGAGCCCGACGACGAACACCTGGTCGTGTTCCTTGCGTAACCGGGTGAGCTCGTTGTCCAGGACGGCGTACCAGTCCGGCCAGCCGGTCTTGTTCATCTCCTGCCAGCTGGTCCCGTGACCGGGCAGCCGCGGCACCGCCACGCCGTACCCCTCGGCGGCCAGGTGCTCCGCGAACGGCCGCATCGAGTGCGGCGAGCCGGTGAAACCGTGGCTCAGCAGGACTCCGACGGCGGCGTTCTCCCCGGACCCGGGGCTGCGAAACTCCTCCGCGTGGGCTTGCACTGGCACGCTCGACTCCTCGCCGGTCGGTCCTCACGGGCGCCCGGACCGGTCCCGGCAAGGGCGCGTGTCAATCGTCGCATCTGGGCCTCGTCCAGTCTGCATCCAGGTGACAACACGGTGAGCAACACTCGCATTCCTGGCGGTGACATTGCCTGAGAGGGAAGCTGGAACGTAGTGTCCGCACCGGAACGGTCCGCGCACCGGGGTTGTTGCGCGACCGCCACCGGCGGGCACTGGTGCCGGACGTGGGTACGAACGACGATGGCCTGGACGGTGTCGTCGGGTGTGTGTCGGGTGAGCGTGTCGGGCGAGTGACGGAGGTCGAGACGGATGCTGTACATGTTCCTCAGACGGTTCGTGGTCGCACCCTTGGTCAAACTGCTCTTCCGGCCGAAGGTGACCGGCCTGGAGCACGTGCCGACCGACGGTCCGGCGCTGCTGGTCAGCAACCACCTGGCGTTCTGCGACTCGATCTTCCTGCCGGTCTCGGTGCCGCGGCAGATCGTCTTCCCGGCGAAGTCGGAGTACTTCACCGGCCCCGGCGTGAAGGGCAAGCTGGTCGCCACCTTCTTCCGGTCGGTCGGCCAGATCCCGATCGACCGCTCCGGCGGCCGCGCCTCGCTGGCCGCGCTGAACACCGGCCTCGGCATCCTGGACAAGGGTGGCCTGTTCGGGATCTACCCCGAGGGCACCCGCTCGCCCGACGGCCGGCTGTACAAGGGCAAGACCGGCGTCGCCCGGATGGCGATCGTGGCCGGCGTCCCGGTGATCCCGGTCGCGATGATCGACACCGAGAAGCTGCAGCCGCCGGGCCGGATCTGGCCGCAGTGGTTCTACCGCGAGAAGGGCCGGCTGCTGCCGCGCCTGGTGCGTCCGGGTGTGGCGTTCGGCACGCCGCTGGACTTCTCCCGCTACGAGGGCATGGAGCGGGACCGCTTCGTGCTGCGCTCGGTCACCGACGAGATCATGTACGCGCTGATGGACCTGTCCGGCCAGGAGTACGTCGACATGTACGCCGACAAGGCCAAGGAACTGATCAAGGCCGGTGAATCCGTCGACGAGCACATCCGGCTCGGCGACACGAAGGCCAGCTGACCCCGTTCCGGCCGGCGTCCGGCGAGGATTGTCGCCATGGACAGCGACTTGAACGTCCTCGGCGAGCCGCTGGAGGAGTGTGGGACCGACCCGGTCACCGGGTTCTACCGGGACGGGTGCTGCACGACCGGCCCCGAGGATCTCGGCAGCCACACGATCTGCGCGGTGATGACAGCGGAGTTCCTGGCCCACCAGGCGTCGATCGGGAACGACCTGATCACACCCCGCCCCGAGTACGACTTCCGCGGCCTCGAACCGGGTGACCGCTGGTGCGTCGTCGCGGCCCGCTGGCTGCAGGCGTACCACGACGGCACCGCAGCCCCCGTCGTCCTCGCCTCCACCCACGCCCGCGCCCTCGAAACAGTCCCCCTCACCGTCCTCCGAGCCCACGCCGTCGACGTACCCCCAGACCTCAGCTCCCTGACCTGACCCGGGGAGGATTGTGTGCCCGATCCGGGTACACGATCCTCCCCAGGGTCTCGGTCAGAGCCGACAAGCGGGGGAGCAGCGGCGAGGACGGCCGGGCCAACCGCGGAGGTGGAGGGCGGCGACGACCTGGGCCGCGACTGCGCACGGTTCGCTGACCAGTTGGTACCCGAACCGCAGTGTGAGTTTGCTGCTCGTCGCCGCCGCGTTGTCGCGGGTCATGTCCCGCCAGCGGCTGATGGAGTCGGCGTGACCCGCTTGACCGTCCAGTTCGACGATCACGCCGTACGGCTCGTACTCCGTGTCTCGGTAGACGACACCCTGCTCGGTCGTCGCGCGGACCTGCCGCCGAGGGCGCGGTAGGCCGTGCGCTCGCTCGACGCGTCGCAGGTACGCGTGCTCGAGGAAGGACTGCACCCCGTCCGACGCATCGGCCAGGATCCGCCGGAGGGTGCTGCGTCCGGCGAGACTTGGCAGTGCGGGCAGCTCGGCGAGGATCCGGTCCGGCGTGGTGCGACGCTGTCGACAGGCATCCAGCAGTACGGCGGCCCGCCGCGAAACATCCTGCTGCGCGCTTGCCGTGAGGAGCAATGCCACCTCGAGTCGGACCGTCCGCGGGCGCCGTGAGGAGTGCAGGATCGCTGAGAGGTCACGGTGCCGGCTGAGGACGACACCTGGCTTCGGATCGACCCGTCGCGCGTGCGGCACCGCGACATGGATCCGGTCGTCGCGCTGATGCCCGTCGACACCGTGGGCGCGCAACGCGGTCTGGCCGGTGAGGGCTGCCCCCGGTCCACACGTGAGGAGTGCGGCCCACACCCTGGTCTCCCACGGCAGCGGTCCGGTGAAATCGACGTACACGCCCGGATGGAATCGCTGCAGTTGTCGCGCCCGTACGCCGCGCCTCAGCACCTTGTCGGTGACCCCGTGCCGCGCCGCCTGCGCCCGCGTGAACGCACCCGCCTGCCAACGCCGCAGCTCCACGAACGACCGCGCATCATCAACCTCCACGCCCCAGAACATGCACCGGGCACCCCATCCAGCCGCTCGCCACTTGCTCTCCTGTGGATAAGTGGGTTGGGGAGGATCGTGTGCCCGGATCGGGTACGGGATCCTCCCCAGCCTGATGTGGTGAGACGGAGAGGCGGGGGTGGTGGGGGCTCTACTAGGCTGAGGGCATGCAATTCGCGACGTTGACGACGGGGGAAGTGCCCGGGGTTCCGACCCTGGACGAGCTGCGGGCCTTGAAGCCGTTGCAGCAGCCGGAGTGGCCGGAGTCGGCCCCGCTGGACCAGGTGATCGCCGAGCTCCGGACGCTGCCGCCGCTGGTGTTCGCCGGTGAGTGCGACGACCTGACCACCAAGATCGGCGCTGTCGCCCGCGGCGAGGCGTTCATCCTGCAGGGTGGCGACTGCGCCGAGACGTTCGCCGGCGTCACCGCCGAGAACATCCGGGCCAAGCTCCGGGTGCTCCTGCAGATGTCCGTCGTGCTGCAGTACGCCGCGAGCGTGCCGGTCGTGAAGATCGGCCGGATCGCCGGTCAGTACGCCAAGCCGCGCTCGTCCGGCGAGGAGACGCGGGACGGCGTGACGCTCCCGTCGTACCGTGGCGACGCCGTGAATGGTTTCGACTTCACCCCCGAGTCCCGGATCCCGGACCCGCAGCGCCTCCGCGGCGTCTACAACGCGGCCGCCGCCACGCTGAACCTGACCCGCGCGTTCACCACCGGCGGGTACGCCGACCTGCACCAGGTGCACGCCTGGAACACGGACTTCGTGAAGTCGTCCCCGGTCGGCCGGCGCTACGAGCAGCTGGCGTCCGAGATCGAGCGCGCGCTCGCGTTCATGCGGGCCTGTGGCGCCACCTCGGACGAGTTCAAGACCGTCGACTTCTATGCGTCCCACGAGGCGCTGATCCTCGAGTACGAGCACGCCCTGACCCGCATCGACTCGCGGACCGAGCAGCCGTACGACGTGTCCGGCCACCTGCTGTGGGTGGGGGAGCGGACCCGGCAGCTGGACGGCGCGCACGTCGAGTTCCTCGCCTCGTTGTCGAACCCGCTGGGCGTCAAGATCGGCCCGACCACGACCCCGGAGTACATCCGGGAGCTGATCGACAAGCTGAACCCGAAGGGCGTCGAGGGGCGGCTCACGTTCATCACGCGGATGGGCGCCGGGAAGATCCGCGAGGCGCTGCCGCCGCTGCTGGAGGCGGTCCGCGACCACGGCTCGCCGATCGCGTGGGTGTGCGACCCGATGCACGGCAACACCTACGAGACGCCGAACGGGTACAAGACCCGCAACTTCGACGACGTGATGGACGAGGTCCAGGGCTTCTTCGACGCGCACGAGCAGGTCGGCACGTGGCCGGGCGGCGTCCACATGGAGCTCACCGGCGACGACGTCACCGAGTGCCTCGGTGGTGGTGAGGAGCTGGTCGCGGAGGACCTCGTGAACCGCTACGAGACCGCCTGCGACCCGCGGCTGAACCGGCACCAGTCGCTGGAGATCGCGTTCCTGGTCGCCGAGCGGCTGCGGGGAGCCCAGGCGTGACCTCGGGCGTCGTCGACCTCCGCTCCGACACCGTCACCCGGCCATCGGCGGAGATGCTCGCAGCGATGACGGCGGCGCCGGTCGGCGACGACGTGTACGGCGAGGATCCGACCGTCAACGCGTTGGAGGGGCGGGTCGCCGGCCTGCTCGGGCACGAGGCCGGGCTCTTCACCGTGACGGGCTCGCTCGCGAATGTCCTCGGCGTCCGCGGGCTCGTGCCGCGCGGCGGCGAGGTGCTGTGCGAGGCGAGCGCCCACATCGTCCGCGCCGAGCTCGGCTCGCACGCGGCCGTCAGCGGCGTCACCACCCGGACCTGGAGCGCCCCGTCCGGGCAGATCGACCTGGAGCAGATCCGCGCCCTGATCGCGCCCGACCTCGGCCCGTACTTCGTCACCACGTCGGCCGTCTCGGTCGAGAACACCCACAACTTCGGCGGCGGCGCGATCCAGCACGGGTACGACGCCCTCGCGGACGAGCTCGAAGCGCGCGGCCTGCCCCTGCACCTCGACGGCGCCCGGTTGTGGAACGCGGCCGTCGCGAGCGGGCGCACGGTGGCGTCGTACGCGTCCCGCGCCGCGGCCGCCAGCGTCTGCCTCTCGAAGGGCCTGGGCGCGCCGGTCGGCTCGGTCCTCGTCGGCTCCACGGAGCTGATCCGCGAGGCGCGGGTGTGGCGGAAGCGTCTCGGTGCCGGCTGGCGCCAAGCCGGCGTACTGGCTGCTGCTGGGCTCTACGCGCTCGACCACAACATCGAGCGTCTCGCCGACGACCACGCCAACGCTCGCCTGATCGCCGAGGTGCTCGCCGACGCGGCGCCCGGCTCGGTGAAACCCGACCAGGTCGACACGAACATCGTCGTCGCGGACCTGTCGGCCACGGGCAAGTCCGTCGCCGAAGTCGTCGCGGCCGCGAAGGACCAGGGCGTTTTGGTCGGTGGGGTCGGGGCCACGCAACTGCGGGTCGTCACGCATCTGGACGCTTCGACGGCCGACTGCCGGAGTGCTGCGGAAACCCTGGCGCGCCTGATCGGTTAGGGTGCAGCTGTCGGGTTTGCAGCGTTCGGGGAGAGCCGTGCGAGAGATCGTCGTGTTCAGCGGAAATGCCCACACCGAGTTGGCGGAGCAGATCTGTAGAGATCTCGGCGTACCGCTTTCTCCTGTCGAGATCCATCGTTTCAGCAACGACTGCCTACAGGTCCAACTCCAGGCGAACTGTCGGCAACGCGATGTGTACATCGTGCAACCGCTGGTGCCGCCGACGCAGGAGCACCTGATGGAGCTGCTGCTGATGATCGACGCCGCCCGGGGCGCTTCGGCGCAGCAGATCACCGCGGTCATCCCGCACTACGCGTACGCGCGGTCCGACAAGAAGGACTCGTCGCGGATCTCGATCGGCGGCCGGCTGGTCGCCGACATGCTGACCACCGCCGGGGTGAACCGGGTGCTCACGATGGCGCTGCACGCGCCGCAGGTGCACGGCTTCTTCTCGGTCCCGGTCGACCACCTGACCGGGATCGGCGTCCTCGCGGACCACTTCCGCGGTCGCGACCTGTCGGACACGGTCGTCGTCAGTCCGGATCTCGGCAACGCCAAGACCGCGACCCAGTTCGCCCGCCTGCTCGGCACCCCGGTCGCGGCCGGCAGTAAGCGCCGCCTCGCCGACGACCGCGTCGTGATCGACACCATCGTCGGCGACGTGGCCGGCAAACGCGCGATCGTCCTCGACGACGAGATCGCCACCGGCGGCTCGATCATCGAACTCCTCGACCGCCTGAAGGACCGCGGCTGCACGCAGGCCGCTGTCGCCTGCACCCACGGCCTGTTCGCCGGGCCTGCCGTCGACCGCCTCCGCGCCCACCCGTCGATCACCGAGGTCATCAGCACCGACACGGTTCCCCGCCCCGACGGCTTCCCCGAACTCGAGGTCACGTCGGTCTCGGGCCTGTTCGCCGAAGCCATCAAACGCATCCACGACGGCGAGTCGGTCAGCAGCCTCTTCGACGGCGTAGACCCCACCCACGCCCCACCCCAACCCAAACTCCCGTTCTAGAAGCGGGCGCAGCACGGCAACCGATGAGGCTTTGAGATCCCGCAGACCGCCGGATCTTCATGGTGCGAGGACGCCGAGCTGGTTGGCTGCTTGGACGACCTCGGCGAGCAGGTCGAGGAACTGGTTCAGGTCGGTCGCTTGCAGGCCTTCGGCGAGGCCGAGGCCTTGGGCGGCGGCCAGGTAGACCTGGGTTGCGCCGGTCTCGCGGGCTGCGGCCAGGTCTTCGGCGATCTGTTTGGGCGACCCGCCCAGGAACGGCCGGTTGTCGCCGAGCGGTTCGCTGGTGATCGGGGTCGGCCACGGCGCCTGGTTGACCACCACGAGGTCCTCGGGGTCGCGATCGGCTTCCCGGGCGGCGGTGTGGAAGGCACGTACGACGGCACGCAGGTCCTGCGCCGACGAGCTGATCGGGATCAGGCCGTCCGCGATCCGGCCGGCACGCCGGACGGCGGCCGGTGAGTTCGCAGCGAGCAGCACCGGAATCCGTTCCTGGACCGGTTTAGGACTCACGTCCGACGGCGCGATCCGATAGAACTCGCCCTCGTGCCGCACCGGGTCCGATCCCCAGACCGCGCGCAGCGCGGCGATGAACTCCTCGGTACGGGCGCCTGTGCGACTGCTCGACACGTTCGCCGTCTCGAACTCGTTGTGCTGCCAGCCCTGCCCCAGACCCGCGACGACGCGGCCGCCGCTGAACCGGTCCAGCGTCGCGAGCCGGCGCGCGAGCATCACCGGTACATGCAGCGGTGCCACGAGAATCGCCGTACCCAGCTTGATCCGCTTGGTCACAGCGGCGACGTAGCTCAACGTCTCCAGCGACTCGTTGTGGTGGCCCATGTGCTGGTCGTCGGATTGGACCAGCGGTGTGGGCGTGCAGCGCCGTACGGTCGAAGCATGATTCCTGATACGGCTGCTTCGTCGGCGGCGGTGGATGTCGCGTCGGCGTACCTGTCGCCGGCCTTGCTGAGCCACTCGCACCGCGTGTACGTGTGGGCGGCGGGGTACGGCGATCAGCACGGCATCCGCTACGACGCCGAGTTGCTGTTCGTGGCCGCGATGTTCCATGACATCAGCCTGGCGCCGGAGTTCGACAGCCACACCGTGGCCTTCGAGGAGGCGAGTGGTCATGTCGCGCGGGTGTTCACCTCCGGTGCGGGGTGGCCGAGTGAGCGCCGCGAACGCCTCGGCGAGGTCATCGTCAGGCATATGTGGCCCGACGTCGACGTGTCCGACGACGCTGAGGGCCACCTGCTGTCGCGAGCGGCCGCGTTGGACATCGTGGGCAAGAACGTCGAGGACTTCACGCCGGCCTTCCGCGCCGAAGTACTCCGGCAGTACCCCCGCCTCGGCCTCACCACCGAGTTCCTCGCCTGCTTCGAGGCCCAGTCCGCCCGCAAGCCCACCAGCTCAGCCGCCCGCGCGATCACCTCCGGCCTCGCCACCAGAATCACCACCAACCCCCTGGACACCACGCCACCCTGACCACCCAAGCCCCGCCGCCCGATCACGCCGCGCCGCCCCGTGTCCGCCCGTCCTGCCAAGAGGGGTTAACCCCTCGAAGTGGGGGTTCTTCGCTCCCACACCAGCAGACAACCCCCAACACCAACGGTTATCCCTCCGCCTGCACCTAGGATGGCGCGGTGAAATTTGTGATGGTGCCTGGGGGTTGGCAGGGCGGGTGGGTGTTTGACGGGGTGGCGTCGGAGTTGGCGCGGCTCGGGCACGAGGTGGAGGCGGTGACGCCGGCCGGGTTGGAGTTGGACGGCCCGGCCGATCTCGACGGCCCGGCGAATCTCGATACGCACATCGACCAGGTCGCCGACGTCATCGAGCGCAGCGACGGGACGCCGGTCGCGCTGTGCGGGCACAGTTACGGCGGGATGGTGATCGCCGGTGTCGCGGATCGGCTGGGCGATCGGCTCGAGCACGTTGTCTTTATCGACGCGTACGTTCCGGGCGATGGCGATTCGTGCTGGACGTTGACCAGTGAGATGTTTCGTGAGCAGTTCATCGCGGGCGCCGGCGCGGACGGGCGGTGGGTCGCCGTACCGGACGGTCTCGATCCTCGTGCGCGACCGCACCCGCTGCCGAGCTTTGTCCAGTCGATCAGGCTGAAGGACAACGCATGGCCCGCACTACGTCGTAGTTTCATCAGCGGTGGCTCGTGGCCGGGCACCCCGTTCGAAGCCTTGACCGAGCGACTGCGCAACGACCCCGCCTGGCAGGTTCACGACATTCCCGTCGGCCACAACATCGCCCGCCGTGACCCGCAGACTCTCGCCGCTGTCCTCGACGGTCTCCCGCCCAGATAGGCGACATCGGACGCGCGTGGGGGCGCGTGGGGTCGGTGGGGACAATACGATCGCTGGTATGGCGGATTCGGTGCGGATCGGGGTTGTCGGGGCAGGGAGTATCTCGGTGCGTGGGCTCCTTCCGCATCTGGGGCAAGCGGATCTCGCGGGGCGGGTGACGCTGGCCGCGGTGTGTGATCCGGTGCCGGGGCGGGCGGAGGCAGCGGCCGGGAAATTCGGCGTGGAGCGCGCGTTCACGGAGTACGAGGAACTGTTGGCGCGCGGCGACGTCGACGCGGTCACGATCGCCTCGCCGATCGGCCTGCACTACGAGCAGGGGAAGCTCGCGTTGCAGGCCGGGAAGCATGTGCACTTCAACAAGACGATGACGGTGACTGTGGCGGAGGCGACGGAGCTGATCGAACTCGCGGCCGCCAACGATCTGCGGATCGTTGCCTCGCCGGGGGAGATGCTGCGACCGCATCACGTGCGGACCCGCGAACTGATCGCCGAGGGCGCCATCGGGACGTTGTCCTGGGTGAGTTGTGGAGCAGCCTTCGGGACGTATCACGAGGACGAGTCGGTGCGCGGCGGGAACGACGTACTGACGAACATCGATCCGTCGTGGTACTTCCGCAAGCCCGGTGGCGGGCCGATGTACGACATGACCGTGTACGCGCTGCATTCGGTGACCGGGATTCTCGGGCCGGCCCGGCGGGTGACGGCGATGTCCGGTGTGCGGATTCCGGTGCGCCGAAGCGCCGGCGCGGACGTGGCGACGGAGGCCGACGACAACACGATCGTGCTGATCGACTTCGGCGACAACCTGTTCTGCGTCGCGACCGGAACCGCGGCCGGCTCGATGCGCGGTGGCTTCGGCGGTGCCTACTTCGGTACGGCGGGAACGATCGACGGACTGCTGCTGAACGACGTACCGTTCGACTTCCCGAACCGCGACGCCTCCGAGCTCTCGCCGCGCGGCCCCGGCAACCAGGCGCTGCTCCCGCACGTGACCGGCGTACACCGGGAGATCGAGGAGCAGCACGTGTTCGAGGACGTCATGCAACTCGTCGACTGGGTCCGCGACGGCACCCCGTCGATCGTCACCGCCGAACACGCCCGCCACGTGATCGACATCATCGAGTCCGCGTACCGAGCCTCCGAAACCGGCCAGACCCAGGAACTCACCACCACGTTCTGACCGGCCATCGGGGGGTTGGAGAGATAACCGGGACCTTGAACAGGTTATTACCTGTTCAAGGTCTCCGGAGGGTGTTCAAGCTCCCCACCGAGGGCTCGCCAAACGCGGGGGGTCAGCTTTCGCAGCAGGCTCGGTGGAGCCATTCGGGTTCGTGCCACCAGTAGGTGGAGTCCGTGGCGTGGGCTTGGGGTCGGGTGAGGGGTTGCGGGGCGTTGGCTGTGCGGACGGCTGGAGTGACCTGCGCCCCGGCGGCGTACGGCGCCAGCAGGTTGTCGACCGTGTAGAGATTCCCGGCGGTCATGACGCGGTCGACGGCGGCGGCTGCGCGGATGTCTGCCAGCGGATCGCCGGTGACGAAGGACAGGTCCGCCTGGGCGCCGGCCTGGACGACGCCGAGTTTGCCGTCCAGACCGAGCCACTTGGCCGGGTTCCGCGTCGCGGTGGTGAGGGCCTCGTAGGGGGTGAAGCCGCCGGCGACCATCGAGCGGAGGTTGGCGTGCAGCGAGACGGCCATGTTGTCGAGGGGCGTGTCGGTGCCCGAGATGACCAGGCCGCCGCCGCGGTGGATGCGGAGGACCATGTCGACGTTGCCCCGCAGGAGTTCGCGGGTGGTGACGCCGGCCGGTCCCTTCGCGGTGTTGACCTCGGCGATCAGCGCGTCGTACTCCCAGGACGGATAGAGCGTCGTCGTACGCCGGTCGGTCAGCAGCGAGGGATCGTCGACGTGCGCCATCGTCGAGTTGAACAGCGTCGGGGTCACGGACAACCCGGCGCGGGTGAAGAGCGTGACCACATCGGCGTACGCGCGGCCCAGCCGGCTGACCGTATGCGAGTAGCCGAGCCGGTTCGTCGCGCCGGTGTGTTCCATTCCGTCCATGCCGAGATGCTCGGCGGGATAGAGGTAATGCGACGACAGTTGCAGCCCGAGTTGGTGTACGAACGCGATCGCCCGCCGCTGGTACTCGATCGGCAGCCGCACGTACGTCTTCACCAGGTCGTAGGCCAGCCCCTCGACGCGATCGAGCTCCAGACCGAGCTGCTGGATCGAGAGCGTCGGCCGCATGAAGTTGTAGTAGACCCGCGACCCGTCGATCGCCTCGCCGGTTGCGAAGTACCGCGGTCCGCGCAGCGCCCCGCTGGCCAGGGCCTCGCGGGTCTCCTGCATCTGGTAGACCGGGTCGCCGGGGGAGCGGGTGCTGGTGATGCCGTACGCGAGCCACAGGTTGCCCTGCCGCGCACCCCACGCCCGTCCGCGCAGGTGCCAGTGGTTGTGCGCGTCGATCAGCCCCGGCATCACGGTCAGGTGCGACGCGTCGACGTCCGCGCGACCCGCATGCGGCCGTACGGCGGCGATTCGCGCACCGTCGATCACGATGTCGACGTCCTGGCGGAGGGTCGTCGAACGACCGTCCCACAACGCGCCCGCGTGGATGGTGACGTGTTGATCGACGATCGCCCGCCGGTACTGGAGGTCGAGCTTGACGGTCTCCGGACGGCCGCCGGCGATCGTTGTCCGGCGCAACTTTCCGTTGTTCAGGTAGAGCAGCGTGCGGTCGTCCTGCCAGACCGGTGAGTCGGTCACCTCGGCGGTGATCGCGCGGGGCTCGCCGGCGGACCGGCCACGGGCGTCGACCCGTACGACGTACAGCAGGCTCTCGACGACGAACGCGAGGTGGCTGCCGTCGGGGGAGAACACCGGCCCGTCGTCCCCGCGGGTGGCGAGCGAGCGGAACGGCATCGGCTCGGCGTACTCGAGGGTGGCGGTCGCGACGTCGACGTACAGGAGTTGGCTGGTGCCCTCGCGGAAGCGCTTGGAGAACGGCTTGACCGCGGCCAGGACGAGCGTTTTCCCATCGCGCGACCAGCTGACCCGGCCGGGCTGGAACAGCGTCGGGGTGAGCTGGCGGACCTGCCCGGAGGTGACGTCGAGGACCCACGCGATCCCGTCTTGGTCCTGGTACGCGATCCGCCGGCCGTCCGGTGCGTACCGCGGTGCGGTCTGTGCGCCGGGCAGGCCTGACAACTTGGTGTCCTTGCCCGTCGCGAGATCGTGCAGCCAGAGGTCCGCCGTACCGTCCCGATCGCTTGCGTAGAGCAACGTCTTGCCGTCGGGCGAGAAGTCCGGGTCGGAGTTGAAGTAGCCGTCGGCCACCAGTTGCCGCGGCCGGCTCTTGCCGTCGGTGGGCGCCAGCCAGAGCGCGTTGAGTGCCCGGAACGCGAGCCACTTCCCGTCCGGCGACACAGTCGGACTCGCGATCCCGCGCACCGGCCGCTTCGCCGGCGACTCGAGGTCCGGCGCCTTCGGCCGTGGCCGCTTCGACGTCACCGGAACGGTCGCCGAGAACGGTACGACGGTGTGCCCGCCGCCGGCGTGATACCGGTGCACCGAACCGTCGGCGCTGTAGAACAGGTCGGTCGCGGACGCCCACGACGGCGGGAGCGCGAACACGTCCTTGCCGGTCGTCACCTGCTGACCGTCCACCACGAGATCGCACGTCGGCCCGGTCAGCCGTACGTAGGCCAGCTTCCCCGCGGGGGAGTACGACGGCCCGAACACCGTGATCCCGGTCTTTGCCGCGACCAGCGTCGTACGCGCACCCGTGGTGAGGTCGAGCTCGACGATCGAACTGGTGTCGACGGTGAACGCGATCTTCGTACCGTCCGGCGACACGGTCGGCTCGGCCTCCTCGCTCAGGTCGTCGGTCAGCGCCACGATCGCGCCGCTCGCGAGATCGAGCCGGTGTACGCCGTAGCTGCCGTTGCCACCGCGGTCGGACGAGAAGACGATCGAGCGGCCGTCGGGGGCGACCTGCGGTTCGCGGTGGTCGTCGCGCCCGGAGGTCAGTTGCCGGAGGCCACTACCGTCCGGTGCGATCGACCAGAGATGGAAGTTCCCGTCCCGGTACGACTGGAACACGATCGACCGGCCGTCCGGCGCCCAGCGCGGGCGGGTCGCGTCCTGCAGGTCGTCGGTGAGGCGCCGCGCCGTACCGCCCGCGGCCGGTGTCACCCAGATCGCTGTCACCAGGTCGAACGCCAGCCACTTCCCGTCCGGCGACACCGACACCATGAAGTTGGTGCCTTCGGTGAGCACGGCCTGATTCCCGCTGGGCGCCGCTTCGGTCCGCAGCGCCGGCAGTTGGACGGCGCCGACGGCGGCCGCACCTCCACCGAGCTGCAGTGCTCGACGCCGCGAAATGCTCCAGGAGCCCGGGTTCTCGGTCACGTCATCAGCCACGATCCGGATCCATTCCCTAGGGGGCGGTGGGACTCCGAATCTGCCAGGACCGTCCGCGTCACACGATCCTGACCGGCGCGCCCCGCGACCAACGGCCACAACCCTGCGCCGAACGGCTTGACCTTGACGCTGCGTCAACCCGGCAAGCTACCCGGAAACGAGAGGCGGACAGACATGAGCGGTACGGCGATCAGCGTGCGGGGACTCGCCAAGTCCTACGGGGAGGTCGAGGTACTGCGGGGCGTGGACTTCGACGCGCCGCGCGGCAGCATCTTCGCGTTGCTCGGCTCCAACGGGTCGGGCAAGACGACGACGGTACGGATTCTCGCCACGCTGCTGAAGGCCGACGCGGGGACCGCGCACATCAACGGTTTCGACGTCGGCACCCAACCGGCGAACGTCCGGGAGTCGATCAGTCTCACCGGTCAGTTCGCCGCCGTCGACGACATCCTCACCGGCCGGGAGAATCTCGTCCTCGTCGCCAAGTTGCGGCACCTGGAGAACCCGGCCCGGGTCGCGGACGACCTGCTCGCCCGGTTCGCGCTCACCGAGGCGGGCGCTCGCCGGGCGTCGACGTACTCGGGTGGCATGCGTCGTCGCCTCGACATCGCGATGAGCCTGATCGGCGACGCACCGGTGCTCTTCCTGGACGAGCCGACTGCCGGACTGGACCCCGAGGCCCGCCTCGAGGTGTGGGGCCTGGTCAAGGAACTCGCCGGCCAGGGAACGACGGTGCTGCTCACCACGCAGTACCTGGACGAGGCCGAACAGCTGGCCGATCGGATCGCGATCCTGCACCACGGCCGGATCATCGCCAACGGCACCCTCGCCGAGCTCAAGCAGCTCTTCCCGCCCGCGCAGGTCGAGTACGTCGAGAAGCAGCCCACGCTCGAAGAGATCTTCCTCGCCATCATCGGCGCGACCAACGAGGAACAACGATGACTTCCACCAAGCAGTTCTTCACGGACACCGGCGTAATCACGACCCGGACCCTGCGCCACGTCACCCGCAGCGTCGACACCATCATCACCACCGTGATCACGCCGGTCGCGATGATGCTGATGTTCGTGTACGTCTTCGGCGGCGCGATCGACACCGGCACGGACTCGTACGTGAACTACCTGCTGCCCGGGATCCTGCTGATCACCGTCGCCTCGGGCATCTCGTACACCGCCTTCCGGCTCTTCACCGATCTGCAGTCCGGGATCTTCGAACGCTTCCAGTCGATGCCGATCGCGCGGTCGGGCGTGCTCTGGGCCCATGCGCTGACCTCGCTGGTCGCCAACCTGATCTCGCTGGTGATCATCGTCGGCGTCGCGGTGATCATGGGTTTCCGCTCGAGTGCCGGCGTCCGGGCGTGGCTCGCGGTGGCCGGCATCCTGGTCCTGTTCACGCTGGCCCTGACCTGGATCGCCGTGATCCCCGGACTCTCCGCGGCGTCCGTCGAGGGCGCGGGCGCGTTCGCGTACCCGCTGATCTTCCTGCCGTTCGTCAGCTCGGCCTTCGTGCCCACGCAGACCATGCCGGGTCCGGTGCGCTGGTTCGCCGAGCATCAGCCGGTGACGTCGATCGTCGACTCGATCCGCAACCTGCTCGCCGGGCAGCCGGTCGGCGGCGACATCTGGGTCGCCCTCGCGTGGTGCGTCGGCATCCTGGTCGTGGCGTACGTCGTCGCGCTCGCCGCCTACCGCCGGAAGATCGCCTGAGGCAGGCTGAGTCGCATGCTCACCATCAGCGAGCTGGCCGCGTACGCCGGGGCGACTGTGCGCGCCGTACGCCACTATCACCAGATCGGGCTGCTGCCGGAGCCTGCCCGCGACCACTCCGGGTACCGCACGTACGACGCGGCCGCGGTGGTGCGACTGATCCGGATCCGCACCCTCGCGGATGCCGGCGTACCGCTGGCGCGGGTGCAGGAGCTTCTCGATGCCGGACCGGACGAGTTCGCCGACGGCGTTCGCGGGATCGACGAGCAGTTGCGCGCCGAGGTACGCCGCCTGCAGGACACTCGCACGAGGCTCGCCCGGTTGTCAGCCGGCGAGCACCTGGCGCTGCCGCAGAGCGTCGTGGGGTATCTCGACCGACTGCGCGGGCTTGGTGTCGAGGAGCGCTACCTCGAGATGGAACGGGATGCCTGGATCGTGGTCGCCGCGCGAGCGCCGGAGTCGATCGGGGCCGTGATCGCCAGCAAGCACCAGCAGTTGGACGATCCCGACATGGTCGAGCTCTACAGCCTGATCAGCAGTGCACTCGACTGGCCGGTCGGTGATCCGCGAATCGTCGAGCTCGCCGACATCCTCGAACGCCTGCTGTTGCGCGCTGTCGAAGCCGATGAACTGGATGGGGACAGCCTCGACGATCAGTTCGTCGATCTGCTCGACGCGGTCATGGTCGAATCGTCGCCGCACAGCGTGCACCTGCTGGCGATCCTGGAGGAGCGCGGCTGGAAGGGCTGGACGCGGGTCGAGCACACCGGACCTCGTTCGGTCGCGCGGCAGGTGGCTGCGGGTTCTTGAAGGCGTGCCGTCTATCGTCTGCGGCATGCAATCTCTGTCTCCACGGGTGCGGGCGCTGGGTGCGGCCGTGCTCTGCCTGGTGATCGCTCTCGCGGCCGGACTCGCGGTGGACGGGCGACTGGACCGGCACTGGATCATGCGCGGGCTGACGGTCTTCCTGGCGATCTGCTGCGCCGGGCTGCTGCTGACCGATCAGACCCGGCGGATCCGGCAGATCATCACCGCGATCGGGCTGGTGATGTTCGGGCTGATCATCCCGGTGTCACAGACGACCTGGTCGAAGCCGCCCGAGATCAAGTTCGCCCTCGAGGTCGCGACGGATGCCCAGAAGGCGGCGCAGAAGGCGTCGGAGAGCGTAGCCACCGTCGCAGAGGTCCGGGCCGCGGCCGAGGCGCGCGGCGGCGCGGTGGGGTCACTCCCGACCGAGAAGAACCCGCAGGTCCGCGGCGCCGACGCCTACCCGCTCATCGTCCGCGCCAAGCGCGACCAGGGCCGCCCCTGGGCCTGCGTCTCCTTCACCGGCCTGACGGCAAAGGTCAGCGCCTGCTGACCGCTCCTCGCGCCCGGACAGTTCCGCCGCGCGTCCACTTGGCGGGCAATCGATTTCTCGGCGGACCTGGTCGCGCCTAAGGTCGCGGGTATGACTCTTGGGAATCTCACCGGCATCAGCGCGCTCGCCGACGTCGAGACGCGCTCCATCAGTGCGGAGAACCCGACCGGCGAGCCCGGTCAGGGTGGGCGGCGGACCGAGGGGACCGGTGCGCGCGCGGCCCGGGACCTCGGCCAGGGCTGGAAGGTCTCGCCGTCGATCGAGATCGGGCCGGGGGAGACCGCGACGCTGGCCGACATCGCCGGCTCCGGCTGCATCACGCACATCTGGCTCACCACGCACGTCGACCACTGGCGCCGGCTGGTCCTGCGCGGGCACTGGGACGGTGACGAGGCGCCCGCGATCGAGGCGCCGGTCGGGGACTTCTTCTGCTCCGGCTGGGGCAAGTTCGCGCAGGTGAACTCGCTCCCGGTCGCCGTGAACCCGAACGGTGGTTTCAACTGCTACTGGGAGATGCCGTTCCAGCAGCAGGCCACGCTGACGCTGGAGAACACGCACGACGAGGCCGTGGTCGTGTACTTCCAGGTGGACTACTGGCTCGGCGCGGTGCCCGACAAGTCGGCGTACCTGCACACCCAGTGGCGACGGAGCAACCTGCTGCCGTCCGCGACGGTCCACACGCTGCTCGACGGTGTGGAGGGTCCTGGTCACTACGTCGGCACCTACCTGGCCTGGGGCGTCAACAGCACCGGCTGGTGGGGTGAGGGCGAGGTGAAGTTCTATCTGGACGGCGACGACGAGTTCCCGACCATCTGCGGCACCGGTACCGAGGACTACTTCGGTGGCGCGTGGAACTTCGACGTACCGGACCTGGGCGGGTACACCGAGTTCAGTACGCCGTACCTCGGGATGCCGCAGGTGATCCGGCCGGACGGGCAGTACCAGAGCCAGCAGCGGTTCGGCATGTACCGCTTCCACCTCCCAGACCCGATCCGCTTCAAGGAGAAGCTCCGCGTCGACGTCCAGGCCCTCGGCTGGCGGTCCGGCGGCCGCTACCTCCCGCTGCAGGACGACATCGCCTCGACGGCGTTCTTCTACAGCGGCAAGACGAGTACTACCCGCCCGGATGCTCCGACGCACGACGTCATGGAGATCTGCTGACCTACGTCGTGTCTGACTAGGGGATAGGCAGAGGGTTCTGCAGAGCAGAGTCGGCGAGGACGACCAGTGCGGCGGTCCAGCCGAGTGGTGCCTCGCCGGCCGGCTGCAGATCCCTATTGACCTTCTCCGGCAATGCACCGGTGCTCGTCCGGTGCTGATCGAGCCACGAGAGCAGACTGTTCGCCGTGGCCTTGTCACCGCGCGCTGCCGCACTCAGCGCGAACAACGCGGTCTGCGGCGTCCACGACACCCCGTCAGCTCGCCAGTCTTCTCCTGGCGTCACTCCACCGTTCGGCTGGGTCAGTACGGCGTGAGTTCGGTTGATGGCCGTGGTGACGACGGGCCGGGCCGGAGCGAAGGGTGGACCGAGCACAGTGACGATCGCATCCGCACCGCCGTCCAGGCTGATCGGTGCGACACCTGGCTCGACGAAGCTGGTCGCCTGCGCCGGGGTCCGCGGGTAGTCCGGTCCGAATGTCTTGTCGGTTGCTTTCGACAACGTGTCGAGTGCACTCCGCCAGCGAGCGGCCTCAGCTGGGTGCTGCTGGTCGGTGGCGATCCGGACCGCCGACCGCAGCCCGGTCAGCAGCGGTGCGACCGTGCCGAGTGTCAGCTCGCTCTCGGGGCGCTCCCAGTAGTCCGACGACGGCGCAGGCAGTCCGTCGGACCCGAGCTCCTTGATGATCTGGTCGGCGGACTGCCGCACCAGATCCCAGTACTTACCGCCGGCGTGACAGAACCACGTCGCCCACAGCACCCACCCCGACCCGTCCAGCTGCTGCGAGCGACCGTCGCCGACCAGACCGCCGCTGTCGGTGTACCGCGCTTCCCATCGCCCCGCCGACGGCCGCACCCGGTCCAGGAACGACAGTACGTCGAGCGCCTGGTCGTACTGTCCGATCGCGCAGCGCGCGACCGCGACGAACGACGCGTCCCGCGGCCAGACGTACCGCCATGGGCCGTCCCAGCCGGCCAGTGCGGCGCCGTTGGGCAGGGTGAGCCCGTCGAGGTCGGCCAGTGCGTGCCGGACCAGGTCGTCGTACTTGTCGCTACTGCGTGACGACGCCGGAAGCGCGGACGGGCGACCCGGGATGCCCTCCGCGACCAGACGAGGCTGTGGATGCCGCACGAGGTTGCTGATCGCGCCGGCGGCCAGGACTGAGAGCAGGACCGCGATGACGACGACCGGGTACCACCGGCCGCGCCTCCCGCTGTCGTCCCGCATCCGCACTCCTATTGCGCCAGGTGCTGCACTTGCGCCTCGAACTTACGCCGTGGTGCCAGCTCGACCAGATACATCGCCGACACCACCAGTGCGCCGCCGACCAGCATCCGCCAGGTCAGACTGTCCGAACCGAACAGCACCGCGAACGCCGACGCGAACACCGGCTCCATTGTCATGGCGATCGCCGCTCGAGTGGGAGTCAGGTGTGCCTGGGCCCAGGTCTGGACGATCAGCGCGAGCGCTCCGGCGACCAGCGCCATGTACACCACGGCCACCCAGTCGCCGCCGGTGCTCGGGACGGAGAACCCGCCCGGCACGGCACCGATCGCACAGACACAGGTGATCACGACCATCTGCAGTGACGACAGACCGAAGGCGTTCCTCGACGTCGACCAGGCCCCGAGACCGATGATGTGCAGCGCATAGAGCCCGGCGGAGGCCAGCGTGAGCAGCTCGCCCTTGCCCAGGCTGAGACCGCGCAGCGACAGGATGCCGAGGCCGACCGTGGCGAGGATCACCGCGACCCAGGCCCAGCGACCGATCCGGTGCCGCAGGATCACCGCGCCGAGCAGCGGCGTGAACACGACGTACATGCCGGTGACGAAGCCGGAGACGCTCGCCGACGTGTGCCGCAGGCCTTCGGTCTGCACCAGTTGGGCGATGCCGTAGGTGACGCCGAGGGCCACCGCGCGGCCGCGGTCGAGGCGGCTCAACCGCCCGATCGCGGGTGGGTGGACCAGGATCAGCGCGACCGACGCGATCAGGAACCGCAACGCCAGGTAGTCGGCGACGTCCATCCTGGTGAGCAGGTCCTTGGTCAGGAAGAACGTCGAGCCCCAGGCTGCCGCGACCGCGAGCAGGGCCAGGACGGCGATGCGGGGGTGGTTCACGCCCGATATCTCACCAGAACCCTTACAGGTAAGGCAAAACGGTGATCTACAGCACAGTGATCACGATGGTGCTTCCGGGCTTGACCTTCTTGCCGGCGCCCGGGTTCTGCGCGGCGACGATGTTCAGGCCGAGGTTGAACGGCGCCTTCTCCACCCGGACCACGAACCCCGCGTCACCGAGGATCTTCTGCGCGTCCGCGGTGGTCTTCCGCTTGACGTCTGGTACGTCGACCAGCGGCGGTCCGAGGGACACCACCAGCGAGACCTTGTCCTTGGCGAACAACGTCCCGCTGTTCGGGCTCTGACTGATCACGTTGCCCTCGGCGACCTTCTCGTCGTACTGCGTGCTGCGGCCGACGACGAAGCCGAGTTTGCGCAGCGTCCTGTTTGCGTCACGGTACGACTTGCCGGTCAGGTCCGGCACGGTGATCGGCCGTTTGCCCTTGCTGACCGCGAAGTTGACCGCCGTCCCCGGCTTGACGATCGTGTTGAACTTCGGGCTGATCGCGATCACCCGGCCCTGCGGCACGGACTCGTTGTACTGCTCGCTGATCTGCCCGGTGATCAGCTTGATCGGGGACAGCGCCTGCTGCGCGGCGTCCAGTTGCAGGCCGACGAGCTGCGGCACGCGGTAGCGCTCCGGGCCCTTGGAAACGGTGAGACCGATGTCACCGTCCTTCCGGATCCGGTCGCCCGGGGCCGGGTCGGTCCGCATGACCTCGCCCTGCTTGATGTCCTCGGAGTAGTCCTGGTTGTCGAGACTGGTCTGCAGACCGGACTCAGCCGCTCTGGAGGCCGCCGCCGCCGGCGGCAGGTTCATCAGGTCGGGTGTCGTCGTGTAGCGGTGAATGCCGTAGTACCAGGCCGCTGTGCCGATGGCGATCGCCGCCGCCAGGATCACGATCAGCGCGATCGGTCCGCGGGACCTACGTCGCTGCTGTTGTGGCTGTGCGGGCGGCGGGGTCCGCGGCGGCGGTGCTGTCTTCGCCGGGCCGCCGGTCGGGCGTCCCTGCTCCACCGGTACGACGATGGTGTCGTGGCGGAGCTCACCTTGCTCAGCGGCCTCTCCGCGGGTGTAGCCGTCGTCGTACCCACTGTCCTGGCGGATCTGCTGGATCGGCACGGTCAGGTCGCCGGTCAGCTCGGGGTCGTCCGGCAGCCCTTCATCGAGTGCACTGCGCACCCGGTGCACCTGCCGGCTGAACACCCGGGCGTCGGTCGGCCGCAGGTCCCGGTCACGCGCCGTCGCGCGCTGCACGAGCGCATCGACGTACGGCGGGATGTTCGGCTGCTCGAGCGACGGAGGGGGTACGTCGGCGTGGACGTGGGCGTAGGCGACCTGGATCGGGGTGTCGCCGGAGTGGGGCTTGTTGCCGGTGAGCATCTCGTACAGGAGGATGCCGGCCGAGTACACGTCCGAGCGGGCGTCCGCGCTGCCGTCGGTGACCAGCTCCGGCGCCAGATAGGACACCGTGCCCATCAGCAGGCCCTGGGTGGCGGTGTTGCCGCTGGCACTGACCGCACGGGCCAGACCGAAGTCCGCCACCTTCACAGCGCCCTTGTCGGAGATCAGGACGTTCTCGGGCTTGATGTCGCGGTGCACGATGCCGGCGTCGTGTGCGGCCGACAGCGCGGAGAGGATCGGCGTGAGCAGGTCCAGCGCACGCGCGGGGGAGAGCGGTGCCTCCGCGCGGATCACGTCACGCAGCGTGCGGCCGGGGACGTACTCCATCGCCAGGAACAGCGTGCCGTCGTCGTCACCCTGGTCGAAGACGGCCACCACGTTCGGGTTCGACAGGCGGGCCGCGGCGCGGGCCTCGGCGACGAAGCGGCGGGTGAACTGGGCGTCGTCACCGAGCCCGTCGTGCATCACCTTGAGCGCGACGGTCCGGTCCAGGCGCATGTCGAGTGCCTGGTACACGGTGGCCATGCCACCCTTCGCGATGCGCGCGCCGACGCGGTAGCGACCGTCGAGCACTCGCCCGACGAGGCGGTCGCTGACCTGCATGTCCACGTCGTCCGTCACTTGCGGTGAGCCGCCTCTCCCCAAACAGTCCTGCTCAGAGAGTGTAGATAACGCCAAAGCGTCACAGCGCCAGGCTCACCGCAGCGGGTCCCACCCGCGTTCCAGTTGGGCCTTGATGCGGAGGACGTTCTGGACGTAGAGCTTGGTGTCGGGGTAGACGCCGTTCTTCTTCACGCCGCCGAGGCCCTGGTAGTAGCCCGCGACCGCAAGGTCGAGGCGGGCGGCGCCGGTCAGGCGGCTCAGCAGGACGACTCCGGCGGTGACGTTGTCCTCCGGGTCGAGCAGGTCGAGCTTCCGGCCGACGATGCCCGAGGTGTACTTGCCGGTCGACGGAACCACCTGCATCGCCCCGACTGCGTTGGCGGGGGAGACGACCCGCTGCTTCCAGCCGGACTCCTGCCAGCTCACCGCGAGGGCGAGCTCCGGGTCGACGCCGTACCGCTTCGAGGTGGATACGATCAGTGAGCGCATGTGGGACCGGGTCGGCAGCTTGCGCTTCTTCAGGATCGCCCGGTTGCGGTTCGCCTGCGCGACGACGTGGTCCGCGTACGTGCGGCCCGCGAACGTGTTGTCGGTCCGCGGCTTCGCCTTCGGGCGGATCTTCACCGGGACCTGCAGCGGCTTGCCCGCGTAGATGTGGTCGCCCGGCTTCAGGCCGTTCGCGGCCAGCAGGTTGGCCTGTGAGCACTTGAAGCGCTTCGCGATCCCGGAGACCGTGTCGCCGGACTTCACGACGTACGTCACCCGGCCGAGCTGCGAGCGCTGCGCCGGCGTGCTGGCGGTCGCCGATCCCTTGGTGGGGACCTTGAGCAGCTCGCCGGCGTAGATCGCGTTGCCGTTGCCGGGCAGGTTGTTCAGCGCGACCAGCCGCGAGACGGACGTGCCGTAGCGGTTCGCGATGTGGCTCAGGGTGTCGCCCTGCTTGACCTTGTAGGCGCCGAAGCCGGGTGAGCCGGCGGTGATCACGGCCGCGGTCAGCACCGGTACGGCGATCCCGGTCAGAACTCGTACGACGTTGCGCATCCCATTCAACTCCCCGTGTGAACGTCAACCGACCGTATTCGCTGGTACGGATGTGACAACAGGGGCGACTGGGGTTGGTGTTACGCCTGTAATCCAATGGTTACAATTCAAGGCTGAACTACATTGTTGTCGTTCACAAGCGTTCCGGTTGCTGACGGCAACGGTGAACTAGTGCACGAACCTGCTGACGAGGAAAGGTTTCGCGAGGTCCGGCAGGGTGCCGGTGCGCACCGTGTCGGCGATCACCTGCGCGGTGACCGGGGTCAGCAGCACACCGTTCCGGTAATGCCCGGTTGCCCACAGCAATCGATCCACACCGGACGGGCCGAGGATTGGCGCGTTGTCCGGCGTCGCGGGCCGCAGACCGGCGATCGCCTCGACGAACTCGAGCTCGTCGGAGATCGGCAACACCGTCCGGGCGTCACGCAGCAGTGCGAACACGCCGCCCGCCAGCACTCGGGTGTCGTAGCCGAGCTCACTCGTGGTCGCACCCACGACCAGCTCGCCACCCGGTCGCGGCACCAGGTAGACCGAGAAACCACGCGCGGTGGCTCGCACTGTGTGCCGGAGCGCGGGCCGGTACGCCTCCGGGACCCGCAGGCGCAGTACTTCGCCCTTCACTGGACGGACTGGCGGGCGGAGCTCATCCGGTACACCTTCCAACTGCGACGACCACGGTCCGGTGGCGGCAACGACGTACCCCGCGTGCACCGTGTCGCCGTTGTCGAGCAGTACGCCGGTTGCCGTCGTACCGGAGGTGATGACGCGAGTGACGCGCTGACGGATGAGTTGGACGCCGGACAGGTCTACGGCGCGGAGGAGCGTGGCTACCGCCTGCCTGTTGTCGACGGAGTGGTCGCCGGGCACCCAGACGGCTCCGGAAACGCCTGTAGCGAGTAGTGGCTCGCGACGTCGGGCGTCGCGACCGGACAGCTCCTCTACCTCCAGGCCGAGTCGACGCTGGTAGTCGGCGAGCCTGCGGAGCGCGGCGGCGTCGTCGACGTCGTACGCGACGGCGAGGGTGCCGGTCTGGTGCAGTCCTGCGGGCAGTCCGGTGAGTTGCTCGAGCTCGGCGGCGAAGGCCGGCCACGCGGTGACCGAGGCCAGGTTGAGCGCCAGCAGGTCGTCCTCGCCGAACTCCACCTCGGTGACCGGGGCAAGCATGCCGGCGGCCACGTTGGAGGTCTGGGTGCCCGGCGTCGGGTCACACACCGTCACCTGGATACCGTCTGCGGCCAGCCGCCACGCCGTCGCCAGACCGATCAGCCCGCTGCCGATCACGACTACATCAGACGTCAGCTCAGGCATGCCGTAAGCCTACGTCTGGGCGGTCATGGCAGGCTGTGCGGTGTGACTGAGCACACCGACCGGCTGAACGACGCACGGCTCTACCTGTGTACCGATGCGCGGGAGAAACAGGGCGACCTCGAACAGTTCCTGGACGCCGCGCTGGCCGGTGGCGTGGACATCGTGCAGCTTCGGCAGAAGGAGATGGAGGCTGCCGACGAGCTGGCTGCGCTGGAGGTGTTCGCCGACGCCTGCAAGCGGCACGGCAAGCTGCTGGCGGTGAACGACCGTGCGGACATCGCGTTCACGGCGGGAGCCGACGTGCTGCACCTCGGGCAGCGTGACCTGCCGGTGCACGCCGCGCGCGCGATCACCGGGCCGGCACCGATCATCGGGCGCTCGACGCACTCCTTCAGCCAGGTGAACGCGGCGGTCGGCGAGGTCGGCTCGGACTACTTCTGCGTCGGTCCCACCTGGGAGACGCCCACCAAGCCGGGCCGGCAGGCAGCCGGTCTGGACCTGGTGTCGTACGCCGCCGGTCGCCGCCAATCGAAGCCGTGGTTCGCGATCGGTGGGATCGACCTGGAGCGGCTGGACGAGGTACTGGAGGCGGGCGCGACGCGAGTGGTCGTCGTCCGGGCGATCACCGCGGCCGACGACCCGGGAGCGGCGGCTGCCGAGTTCACCCGGCGGCTGCGGGAGGCCGGGTGATCAACAACCCGAAGGCCGCGCGGATCGTCGCGGCCGTCGTGATCGCGATGCTGGTGATCACGCTCGCGGCGTCGTTGTTCGGGTGCTCGGTGGACACGAAGGCCGGCTCGAGTTCTGTCGATCCGGAGAGCGGCCTCAAGTACGTCGCGGTCGCGGACCTCCCGAAGGAGGCCCAGAACACGCTGAAACTGATCGACCAGGGCGGACCGTACCCGTACAGCCGCGACGGCGTGGTGTTCGGCAACCTCGAGAAGATCCTGCCCAAGCACGACCGCGGCTACTACCACGAGTACACCGTGAAGACGCCGGGGGAGAAGGACCGCGGTGCCCGCCGGATCGTGACCGGGAACGCCGGGGAGCGGTTCTACACCGATGACCACTACAAGTCGTTCCGCCGGGTCGCGGAGGACGGGGGAACGTCATGAGGTCGTTGCGTGAGCTGCTGGCCGAGGGCCTGCGCCCGGGTGTCTACCGCTGGCCGTCCGCTGCCGCCCCGGACGACGTACGCCGGGATGCCGCCGCCGAAGGCTTCGGGTTCGTGTTGCTGGACACGAGCGAGATCCACGACAAGGCCGGCTTCCTCGACCTGTGCGCGACCGCGTTCGACCTGCCGCGCTGGTTCGGCCGGAATTGGGACGCTCTGGCCGACTCGCTCAGCGACCGGTCGACCGGCTCGCCCGAGGTCGTGCTCTGGACCGGCCTGCGGAACCTGCTCGAGCACGACCACGACACCGTCGATGTCGCACTCCAGATCTTCGCCGAGGACACCACGAACTCCGGTCAGCTCCGCGTTCTCATCGAGGAAGCGTCAACGCCGGACCTGCTGCGCTCACTGCCTGTCCTTTAGGCGCTCGGCGAGCTCGTCGAGGTCCGCGGCGAACAACAGGTTCCGGCCGCGGTTGCTCTCCCGCACCCAGTCGGCCAGCGGCTTGCTCCGCGCGATCCGCGCCGAGATGTGGCCGACCACCGCGAGACCCATCTGGTAGGACACGAACTTCTGCGTGATCCCGCCGGCCCGCCCGGTCCGCAGCTCGAAGAACTCGTCACCCAGCTGCTCCGGCGTGAAAGCGATCCACTCGGCCTGGTGGGCGTAGTACGCGTCGACGATCAGCTGGACGGCGTCGCGCTCGTCGGTGAGCGGCGTGTCGCTCACATGGACCTGGGCCCCACCCACCATCACCATGTGCCTCAAAGTACCTCAAGTGACCCTATCTGGCTATTTGTAGGGAATTCTAAGGAAAGGCCTTAGGCTGATGAAATGGCTCAGGAGCTGTACTCGGTCGAGCAGGTGGCGAACCGCCTGGGCCTGCACGTTCGCACCATCCGGAACTACGTCCGGGACGGCCGGCTCAAGGCCGTGCGGATCGGGAAGCAGTACCGGATCACCCGGGAGGATCTCGAGGCGTTCACCGGCGCGCCCACGGCCGTCATCGAGGTCGATCGCGCCGCGCGGCACGTGGAAGCGTCCAGCATCGTGCACATCGACGCTGTGGACCGCGCGACGGCCGACCGGCTGACGACGCACATCCACGGCGCCCTCAACCAGCCCGAGGCGGTGCACCTCAAGGCCGAGACCATCTACGACGAGGAACGTGCCGTCCTCAAGGTGATCGTGCTCGGCAGCCTTCCGGCCACGGCCGACCTGCTCCGGCTGATCAACCTGCTGGCCGATCAGTAGCGGTCACACGACGCGGGACGTCGCGGCGATCGCCAGGTCGGTCAGCGCCTTGCGGGCGGTCTCGTCGGCCAGCGGCGCCCGGTCGAGCGCGTCCAGCGCGTCCGCGGTCCGCTCGGTGATCAGGTCCTCGCAGGCCTGGACCGCGCGGGAGTCCTGGAGGATCTCGCGCAGCAGCTGGATCTCGTCGTCGTCCAGGTCCGGCCGGCCGAACAGGCGGTCGAACTCGGACAGCTGCGCCTCCGAGGCGTGATCCACGGCGTACGCGATCAGCACCGTCCGTTTGCCTTCCCGCAGGTCGTCTCCAGCCGGCTTGCCGGTAAGCGCCGGGTCGCCGAACACGCCGAGCAGGTCGTCCCGCAGCTGGAACGCCTCACCGAGCGGCAGCCCGTACCCGGACAAGGCCGAGACCAGCGCGGAGTCCCCGCCGGCGAGTGCGGCGCCGACGTGCAACGGCCGCTCGATCGTGTACGTCGCCGACTTGTACCGCAGGACGCGCAGCGCCAGGTCCATGTCCGAGGTGCCGCTCGCCTGCGCCATCAGATCGAGATACTGCCCGGCCGTCACCTCGACCCGTACGGCGTCGAAGTACTGCTCCGCTCGCGCCAGCGCCGCCGCGTCGAACCCGGAGGTGTGCAGCAGCTCGTCGGCCCAGATCAGGCAGAGGTCGCCGAGCAGGATCGCGGCGCCGACGCCGAACCCGACCGGATCACCACCGTGACCGGACTTTTCCGCCCGCGCCCGCTGCAGGGCCTCGAACCGGCGATGCGCGGCCGGCGCGCCCCGGCGGACGTCGGAGGAGTCCATCACGTCGTCGTGCACCAGCGCGCTGACGTGCAGCATCTCGAGGCTCGCCGCGGCGGTCAGGATCGGCAGGTCCGGATCGCCACCCGCGGCCCGGAAA
Source organism: Kribbella sp. NPDC054772 (assembly GCF_053611945.1). NCBI lineage: Bacteria > Bacillati > Actinomycetota > Actinomycetes > Propionibacteriales > Kribbellaceae > Kribbella > Kribbella sp. NPDC054772. The sequence continues at coordinate 11,530 of NZ_JBSHBJ010000032.1, read as the reverse complement.
CCCCAGTAACAGAACGACGGCCGCAGCCGCTTGCCGCCACTGGTCGCGTCCCGCGCGGCCTGTACGACCTCGGCCAGCTCCGGCCCGAGCGCCACCAGCCGCGCCTCCTGCCGATCGAGGAACCCACTCAGCGCCCGCTGAATCTCGGCCGGGATGTCCACATCGCCATACACATCTCGGAGCGTAGTCGGTGGGCAGACGCCGACCGCCACCGCGGGTAACCTGACGCCATGGCGAACGGACTTCCCTCGACGCTGCCCGGCGGTGCGCCGACCATCCGTGAGCTGCTCGCGTCCGGGGGGCGGTCGTTCTCGTTCGAGTTCTTCCCGCCGAAGACCCCCGAGGCCGAGGACGTGCTGTGGCGCTCGATCCGCGAGATCGAGCAGCTGCGGCCGACCTTCGTCTCGATCACGTACGGCGCCGGCGGCACCACGCGTGACGGCACGATCCGGGTCACCGAACGGGTCGCGCAGGACACCTCACTGACCCCGCTCGGTCACCTGACCTGCGTCGCGCACTCCCGCGACGAGCTCCGTTCGGTGATCGGTGCGTACGCCGGGGCCGGCGTACGGAACATGCTCGCGCTCCGCGGCGACCCGCCCGGCGGGCCGAACCAGCCCTGGGTCGCGCACCCGGAGGGCCTGAACCACGCGGTCGAGCTGGTCGAGCTGATCCGTTCGCTCGGCGACTTCTGCGTCGGCGTCGCGGCCTTCCCGGACAAGCACCCGGAGGCGACCTCGCTGGAGGCCGACGCGCAGGTGCTCGCCGCGAAGGCACAGGCCGGTGCGGACTACGCCATCACGCAGATGTTCTTCGGCGCCGACGACTACTTCCGGCTGGTCGACCGCTCCGCGGCCCTCGGCTGCGACATGCCCGTGCTGCCGGGCATCATGCCGGTCACCAACATCAAGCAGATCCAGCGGATGGCCGAGCTGACCGGGATGGCACTGCCGGCCGCCGTCACCGACCGGCTGCTCGCCGTCGAGGACGAACCGGCCGCGGTCCGTGAGGTCGGGATCGAGATCGCCACCGAGCTGTGCGAACGTTTGCTTGCCGGCGGCGCACCGGGCATTCATTTCATTACCTTGAACAGATCCACGGCAACCCGGCAGGTGTTCCTCAACCTCCGGTCGTCGGTCGTATCCTGACCCAATGGCTGACCCGTCGGACCTGTTGATCGACCGAACTCTCGTTCTGCTCCGGCACGCGAAGTCGGTGCCGCCCGAGACGATGCCGGACTTCGAGCGCCCGCTCGCGGACCGCGGCCGCGCCGACGCGAGCGCCGCCGGCCGGTACCTCGTTGCCCAAGGCATCGAACCGGACCTGGTGCTGTGCTCGCCGTCGAAACGGACCCGGGAGACCTGGAAGTACGTCGCCGAGGCCGGCGTCACCGCCAAGGACGTCTGGTACGACAAGCGCATCTACAACGCCGACACCGAAGGCATTCTGGACGTCATCCACGAGGCCCCCGCCGAGGCCCGCACGGTGATCGTCGTCGGCCACGCCCCGGGCATCCCGTGGCTGGCCGACGAGCTGACCCTGGACGGCACCAGCCCGGAGCGCGTCGAGCTCACCCAGAAGTACCCGACCACCGGCCTCGCGGTCCTGCATCTGACCACCCACTGGTCGGACCTGGCCGCCGACGACGCCGACCTCGTCTCGTACGTCGTCCCTCGGGGTTGACCGCTTAAGTACTGGCCGTCTACGTACTGGCCGGGCAGCTGGCGTTCGCCGGTAGCTGTCCGGTCAGCAGGTACTTCTCGGCCCGGCTGTCGATGCACGGGTTCTGCTGGAACAGGTACGACGCGTGGTTGCCGCCGTTCTCCAGGAGCAGGCGGGAGCCACGCAGTACCGCCTGCATCCGTCGGGCACCGATGGGCGGGGTCGCCGGGTCGTAGCGGCCCTGGATGAGCAGGATCGGAATGTCGGAACTGATCTTGGGCTGCTTAACCGGTGCGACCGGCCAGAACGCGCAGGGCGCGCTGTACCAGGTGTTCATCCACGCGAACTGCGGTGCGCGGTGGTCGGCGACTGCGGTGTCCCAGTGCCAGGCGCTCCAGTGCCGGGGCCACCCAGGATCCATGCAGTTGTAGGCCAGCAGACCAGGATCGACCGACTGCAGTGCGAACTGATCGGTGATCGACAGCAGCCCGGACGGGTCGCCATGGCGGTACTGAACAAGCGCATCGGCCACTGACGACCACAGGTCGTCGGTGTACAGCGCGGACGCGAGCATGTCGTCGACCTCGGCCACACCGGCCCGTCCGCCGGCCGGCTTCTTGGTCAGATCGCTACGGACCTTCTGCCACACCGCACCGACCGCCGTCGCCGTCGTACCCAGGTGGTACGTCGTGTCCCGCGCAGCGATCCACCCGAACAGCTGCTGTGCACGCCCCTGGAACGCCGCATCCTGCTCGTAGGTCGTCCGGTACGTCGACACCAGCGGGTCGACCACACTGTTCAGGATCATCCGGCCGGTGTGCTGCGAGAACAACGTCGCGTACGTCGCTCCGAGCTTGGTGCCGTACGAGTAGCCGAGGAAGTCGATCTTGTCGCGGCCGAGCGCGATCCGTATCCGGTCCATGTCGCGGGCCGCGTTCTCGGTGGTGATGTACGGCAGCAGCTCCTTGGCGTTGCGGCCGCACTGCGTGGCGACCTGCTTGGCCTGCTGCACACGCTGCTGCTCCTGCTGCGCGTTCGGCGGCCGGTAGGGGAGTGCAGGGTGTTTGACGAGCTTGCTGGTGTCGCCGCAGCTGACCGGCGTACTGTCTCCGACTCCACGCGGGTCGAAGCTGAAGACGGCGTACTGCTCGGCGACCTTCTCCGGCAGGGCGACGTTCACCATCTGCTCGACACCGATGCCAGGAGCACCCGGACCACCCGGATTGACCAGCAGAGCGTGTGGCGCGGACAGACTGCCGACGCCGGAGATCGTCAGGGTGATCTGCCGGCCGTTCGGCTTGGCGTAGTCCAAGGGGACCTTCAGCGTCGCGCACGACGTCTGCCGGTAGGCGCCAGAGTCGGGTGGACACTCACCCCACTTCAGCTTCGGTGCTGCGACAGCCGGTGCAGTGAGTTGCGCGGCCAGCGATACGACGGCGACGCCGATCGCGGCCGCGCACAGGACCTTCTTGGTCAATGCGCTACTTCCTGGTCAGGAGGCGCGGGCGGGCAGCCAATCGGTTGTGCTGTTCACAGTAATCATCCGTTGGGTCGCCCGGGTCAGAACGACGTACAGGGCCCGTACGCCGCCCAGCGTGTCGCTGACGATCCGGTCCGGCTCGACGACGACCACCGCGTCGTACTCGAGCCCCTTGGACTCCAGCGGACTGACCGCGATGGCCCGTGGGTCGTCGAGCTCGGCGAGGACCGGGTCGATGACCGGACGCAGCGCCGGCGGCACGATGACGCCGACGGTGCCTTCGACCAGCTGCAGCAGCTCGGCGGCCGCGTCGCCGGCGGCCTGGGCGACCTTGCCGCCGTCGAAGACCCGGTGCTCCGGTTGCACGCCGGTACTGCGGACCGCGTTCGGCAGGTCCGCATCCGGGATGGACTGCCGGATCACCTCACCGGCGAACGAGTAGATCTCGGCCGAGTTCCGGTAGTTGGTGGACAGTCGGAACGAGTGCCGCTGCAGGTGCGACAGCATCGAGTCCATTGCGGCGCGCGCCTCGTCCGGGTCCGGCCAGGAGCTCTGCGCCGGGTCGCCGACGATCGTCCAGCTGGCCTGCGGCCCGCGCCGGGTGACCATCCGCCACTGCATGGGGGACAGGTCTTGTGCCTCGTCCACCAGCACGTGCGCGTACTCCTCCGGCTCCTCGGCCTCCCGCGCGGCCTGCGCACGCGCCCGGCGCTCGGAGCTGGTCAGTACTTCGTTGACGCCGTCCGACAGCCCTTCGAGCCAGTCGAACTCCTCGTCGGTGTTCTCGTTCAGCGGCGGGCGACCGAGGAACGCGGTCAGCTCGTCCAGCAACGCGACGTCCGCGATCGTGAACTCGTCCGTGGTCCGGACCGCCTTGGCGAGCGCGTCGACCTCGGCCGGCGTCAGATCGTGCCGGGCCCAGCGCTGGAGCCGGCGTGGGTCCCCGAGCCAGCGCAGTACCGACTCCGGGGTCACGATCGGCCACCACTGGCTGAAGAACGTGCGGAACGCCGGAGTGTCGGTGACGCGGTCGCCGAAGGCCTCACGGTCGCCGAGCGGCCCGTTGCGCAGGTCCTCGGGGAACCGCTGCCACAGCGCGGCGATCAGGCCCTTGCGCGCCTCGGCTGTTGCCCGGTTGCGTGCCGTCCGACGCAGTGCGTTCCGGCGGACGTTGTCCAGTTGGTTGGCGTCCAGTTGGACCGTGGCGCCACCGAGGAACACGCGCAGCGTGGTCGGCGCGTTCGGCACGCGGTCGCGAGCGGCCCGCGCCAGAATGCCGCGCATCCGCAGCGAACCCTTGATCGCCGCCACGTCGGCCTGGTCGACCGCAGTGGCCCGCACGCCGTCGACCAGCTCACCGACGGCGCGCAGCGAGACCGTGTTCTCACCGAGGCTCGGCAGTACCCGTTCGATGTAGGCCATGAACGCCGCGGACGGCCCGACGACCAGTACGCCGCCACGCTCGAAGCGCCGGCGGTCGCTGTACAGCAGGTACGCCGCCCGGTGCAGAGCGACGACCGTCTTACCGGTGCCCGGGCCACCACCGATGACGGTGACTCCGCGAGCTGGTGCCCGGATCGCCTTGTCCTGCTCGGCCTGGATGGTGGCGACGATGTCGCGCATCGTGTGCCCACGAGCCCGGGACAGCGACGCCATCAGGGCGCCCTCGCCGATCACCGGCAAGTCCTCAGGCGCGCGCTCCGGCGCCAGCAGGTCGTCCTCGAGGCCGACGATCCGCGACCCCTTGTTCCGCAGGACGCGGCGCCGGACGACCTTCTGCCGGTCGGTCGCGGTCGCGCGGTAGAACGGCTCGGCCGCCGGCGCGCGCCAGTCGATCACCAGCGGTTCGTACTCGACGTCGCGGACGCCGATCCGGCCGACGTACAGCTTCTCGAGCCCGGCCGCCGTGTCGGCGCCCGGCTCGTCGTCACCGCGGTCGGAGTCCAGCCGGCCGAAGACCAGGCCTTCGTGCTCGGCGTCGAGTTCGGCGATCCGGCGGGCGGCGGCGAACACCAGCACGTCCCGCTCGTACAGACCGGTCTGCTCTTCGTCGCGCACCCGGCCGACGTTCTGGGCCTGGCCGCGCTGGTGACCTTCGACCGCGATCCGGGACGCCGACCGAGCGGCCTCCTCGACCCGGCCGTACACCCGGTCGACGTGTTGTTGCTCAGCCGCCAGCTCAGCCCGCTCCACGCTGTCAGTGCTGTCAGTGACATCACCGATGTCACCGTCGGCGTGGTTGTCGTGATCGGCCGATGTGGGGGTTTGATCCACCGAGGTCCTCTCTACGGCCGGGCCTGCCCCGACTCAGAACACAGGAACAAGCAATCTTAGTTCGCTCCTGTGTCCAACCCCACCGGGGCCTCAGGACTTCCCGATGGCGTCCGCCACGATCGCCGCGCCGAGCGTCGTGGAGGGGACCCCGGAACCGGGATGCGCGCCCGCGCCGACGCAGTACAGGCCCTTGACGGGGGAGACGTTCGAGGCGCGGCGGCGGGCGGTCCGGAAGCCCTCCCAGGCCACGCCGGCCCACCACGACGGCGACGTCTGCCGTGACACCACCTGGTCCCGGACCGGCAGGCCGCGCGCGACCAAGAGGTCCAGTACGTCGTCAGTCGGGTAGCCGTGGACCAGCACGGACCACGCCTGGTGACCTGCCGGTGCGGTACCACCTGTCCGGACGACAACGGTCGGCGTCCCGTGCAGAACGGTCTCGAACGGCAGCTCCGGTACCGGGTCCTTCAGACCGAGATGGACGACGTACGCCGCCTGCGCCTGGTGCGTCGACAGGATCCGTTTGCGCACCTTCTTCGCGGCCGGGTCGTCGACGAAGGACTCGTACAGCACCCGCGGGTCGACGTCACTCACGACGATGTCCGCGGGCAGCTCCTCACCGTCAACGAGCCGTACGCCGGTGACTGCGCCGTCAGACGTGTTGACGGCGACGACCTCCGCGTGGGTGCGCACGGTGATCTTCCGTTCGCTCGCCCGCTGCACCAGAGCGTCCGCGAGCGCACCGAAACCACCTGCGATCGTCCAGCGGCCGAACGTGCGCTCCAGGTACGACCAGACACCGACGTACCCCGGGGTGAGGCCGGCGTCCGAACCACCTTGCGCTGCGAAGTGCCGCAGTACCGCACGGGCGCGGTCGTCGCTCAGCTCGCGTTGCGCGACCTTTTCCAGCGACTGCCAGGGCTTGAGGGTGCGGATCGTCTTGAGCGGCAGTTTGTCCTCGAGCGGTGGCTCCAGTGAGGTCTTCCGGAGGATCTGCCACGTGTCGCCGTACCCATCGACCAGCGCGGTCCACTGCTCGGCCACGGCGCCACCTGCGAGACCGGTCCAGGCCTCTTGCTGCGCACCGCGGTCGCTGACAGGCAGATCGAGTACGGAGCCGTCAGTGAACATGTGGCGGCGTGGCTCGGTCACCGGGTCGAGCTGGACCAGACTCTCGATCGGACGACCGCTCTTCCGGAACAGGTCGCGCAGCGCGGCGGGCAGCGTCGTACTGGCCGCGCCGGCGTCCCACGTGAAGCCATCCGCCTCGACACGACCCAGGACTCCACCTAGGTGCTCGTCTCGCTCGCAGATGGTGACCTGGTGTCCCAGCTTGGCCAGGCGCACCGCACTGGCCAGACCAGCCAGACCGGCTCCGACAACAACCACCTTGGCCATCAGGCAACGCTACTTCCGGTCGCAGGGGTACTACGTTTCTCACGCCAGGCCTTGAACCTGAGATACCCGCGCCGGATCAGCCGGAACGCGAAGTACACCCCGATCAGACCGAGGATCAGCAGGACGCCGGCGATGATCAGCGCGGCCTCCGGATGGAAGACGGCCAGCGACATCACACCGGCGACGGCCACGTCCTCACCGGACGACGCCGCGATGTTGGTGACGGGCTCGGGGGAGGTGTTGATCGCGAGCCGCAGACTCGACTTCACCGCATGCGAGAGCAGGGCCACCAGGCCGCCGGTCGCAGCGATCACCGCCTGCTGCAGTGTGCTTGCCTGACCCGACAGCAGGGCGGCCAGGATCACCGCGATGGTCGGCCGGATGACGGTCGAGATCGCGTCCCACGCGGAGTCGACGTACGGGATCTTGTCGGCGACGAACTCGAAGGCGAACAAGGCCGCGGCCGCGATCAGCACGGGGGTCGTGGTCAGTGCGTGCGGTACGTCGTCGGCACCGGCGAACCGGCCGAGCAGACCGAGGATCAGCACGCACGCGTAGGCGTTCACGCCGCTCGCCCAGCCCGTCGTCACCGCCAACGGCAGCGCTTCCATCTCCGGTCTCCGTAACCCTCAGTCGCCGTACCGCGCGAGCCATGTTTTCGTCAGTATCGAACCCGATGACGCGAGTTTTGGTTAACCGTTGACTTCCGCGTCGCCTCGACTCACAGTGACTAGGCTGCCAGTCTGTGTGACCGGCACCCGCCCAGGGGTTCAGGAGATCATCATGCTGCGTCGTCCGAAGATTCTTGCCGCACTCGCTGCGGTAGCACTGCCGGCCGCCCTGGTCGGCGTGTCGTTGGGAGGTCCACCCGCAGAGGCGTCACAACCAGGTGAGCCGTCCGCCTCGGCCGCGTCCGCGTACAGCGCGGCGGCTGCGAAGTACGGCGTACCGGAGTCTGTTCTGCTCGCGGTCTCGTACGCCGAGTCGCGCTGGGACGACCACGCCGGCGCCCCGAGTACGTCGGGTGGCTACGGCCCGATGCACCTCACCGGACTGGGGGCCTCCGAGGTCGCCGACCTGTCCGGCAAGCAGAAGGTCGCGTCCGCCGAGTCGCTGCAGACGCTGAAGAAGGCGTCCGAGCTGACCGGGCTGGACCAGGCCACGCTGCGCAAGGACGTGACCGCCAACATCGACGGCGGCGCCGCGGTGCTGGCGTCGTACCAGAAGTCGCTCGGCCTGCCGGTCGGCGCGAGCTCCTCCCCGGCTCAGTGGTACGGCGCGATCGCGTCGTACGCCGAGGCGAACGACAAGGTCGGCGCCGCCGGGTTCGCCGACGACGTCTACTCGATCATGGGCAAGGGCGCCGCCCGGACCACGAACACCGGTCAGCAGATCGTGATGCCGGCCCTCGCGGTGCAGCCCGACAAGGGCCAGATCGCCAAGCTGTCGCTGCCGAACGGTGTGCAGCCGTCGAACTCCGACGTCGAGTGCCCGCCGTCGCTCGGCTGCGAGTGGCTGCCGGCGCCGTACTCGCAGTTCGGTGACGGCGACTACGGCAACCACGACCTCGCCAACCGGCCGAAGACCGGCAAGATCGACTACATCGTCATCCACGACACCGAGGGCACCTGGCAGGGCGTGCTGAACCTGGTGCAGGACCCGACGTACGTGAGCTGGCAGTACACGATGCGGTCGTCCGACGGCCACATCTGGCAGCACGTGAAGGCCAAGGACGTCGCCTGGCACGCCGGCAACTGGTACGTGAACATGCACAGCATCGGTATCGAGCACGAGGGCTTCGCGCCGCAGGGCGCCACCTGGTTCACCGAGTCGCTGTACCGCAACTCGGCCAAGCTGGTGCGCTACCTGGCCGTGAAGAACAACATCCCGCTCGACCGGGCGCACATCATCGGCCACGACCAGGTGCCGGGCACGATCCCGTCCACGGTCCGCGGCATGCACTGGGACCCGGGACCGTACTGGGACTGGGAGCACTACATGGACCTGATGGGTGCGCCGATCTGGGGCAAGTCCGTGCTGCCGGTGAAGGCCGGCTCGGTTGTCACCATCAAGCCGGGCTTCCAGAACAACGTCCAGGTCGTCAACAGCTGCGACACCGCTGGTACTCAGTGCAAGCCGCAGGGCACGAACTTCGTCTACCTGCGCCAGGCGCCGGACGACAACGCACCGCTGGTCAAGGACCTCGGTCTGCACCCGGACGGGTCCAACGGCACCACTGAGGTCTCCGACATGGGCTCCCGGGCCGCAGCGGGTTCGCAGTACGTCGTGGCCGAGCGCCAGGGCGACTGGGTCGCGGTCTGGTACCTGGGCGCCAAGGGCTGGTTCAAGAGCCCGGCTTCGGCTCCTGACGCGTTCGCCAAGCCCGGTCTGGTCGTGAAGCCGAAGGCAGGGCTCACTTCGGTGCCGGTGTACGGGCGTGCGTACCCCGAGCAGTCGGCGTACCCGACGGGGATCCCGTACCAGGCGGTGACGCCGCTGCAGTACACGATCGGCGCGGGACAGGCCTACCCGGTCGGTGACCTGAACATCGAGACCGACTACTACCGGGCCGTGACGTTCGACGGTCAGGCGCCGGCGGACCACGTCCAGGTGCTCGGGAAGGACAAGTACTACCAGATCTGGTTCGGCCACCGGATGGCCTACGTACGGGCCGCTGACGTGGACGTTCGCCCAGCCGTCTAACCTGTCTGTCGTGATCGACGAAGCCGTCCAGCCTTTGCTGGACGGCTTTGTCACGTCAGTCCGTGAAATCGCCGACGTGAAGGCCGTCTGGCTGCACGGCTCGCTGGCCCTCGGGGACTACCAGGTCGGCCGGAGTGACCTCGACACGATCGTCGTGGTCTCGGCGCCACCACCGCCCGCGGTCGAGGACATGCACCGGCGACTGATCAGCGAGTACCCACTCGCCACCAAACTGCACTGCTCCTACATGGCAGTGGATGAGCTGGGCGATCTGACGGTCCGGCACCCGACGTTCGCGCAGGAGCGGTACTTCGACCGGCCGGTGACTCCGGTGACGCGGCGAGAGCTTGCCATCGGCAACCGTACGCTCTTCGGGCCGATGCCCGCCGAGCTGCTGCCGAAGGTGACCGACGAGGAACTGTTCGACTTCGTCCGCCGCGACCTGCGCGACTTCTGGCTGCCGGTCACCCAGAAGCGCGGCCACTGGTACAACGACATCTGGGTCGACCTCAGCCTGCTCACCATCGCCCGCGCGCACGTCACGCTGGCGACCGGTGACCTGATCACCAAGCGCGCCGCCTTCGACGTGCTGCCGTACCTCGGCGCTCCCGCCGACGTCGTCGAGGACATCCGGCGCCGCCGCTACGCGCCCGACGAGGTCCGCACCGGGATGTGGTGGCGGCACACGCGCGCCGGGCTGACCCGGCGCTTCGTGCGCTCCGCGATCCCCGCCGTCCTCAGCTGACGGCTCGGGCGCTCAGCTGACGGCTCGGTTGACGGCTCAGTTGACCGTGATCGTGGTGCCGTTGGTGAGCCTCAGGAGTTCGTCGTACGTCGTCGGGAAGACCGAGTGCGGGATCCCCGCCGCGGCCCAGATCACGGCGTACTGCTCCAGGGCGGCGTCGACGTACGTCGGCACCTGGCCCGGGTGCCCGACCGGAGCGACACCGCCGATCGACTGACCGGTGTGCTCCTTCACGAACTCGGGGGTGGCGCGCTTCAGCTTGCCGATCCCGAGCTCGGCCGCGACCTTCGCGGTGTCGACGCGGTGCGCGCCCGAGGTGAGGATCAGGACCGGGGCCCCGTCGCCGTCGAAGATCAGGCTGTTCGCGATCGCGCCGACCTCGCACCCGAGCTCCGCCGCCGCGGCCGCCGCGGTCGGCACCGCCTCGTCCAGGATCACGATCTCGCCGGTCGCACCCGCCGCCCGCAACGCGGCGGCGACCTTCTGCACATTGGGATGACTGCTCACCCTCCGCAGCCTATGCGGCCGGTCGATCCGGGTCACCTGGGTTCCACGCTCCGGAAATTGTCGGTGGCGTCCGGAACGATGAGTGACATGCAGAAGGACAGAGCGTCTCGGGAGCCCGCCACGCCGGGCCGTCCGGCCGTTGACGATTGTCGGCGGGCGACGCTACGCTTCCAGTGTTCGAACAGATGTTCGATTACCTCGGGTCCGGTTTCGTCGGGAGGCCAGGCCGAGGCGGGTCGGACAGCTGGACGGCTCCGATGCGGAGTTGCGGCCGCATCGGAATCCGGTGGTCCCGGCGGGCCGGGCACCGGGGTGGTCCTCGACCCCCACCCCGGGCTCACCCGCCGGGCTGCCGACCAGGGGAAGCTCGTTCACAGGAGGCGATGGAGCATGTGGGAGTTCGACGACGCCGTCGAGGTGCACTCGGTGTCCGTGGACGGTCTCGAGACCCCCGATCAGTTCCTCTGGCGCGGCCGCCTCTGGCGGGTCTGCGCCGTGCGGTCGCAGTGGACCGAGACCGCGGTCTGGTGGGAGCGCGGCATCATCGGCACCGGCCAGACGTACGACGCTCGCGCGCACTACCGCGGGCAGTCCGCGGAGACCCTGGCGCGGATCGACGCGGCGACGGTGGCCGAGGCCTGCTCGGCAGCGCGCGGCACGAACCGCCCGGTCCGGAACCACCCAGCCGGGGGGGGGGGGGGGGCGGGGGCACCCCGACGAGCACACAACCCCCCCCACCACCCACACACACACGAGCGCGA
>NZ_JBSHBJ010000031.1:70065-101066 GCF_053611945.1 Kribbella sp. NPDC054772 | reverse complement strand
ATAATACAAAGTTCAACCAGCCCCTTGCCTACCGCCACGCCGCAACCTTTTATCTTGTGGCGGACTAGGCACGGCGGCCTACCCCGTTTGCGGGGCCGGCCCCTCAAACGGTGGGTGGACCCCTGGCATTTCGGGTGCGCACCCCACACTCTCAGGGGCCGGCCCCTCAAACGGTTTGGGCTCAAGCGGTGGTTGAGGGGCAGGGCGGTTGTGGCCGAGGAGGGGCTGGGCGATCGGCAGCTCGACAGGAGGTGTCGGCGATATCGGGGGGCCGCGTCGGCGGGCTGAGCGTGGCGATCGGTGGAACCGACCGATACCTCCTGTCGAGCTGCCGATGAGGCGTGCTCAGATCCGCCAGTTGTAGCGGCGTTCGGGGCGGCCGGTGGTGCCGTAGCGGAGGGTTACTTCGGCCTGGCCGCGGGTGGCGAGGAACTCGAGGTAGCGGCGGGCGCTGACGCGGGAGATGCCGACGACTTCCGCGCATTCGGCGGCGGACAGGTTCTCGGGGGCGTTGCGTAGGGCCGCGGTGACCAGGTCGGCGGTCTCCTGGCTGAGGCCCTTGGGGAGGCGGTTGGCGAGCGCCCGCGCCGGCGCCAGCACGCGGTCGACGTCGGCCTGGGACGTGACCTGGTCGGGGACGCTGGCCCGCCGGCGGGCGTACTCCTGCAGACGCGTCCGCAGATCGTCGAACCCGAATGGCTTCAGCAGATAGTTCACGACCCCCTGCCGCACAGCACCCCGTACGGCGTCCGCCTCCCGCGCGGCCGTGATCACCAGGATGTCGACGTCCGGCCGCGCGGCCCGCAGGCGCGCGATCAGGTCGAGGCCGAACACGTCCGGAAGGTAGAGATCGAGCAGCACCAGATCGGGCCGGAGTTCGGTCAGCGCCGCCACCGCCTGGTCGCCGGAGTTCGCCGTACCGACGACCTCGAAGCCGTCCACGCGGTCGACGAAACCGCGGTGGATGCGGGCCACCATGAAGTCGTCGTCGACGACCAGCACCGTGATCATCGGGCTCCTTCGGGAGTGGGTTGGACGGACATCCGGGCGATGAACGCGGCGCCACCGTCGGTCAAGTTGGTGACCGCGACCTCGCCGCCGCGGCGCCGGCAGATCAGCCGTGTCATCGCGAGCCCGATCCCGCGCTCGCCCTCGGCCGCGGCCTTGGTGGTGAACCCGTGCGCGAACACCTCCTGGGCCAGCTCCGGCGCCACTCCCGGTCCGGAGTCGCGGACCACGATCTCGACACTCGTCGCGTCCTGCCGCAGCTCGACCTCGACCCACGCGGGCGACAGCGGCGTACCGGACTGGGCCGCGGCGTCGATCGCGTTGTCCACCAGGTTGCCGAGCACCGTCGCGATATCGGCGGACAGCTCCGGCTCGAGGCGCAGCAGCGTGGTCCGCTCGGACACCCGGAGCTCGACGCGGCGTTCGGCCGCGAGCGAGGACTTCGCCATCAACAGGGCGGCGACCGTCGTGTCGTGGACCCGCCGGGTCACGGTCAGGTCGAGCGACTCACGATAGCGGTTCAGCGCGCCGACGTACGTGACGACCTCGTCGTACTCCCCGATCTGGATCAGTCCGGAGATCGTGTGCAGCTGGTTCGCGAACTCGTGGGTCTGCGCGCGCAGCAGCTCGGCCGACGACCGGAACGAGCCCAGCTCCCGTTCCAGTTGCGCGAGCTCGGTCCGGTCGCGCAGCGTGGTGACGGAACCGAGCGACCGTCCGTCCTTGGTCACACTCATCCGGTTCATGACGAGCACGCGCCCCCGCCGTACGACGACTGCGTCGCGCGCCTCGTCCTCGCCGGCCAACACGTCGCGCAGCCGGCCCTCGATGCCCAGCTCCCGCAGGCTCTTGCCGACCGCGTTCTCGGGAAGGTCGAGCAGCCGGCGCCCGACATCGTTCACCAGCGTCACCCGCAGCTGCGGGTCCAAGGCGACGACGCCCTCGGCGAGCCCGTACAGCATGGCTTCGCGGTGCTCGGCCAGTCCGGCGATCTCGCGCGGCTCGAGACCGAGCGTCTGCCGCTTGATCCGCCGCGCCAGCAACCACGACCCGAGCAGCCCGAGCACACACGCGATCCCGAGATAGATCGCCAGGTACGACGATGCGCCGCGTAGCCGCTGCATCGCCGTCGGTGCGTGCTCACCCACCATCACGGTCCCGATGTGGTCGCCGAGCGTCCCGTCCGAAATGCCACTCCCGTCGCGGCCCTCGCTCAGCACCGGCACCTGGGCGACGAGTTCTTTCCCGTCGCCGCCCTGCAGCTCACCGGACCAGCCACGACCGTCCGCGACCTCGGGAACACCCAGTGTGAGCTTGGTGCCGATCAGCGTCGGATTCGTTGCCGCGATCACCTTTCCTTCGGCGTTGGCGACCGTGATGGAAGTGACTCCCGACTGGGCGAGACTCGTCTGCAACGCAGGCGCCAGCATCTCGGCGGGCGCCGGGTTCCGGATCCCGAACCGGAGCGCCGGGCTGGACGACAACTGCTCGGCCAGCAACGTCACCCGGCGGCCTTCCACCCGGTTGAACGTGGCCGCGGACTGCGCCAGCGAGACCGCGGCAACAGCGACGAGCACGACCACGACGATCGCCAACTGCAGCACGAGCAGCTGCCCGGCCAGCGTCGGCCTCCTGCCCAGCCGGCTGCTCAGTTGTCTGCTCAGCTGCCGGTCCAGTCGCATCGCCATGGTCACCTCCCGTCTCGTCGCAGGTCCTGCCGCATGATCACCGTTCGAGCGCCCGAGTGCCACACTTCACCCAGGTTCGGCCCGTGACCACAATGAACTCAACCACCGCTGCGGCCACAACGCAGACGCCCGTACCGCTGGAGGTCCACGATCGTCGCCACCTGATCCCCTCGAGAAAAGGACTCCGCCAATGAGGTCCAGGCCAGTGCTGATGGCAGCCACGGCGCTGCTCGCCGTGTTCAGCGTCACCGCTTGTGGTGCGACCGCGGACAAGAAGGACGCCTCCGACGGCGCCGACGGGCAGCCGGCCACCGGGCTGCGGCTGATGGTGCCGAACACCGCGGGTGGCGGCTACGACACCACCGCCCGGACCGCCGCGAAGGTGATGGAGGACGCCAAGATCGCCACCGGCATCCAGGTGTTCAACCTGCCCGGCGCCGGCGGCACGGTCGGCCTGCAGCGGACGGTGAACGAGAAGGGCAACGGCAAGCTCGCCATGCAGATGGGCCTCGGCGTGGTCGGCGCGACGTACACCTCGAAGTCGAAGGCGACGCTCACCCAGACCACCCCGCTGGCGAAGCTGATCGAGGAGGCCGGGGCGATCGTCGTCCCGAAGAACTCGCCGTACAAGACGATCCAGGACCTGGTCACCGCCTGGAAGGCGAACCCGAAGGGGATGGCCGTCGGCGGCGGCTCGTCGCCGGGCGGACCGGACCACCTGCTGCCGATGCAGCTCGCGCAGGCGGTCGGCATCGACCCGAAGGACGTCAACTTCGTCTCGTACGACGGCGGCGGCGAACTGCTCCCCGCGCTGCTGGGCAGCAAGATCGCGTTCGGTACCAGCGGGTTCGGTGAGTTCCTTGACCAGGTGGAGAGCGGGCAGGTCCGGGTCCTCGCGGTGAGCAGCGAGAAGCCGATCGACGCACTGAAGGACGTACCGACGCTGAAGGACTCCGGGATCGACCTGGTGTTCACCAACTGGCGCGGGATCGTCGCGCCGCCGGGGATCAGCGACGCGGACAAGAAGGTCTGGATCGACGCGCTGACCAAGATGCACGACTCGGCGGAGTGGAAGGCCGAGATGCAGAAGCACGGCTGGACCGACGCGTTCGTCACCGGTGACGAGTTCGGCAAGTTCCTCACCGACCAGGACAAGGCCGTTGCGGACATTCTGACCAAGTTGGGGCTCGCGGCGTGAGCACCGCCGAGGCTCAGACCGAGGCTCGGCGGGACAAGGCGCAGTACGGAGTGTGTGGGTTCCTGGCGGTGGTCGGCGTCCTGGTGATCGTCGACGCCGCCCGGCTCCAGCACATTGCCAACAGCAACGATCCGATCGGCCCGAAGCCGGTCCCGATCGTGCTCGGCGTACTGCTCCTGGTGGTCGCCGTGCTGTACGCCGTCGACGTCGCGCGCGGCGGCACCGGTGCGGCCGAGGAAGGCGAGGACGTCGATGTGACGTCGGCCGTCGACTGGCGCACCGTGCTGCTGCTGATCGCCGCGTTCGTGGTGAACCTGGTGCTGATCGAGCCGCTCGGCTGGGTGATCAGCGGGACCGTGCTGTTCTGGGGTTCGGCGTTCGCCCTCGGTAGCCGGAACCACATCCGCAACCTGGTCATCGCGGTCGCGCTGGCGCTGATCACGTTCTACGGGTTCGCGATCGGACTCGGGGTCGGCCTGCCCGCCGGCGTACTGCAAGGGATTCTCTGATGGACAACCTGATGAACCTGATGAACGGGTTCGGTGACGTACTGACGCCGATCAACCTGCTGCTCGCCCTGCTCGGCGTGACGGTCGGTACGGCGGTCGGCGTGCTGCCCGGGATCGGCCCGGCGATGACCGTCGCGCTGCTGCTCCCGATCACCTACGGGCTGGAGCCGGTGCAGGCGTTCATCATGTTCGCCGGCATCTTCTACGGCGGCATGTACGGCGGCTCGACGACGTCGATCCTGTTGAACACCCCCGGTGAGTCGTCATCGGTGGTGACGGCGATCGAGGGCAACAAGATGGCGCGGGCCGGACGGGCCGCGCAGGCGTTGGCGACGGCCGCGATCGGTTCGTTCATCGCCGGAACGATCGGGACCGTCCTGCTGGTGCTGGTGGCTCCGCAGGTCGTGAAGTTCGCGATCAGCCTGGGCGCGCCGGACTACCTGGCGATCATGCTGCTGGCGTTCGCCGGCGCGACCTCGGTGCTCGGATCGTCCCGGATCCGTGGCTTCGCGGCGTTGCTGCTCGGTCTGGTGATCGGCCTGGTCGGGATCGACAAGGTGACCGGTCAGCAAAGGCTGACGCTCGGCATTCCGCAGCTCGCGGACGGGATCGACGTCGTGGTGGTTGCCGTCGGCATCTTCGCGGTCGGCGAGGCGCTCTGGGTCGCGGCCCACCTGCGCCGGAACCCGGGCACCGTCATCCCGGTCGGCCGCCCGTGGATGGGCAAGTCGGACTGGCGGCGCTCGTGGAAGCCGTGGCTGCGCGGTACGGCGTACGGCTTCCCGATCGGTGCGCTGCCCGCCGGTGGCGCGGAGATCCCGACGTTCCTCTCGTACGCGACGGAGAAGAAGCTCTCCAAGCACCCGGAGGAGTTCGGGCACGGCGCGATCGAGGGCGTCGCCGGACCGGAGGCCGCGAACAACGCGTCGGCCGCCGGGACGCTGGTGCCGATGCTCGCGCTCGGTCTGCCGACCAACGCGACCGCTGCGGTGATGCTGGCCGCGTTCACGTCGTACGGAATCCAGCCCGGACCGTTGCTGTTCCAGCGCGAGCCGAAGCTGGTGTGGGCGCTGATCGCGAGCCTGTTCATCGGCAACCTGTTCCTGCTGCTGCTCAACCTGCCGCTGGCTCCCGCCTGGGCGAAGCTCCTGCAGATCCCCCGCCCGTACCTGTACGCCGGGATCATCTTCTTCGCCTCGATGGGCGCGTACGCCGTGAACGCGCAGCCGCTCGACCTGCTGCTGCTGTTGCTGCTCGGTCTGCTCGGGTTCGGGATGCGGCGGTTCGGCCTGCCGGTACTGCCGCTGATCATCGGCGTGATCCTCGGCCCGATCGCCGAACGGCAGGCCCGGATGGCGCTGCAACTGTCCAACGGCGACGTCTCCGGCCTGGTCGGCGGCCCGGTGGCGTACCTGATCTACGCGGTCATCCTGCTGATGATCGGCTGGCCCCTGGTCGCGAAACTGCGCCGGAAAATTATGACAAAGGATGTCGCAGTTTCCGCCTGAGACTAGGTGCATGAACGATCTGAACAGGGCTTGGCTGGGTGTGGTCTCCGCGGACCACGCCCAGCGGGCCGTCGACGGCGGTTTCATCCAGCTCAACCACGGCAAGCGGTACGGCGTCGCGCGGCTGCGCAGAGGCGACGGTTTCGCGATCTACTCGCCGACCGAGCGGTACCGCGAGAAGCGCCCGCTCCGCGCCTTCACCGCGCTCGGGATCGTCGCGGACGAGGCGCCGTACCAGGCCGAGGCGATGGACATGGGCAGCCACGGCTTGGTCCAACCGTGGCGGCGACGGATCGAGTTCTTTCCGGTTCGGCGGATGCCCATCGGCGATCTCGATCTCGAGCTGACCCAGCAGCCGAACTGGGGTTACCAACTCCGGCGCGGTCTGGTCCCCCTCACCGTTGCCGACTTCGAGAGGTTGCGGGCGGCGACCCGGGTCGCGCTGTAGGTTCGGTCCATGGCGGCCGTTGGGGACGACATCTCGGTGACGAGCGCGCGGCGGATAGCCCTCAACGCGCAAGGGTTCGGCGAGTCGCGCGGGAGTGCTGACCTGCGACGAATGCGGAAGGCGATCCGCCAGGCGGGCGTGCTGCAACTCGATTCGGTGAACGTGCTCTGTCGATCGCACTACCTGCCGCTGTTCGCGCGGGTGGGCAACTATCCGCGGCCGACGCTCGACAAGCTCGCCTGGGGTCCCGACCGCGAACTGTTCGAGTACTTCTGGGGCCACAAGGCGGCCTTGCTCCCGTTGACCGTCTATCCGCTGATGCGCTGGCGGATGCGGGCGGCCGAGCGGCAGGTGTGGGACGAGGAACTGAGCCCGGAAGTGACCGCTCCGTGGTCGGTCGTCGCGGGCATGCGGCGGCTCACCGCCGAGCGACCGGGGTACGTCGACCAAGTGCTCGCACTGATCACCGAGAAGGGCCCGTTGACGGCGGGCGAGGCGAGTCCGGACGGCGTACGGCGCAAACGCACCGATCCCGATCCGGATCCGACCACCGGCAAGATGTGGAACTGGCAGGACGCGAAGATCGCGATCGAGTACCTGTTCTGCTCGGGCCGGGTGATGATCGCGGGCCGCCGGCATTTCGAGCGGGTCTACGACCTGACCGAGCGGGTGCTACCGGCCGACATACTGAATGCTCCGGAGCCGAGCGCCGACGAGGCCCGGCGCGAACTGGTCCGAATCGCCGCCCGCGGTCTGGGCGTCGCGACACTCAGAGAACTCTGCGGTGGCAGCGGGCAGGCGCACTTTCCGTTGCCCGCAGCAACTGGTCGCGAGGTGATCGCCGAACTGGCCGAGGCGGGCGAGCTGATCCCGGTCCGCGTCGAAGGCGTGAAGCAGCAGGCCTACCGCTGGCACGAGGCCAAGGACGGCTCGGTCGACGCGCAGGCCCTGCTCTCGCCCTTCGATCCCCTCATCTGGAACCGCGACCGCACCCATCACCTGTTCGACTTCTTCTACCGGATCAGCATCTACACGCCCGCGCCCCAACGCGTCCACGGGTACTACGTGCTGCCGTTCCTCCTCGGCGACGACCTCGTGGCCCGCGTCGACCTCAAGGCCGACCGCCAGACCTCGACCCTCGTCGTCCCCACGCTCACCGCCGAGCCCGGTACGCCGGACTTCGTCGAACCGCTGGCCGCCGAGCTGCATCTGATGGCCGACTGGCTGAACCTCGACCACATCGCGGTCCCCGCCGACGGCCCGCTCGCCGCTCAGCTGACCGATCGGATCCGCGTCACGAGTACGCCGGCCAGGACCGTGACTACGGACGCCAAGAGGTAGAGCACCGGATATCCGCCCAGGTGCTTCACGATCGGCGCGGCGATGACCGGCGCCAGGACCTGCGGTAGCGAGTTCGCGATGTTGATGACGCCGAGGTCCTTCGCCCGGTCGCGCGCGTTCGGCAGGACCTCGGTGAGCAGCGCGAAGTCCACCGAGAGGTACACGCCGAACCCGGACCCCAGGACGATCGCGCCGAGGACCGCGCCCGGCCAGGTCGGCCAGAACGCGAGGATCACGCCGGCCACCGCCATCACCCACCCGGACGCGGTGACGAACACCTTGCGGCGCGCGGATCTGTCGGACCACCGGCCGAACGAGATCGCGGTGATCAGGACGCAGACGCTGTAGATCGCGGTCAGGATCAGTACGCCGGTGTCGGCGTCCGCGATACCGACCTCGTCCTGCAGGTAGTAGAAGAGGTACAGGGTGCCGAGCGCGTTGCCGACGTTGAACAGGAACCTGGTCAGCCACGCCCAGCCGAAGTCGGGGTACCTGCGCGGGCTGATCCAGAAGCCTTTGACGAACTCGGTCAGGACGAACGGCGGACGCTCCACCAGCCGAGCGTCGCCGCTGCGGAGCAGGTACGGGACGACGGAGAGGAGCAGGAACGCGGCGCAGGCGACGTACCCGAGGGTGTAGTTGCCGAAGGTGGCGGCGAGGGCGGTCCCCACGAGTGCGCCGAGGACCTGCGAGATCGCCACCCAGCCGCCGACGACGCCGCGTTGGGCGACCGGGACGCGATCGGGGACGACCGCGGTCGCCGCGGCGAGCAGCGCGTTGCCGAAGAGCTGGACCAGGCACCAGCCGAGGATCATCAGGCCGACGAACCGCGCGCCGGACAGGATCAGCAACCCGGCGGCACCGCCGAGGGCACCGGCTACGATCCACGGGACGCGGCGGCCGAAGCGGGACGTGGTGCGGTCGGAGATCGCGCCGAACGCCGGGTTCGCGACCACCGACACCGCGGCGCCGACGCCGGTCACCAACCCGAACACGAACTCCTTGTTGCCTGGAGCAACCGCCTCGGACTGTTGCGCGAGCAGGACCTGGATCGGTCCGAGCCAGGCGGCGAACACCCCGATGTTCGCGAGCACGACGGCCGCCGTCCAGCCGGGGCGCACCCGCTCGGTCGGCTCCGCCAGCGCGGACGGCACCACCCCGGGCTCGGGAATCATCGACGACTCTGGGCGATCACATCACGCAACCAGTGGTACGACGCCTTCGGTGTCCGCACCTGGGTCTCGAAGTCCACGTGCACGAGACCGAACCGTTGCGAGTACCCGGCGGCCCACTCGAAGTTGTCGAGCAGCGACCATTGGAAGTACCCACGAACGTCGATCCCGTCGGCGATCGCGGCCTCGAGCGAGCGCAAATAGCCGTCCAGGTAGGCGATCCGCCGCTGGTCGTCGACCACGCCGTCCACCGGACCGTCGTTGATCGCGCAGCCGTTCTCGGTGATGTAGATCGGTGGCAGCCGGTCGCCGTACCGGTCCCGGAAGATCCGCAGGATCTCGCCGAACGCGTCGGGGACCACCGGCCAGCCGAAGTCCGTGGTCGGGTAGCCGGTCAGCGGGCGCGGCTCGAACGGCAGGCCCGGCGGGAGCTGTACGCCGTCGGTCGCAGCGGTGTCGGCCTGACCGGTCGCGGCGCCGACGGACACCGGCGCATAGTGGTTGATCCCGAAGAAGTCGAGCGGCGTCGAGATGATCGCGAGGTCGTCGGCGACCGGGCCGGGCATGCCGTCCCCGATGCCGTTCGGGTACTCGCCGAGCAGGATCGGGTCGGCGAACATCCAGTTGACCAGGTTGTCGTACAGCGCGGCCGCTTCCTTGTCCTGCACGCTGTCGCTGGCCGGCCAGGTCGGCGCGTGGTTCGACGCGATACCGATCTGCTGGGCGCCGGCGGCGCGCAACGCCTGGACCGCGCGGCCGTGCGCGAGCAACTGGTGGTGCGCGACCGGGAGCGCGTCGAAGAGCAGTTCCTTGCCGGGCGCGTGGGCGCCGAGCGAGTAGCCCATCAACGTCAGCACCACCGGCTCGTTGATCGTGATCCACAGCGGCACCCGGTCGGCGAAGCGGGCGCCCAGGAGGGCGGCGTACTCCGCGAAGCGGTCGGTGATGTCGCGGGACGGCCAGCCGCCGGCGTCCTCGAGGGGCTGCGGGGTGTCCCAGTGGTACAGCGTCGGCGCCGGCCGGATCCCGGCACCGAGCAACGTGTCGATCAGCCGGTCGTAGAAGTCCAGGCCGACGGCGTTCCCGGGGCCGGTGCCGGTCGGCTGGATCCGGGGCCAGGAGAACGAGAACCGGTAGGTGTCCACCCCGAGTTCCCGCATCAGCGCGACGTCCTCGGCGTACCGGTGGTAGTGATCGCAGGCGACCGCGCCGGTGTCGCCGCCGAGCACCCGGCCCGGCTCGGTGCAGAAGGTGTCCCAGGTGGAGGGACCGCGGCCGTCCTCGGCCACGGCACCCTCGATCTGGTACGCCGACGTCGAGACCCCCCAGCTGAATCCGGGCGGCAGGTTCAGCTCAGCTGTCATTCGCATCATCCTCATCGGGTTTCGGGGTGGCGTCCTGGACCCGCGGCGGCTCCACCTTGCGGACGATGACCGCCGTACCGTAGGCCGCCACCTCGCTCATCGTGTTGGCGATCTCGTTGCAGTCGAAGCGCATCGCGAGGATCGCGTTGGCGCCCATCTGCTGCGCCATCTGGCACATCCGCATCACCGCGACATGCCGCGACTCGGCCAGCATCTGGGTGTACTCCGGCACCTCGCCACCGCCCAGCGACCGGAAGCTCGCGGTGAAGTTCGACCCGAAGTCGCGGCTCCGCACGGTCAGCCCGAACACCTCACCGAACACCATCTCCGCGGTGTACCCAGGCAGGTCGTTCATCGTCGACACCAGCACCGGGTACGGCGAACCCTGCGGCGCGACGTGCGGCGCGTTCTGCCGGGCCGGCTGGTAGTTGCCGGGCGCCTGACCGTACCCGGGCTGCTGCCCGTAGCCCTGCTGCTGGGGCGGCGGCCCCTGCTGGTACCCCTGCTGCTGCGGCGGCGGGCCCTGGTAGCCCGGAGGCGGTCCCTGCTGGTAGCCCTGCTGCGGCGGGTACGGCTGGTTCGGAGGAAAGTTCTGGTTCATGCCCTCATCCTGACAGGCCGACGGGTATCACCATCTGAAGACTTGCAGCTCGTAGAGTGAATACCCGTACGACGTGGCGCGCTGCGTCCCCGTCACTCGGACGTACCGGGCCGGCACCGCCCCGAACCGCACCACGTCCTCCCCGCCGTCACCGGCCGTCGTCGCGTACACCTGCTGCCAGGTCGACCCGTCCCGCGACACCTCCACTCGGTACCCCTTCGCGTACGCCGCCTCCCACTTCAGCACCACTCGCCGGACCGTCTGCTCGTTGCCGAGGTCAACCTTCAGCCACTGCGGATCCGACCAGTCGCTGGCCCACCGGGTGTCCAGCTTCCCGTCGACCGCCTGCGCCGGTGGCGAGTTGTACCAGCCCTTCTCGTAGCTGCTCCCGGTCGCGGTCTTCCCGGCCGCGAGGTTGGTGACATCGTCGCCCCGCCGCGCCGGGAACTCGACGACCTGCTGATACGTCGGCCGATTCACCCACGCGATCCGGTCCTGGGTGATGCCACCCATCGGGTTGTGCGCGATCTGGTCGGCGCAGAACTGGTCCCCCGCCGCGCAATCCGCGGTCGCCGGGTACGTCGTCGCCGCGGGCACCTTGGTCGCGGCGAGCAAGGAGTCGGTGAGCACCGACCGACAGGCGGCCAGCGATCCGCCACCGCAGTACGTCACCGGCTGGGCTGCCTTCACCGGGTCGCCGAGCACCTTCCGCAGGTCGCGCTGGACGAAGCCCCACCAGCCGCTCTGGAACGCGGATCCCTGCGCGCTCGGCCGCTCGTCGATCTTCAGGTTCGCGACCAGTGCGCCGTACAGATCGGGGCCGAGGTCCTCGAACTCGGCGGGGACGAGCAGCGGCCACCAGGCATCGAGGATCCGGATCGCGTCCGCGTTGTCGTACGTCTTCGACGATGCGTTCGGTGTCTTGCGGTGGGCGCCGGCTTGCTGCCACGCGGTCAGCTTGGTGACCGCGTCCGCGACCGCCGGGTCGGTGATCGGCGCGCTCTTCAGGACGCGGAGCAGGTACGGCAGGACCTGGTCGCCGCGGAGGTCGACGGTGGCGGCGTCCTCCATCGCCTCGACCAGCTTGCCGCGCGTGAACTTCTGGCCGCTGTTGATGACTGCCTTGATGCGGTCGTCGAGCGGCTGACTGCGGTAGACGGAGTTGTAACCCCACTGGCCGTCCGAGGCGGAGTACCCCGGTGCCTGTTTGTTGTTCCAGCTGGTCAGGTAGTCCTGGTTGACGACCTGTGGGTGCTGGGCGGGCGGGGTGTAGGTCGCGCGGTTGGTGTCCGGGTTCCAGCCCTGCCATTCGTACGAGCTCCAGGTCGGCAGGTTCGGATCGGCGCCGGCGGCGCGGACCGGGTTGTCACCGGAGTTGAAGTACGCGATCGAGTTCTTGTCGGTGTAGAACCAGTTGAAGGTGTACCCGATGTTCGTGGCGGCCTTCTGGAAGTCGGCGGCCGAGTGGATCCGGTCCGGGTCGTTGAACTGCATGAACCCGAGCGCCGAGCCCGCCTCGTTGCCGTACGTCGACCGGTCTTTGGTGAACAGCACCGGTTTTCCGCCGACCGTTCCGCGATGCGTGACGATGCCGTACTTGGTGCGCAGGGCAACCAACGTGTACGAGCCGGCCGGTTCCGACGAGCCGAGGCTGGAGTACCACGCGTTGTGCCGCTCGAGTCGCTCGATCGGCACGCACTGGCCGCGGAAAACGTAGTACTGCGACGTTTTCGTCGGCGTTCCGCCGTTCGGCTCGCAGAGTGGGACGGCGAAGGTGTCGGTGATGTCCTGCCCCGCGGACGTGGCGCTCCACGAGTAGTCGGGGCCGCGGCCGATCAGCGTGTAGAAGTTCAGGCCGGCGAACGCGATACCGCGGGAGCTGACGCCGGGGCCTTGGAGTTCCTGGCGGAGCAGGAGCTGCGGCGCGAAGTACCCGGTCTGTGGGCCGTAGACGGCGATCGGGTTGCCGCTCTGGGTGTGCGCGCCGGAAACCATCAGTGCGTTGGACATCGCCTTCTTTCCGAAACCTTCCGGAAAGAGTCCGCCGTCGAAGATTCCGCGCAGACTTTCCGCGTTCTTCGGCACCGGTTTCGGGGCCGGTTTCGCGGCGGCGGTCTTGTTCGCGGTCTGATCGATCACCTCGGGTTCCGCGGTGACCGAGCCACGGTCCGGCAGCGCGCGACCGGCCGGGTTCGGCCCGGTGGTCCCGTACGGAAAACTCGTTCCGTCGTGCACCGTCGTACTGGCTTCCGGATCGTTCTGCGAGCGGAACGACTCCCATACCTTGGTGCCCTGGGCAACGCCGTACTTCGCCTGCGCCTCGAGCAGCGCCAGCGCGGACGTGACCTCGGCGCCACCACCGGTACCGAAGATGCCCGCGACGACCGCCGCCGTGGCGACCACGTCGGTCACCTTCCAGTGCGGCGTCGGCCAGGTGAGACCGAGCGCGACGTACTCACCCGGGTACCCGATCCCGACCGTGTCGATGTAGTGGTTCACACCGTCGACCCAGGCCTGGATGTCCTGCTGCATCTTCACCCCGTCGGCGCCGTACAACTCGTCAGCGTCGTCGAACTGCCGCTGCAGATCGGCCTCGGTGTACGGCGCGGTCCGCCAGAACTCCTGCTCGAACTCGCGATTCGCCGCCGCGCCGCCCGCGAACGGCGTCAGCTGCCCGCGCCCGAGGTGGCGGAACACGTCCATCACGAACAGCCGGTCCTGAGCTCCGGCGTACCCGGCCCCGAACATCGTGCCGAGCCGCGTGGTGCCGGTGATGTGCGGGATGCCGCGCGACTTGTCCCGGACGATCGTGACATCGCTCCGCGGCTGGATCGTGCTCGCGACGTCGTCCGGTTTCACGCCGAACGAGGAGTCGTCGTAGTACGGAGCGAGGCCGGCGTCGGTGATGCCCTGGGAGTTCCAGACCAGGTCCTGGTACGGCTGCACCGTGTCGCTGAAATGCGCGGGCCGGACGCCCAACGCCTTGAAAGCAAGGAGATCCGTGAAGGTCGCGTTCCCGTTCTGCCCGGGCGGCAGGATGTCACGACATTGCTCAAGGCAATAATCATCCGGGCTCGCGGCAACCGCTCGCGGTGCGGCCTGGGTCGGGGCGGGCAGGGCCGCGAGGACGGCGACGACGGCAGCCGCGGCGGCGACGGCACGAAGGCGGGTTCGGAGTGCGGGGCGGGGCACGGTCCCTCCTCAGGTCGAGTAAAAGTGAGGATGACTCACCAGTAGCTTCGGGTCAAGAACTCACCGCCCGGCTCTCGCCTTTTTGGTTGTCGGACCACTACGCTCAGCAACACCATGAGCATCCACGATCGTTACCGATTGAGTGTGGTGATCAATGCCAAGGGGACGTACACGCCGTTAGGGGTGTCGCGGAGCTCCGACGGGGTGGCGGCGGCTGTCGCCCAGGCATTGCCCGAATTCTTCGTGATGGACGAGCTCGGCGACCGGGTCAGCGAGGCCATCGCGCACACCACTGGCGCGCAGGCCGGCGCGGTCGTGCACTGCACCGCGGCCGGTATCACCCTCGCGGTCGCGGCCACGATGACCGGCGGCGACCCACGCCGTACGGCGGCGTTGCCGGACGCAACCGACATGCACAACCGGGTCGTCCTGCCGGCCTGCCAAGTGGTCGACTACGGGCACACGAACCTGCAGGGCATCCGGCTCGCCGGTGCGCAGGTGAACCTGGCCGGCGACGAGGACGGCTGCACGATCGCCGATCTGGAGGCCGAGCTCCACGGGCCCGACGTCGCCTGCCTGATGCTCGTGTCGTCGCGGTTGACGCGTGGCGAACCGATCGATCTGGTGGCCGCGATCCGGGCCGCGCATCGTCGCGGCGTACCGGCGATCGTGGACGCGGCGGCGCAGTTCCCGCGGATCGCGGACTTGCTGGCGACCGGCGCGGATCTGGTACTGGTCAGCGGGCAGAAGTACCTCGGGTCGCCGACCGCGGGGCTGGTCGCCGGGAGCTGGCCGCTGGTGCAGGCGGTGCGGGCCCAGGAGAAGGGCATCGGGCGGGTGATGAAGCCGACGAAGGAAGCGATGGTCGGCGTACTCGCGGCGCTCGAGGAATGGCAGGCGTTCGACCGGGTGAAGTGGGAGGCGGACGAACTCGCCAAGGTGGACGCGTTCGTCGACGCCGCGTCGCGGATCCCGGACATCACGGTCGCGGCGGTCCCGGATCCGACCGGGCTGCAGATCTCACGGGTGCTGCTGAAGGTCCCGGACGCCAAGCGGGCCGCGACCGAACTGGAAGCGGGAACCCCGCCGATCTACGTGATGACCGACCGAATGGCCGACGGCGAGCTGATGCTGGAACTGGTCCCACTCGACGCCGACGAGATCGCGACCGTGCTCGCCCGGTTGTGGGCCGTACTCACGTAGGGACCTTGAACACAAAGCGGTGGGCTGGTACAGGTTATTTCCTGTCCCAGCCCACCGTTGCTTGTCCCAGCTACCTACCTCAGTGCTGGTAGGACCTGCCGTCGGTACGGCGCTGGCCGCCGTTGCCACTGCGACGCGGGCCGTTGCCGCCCCGGCCCTCGTGACCACGTCCCGGCCGGGTGCTGCCGAACCGGCCGCGGCCACCCTTGTTCCCGCGCGGCTTCGGGGCCGGCAGCTTCACCGGGTGCCCGGACGGCTTGCTGCCGCCGGTCAGCCCGCTGATCAGCCCGTCCCCCGGACGCACCCGGACCGGCTCCGCCGCGACACCGGCAGACTCGGCCAGCCGGACCATCCCGCGCCGCTGGTGCGGCAGGACGAGCGTCACGACCGCGCCCTTGCCACCCGCACGCGCCGTACGGCCCGCCCGGTGCAGGTAGTCCTTGTGGTCCGCCGCCGGGTCCGCCTGGACGACCAGGCCGACGTCGTCGACGTGGATACCGCGGGCCGCCACATCCGTGGCCACGAGCACCGGAACCGAGCCGTCCTTGAACTGCTCGAGCGTCCGGTTCCGCGCGCCCTGGGTCAGGCCGCCGTGCAGCGCCGCGGCCATCACGCCGCGGTCCCGCAACTGGGTGGCGACGCGGTCGGCGCCCAGCTTGGTCCGGACGAACACGATGGTCCGGCCGTCCCGGCTGGCCAGCTCAGCGGTCAGCGACTGCTTGTGCGCCGGCTCGATCACCAGCATGTGGTGCTCCATCGTGCTGACCGACGCCTGGCCGGACTCGGTCGAGTGCTGCACCGGGTCCTTCAGGTACGTCTTCACGATCGTGTCGACGTCGTTGTCCAGCGTCGCCGAGAACAGCAGCCGCTGGCCTGCCGGCGGCGTCATGTCGAGCAGCGTGGTGACCGCCGGCATGAAGCCCATGTCGCACATGTGGTCGGCCTCGTCGAGGACGGCGACCTCCACCGCGCCGAGGTCGGCCGCGCCCTGCTCACACAGGTCGATCAGCCGGCCGGGGGTGGCGATCAGCAGGTCGACACCACGCCGGAGCGCGTCGATTTGCTTCGGGTACGGCAGCCCGCCGGCGATCAGCTTCAGCGACACGTTCATCACGTGCGCGAGCGGCTCGAGGGCGTCGTGCACCTGCATCGCGAGCTCACGGGTCGGCACCAGGATCATGCCGCGCGGACGGCGTGACTCGGTCCGGCCACCGGCCAGCCGCATCAGCGTCGGCAGCCCGAAGCCCAGCGTCTTGCCGGAACCCGTCTGACCGCGGCCGAGTACGTCCTTACCGGCCAGCGCGTCCGGGATCGTCGCGCTCTGGATCGGGAACGGCGCGATGATGCCGTCCCGGGCCAGCCGCTGCACCAGCCGCGGCGCGATGCCGAGCGCCGCGAACTGATTGTCCTCGGCAACGGTCCCGAGATCCACGGATTCCTGCTCCACTACGCGCTCGTCCTTCCGGAAACTCTTGTCACTGCGCTCGAACCGGGGCCGGTCCTCACGGTTGAACCGCTGACGGTCGTCGCGGTTGTACTGCGGCCGGTCATCCCGGTTGTACTGCGAACGGTCGTCGCGGTTGAACCGCGGACGCTCGTCGCGGTTGTACTGCTGACGGTCGTCCCGGTTGTACTGCGGCCGGTCGTCGCGCCGGTAGCTCTTCTCGTTCCGCTCGAACCGCGGCTTGTCGTCCCGGTTGAACCGCGGGCGGCTGTCCTGCCCCCGGTCGTTCCGGTTGGACGACGAACGCTCGTCGCGATCGTTCCGGTTGTACGACGGCCGCTCGTCACGACCACCGCGGTTGTACTGCGGCCGCTCGTCCCGATTACCCCGGTTGTACGAGGACCGGTCGTCGCGGCTGTACGACGAACGCTCGCCACGGTTGGACGACGAACGCTCGTCCCGGTTGTAGGACGACCGCTCGTCACGGTTGTACTGCGGCCGCTCGTCGCGGTTGAAGCGCGGGCGCTCGTCCCGGTTGTAGGACGACCGCTCATCGCGGTTGTACTGCGGGCGCTCGTCGCGGCCGCGCTCGTCGGAGCGCTGCCCGCCGGTGCGCCGGCCGTCGTACCGCTGGCCGCGGTCGGGGCGGGGCTGCTCGGAGCGGTACCCCTTGACCGGCTTGCGGTCCTCGCGGGGGGCTTCGTACGTCGACTCGGCGGCGAGGCGCTCGCCGTAGGACTGGTTCTGGTACTTCTTGTGTCGTGGCTTCTTGACCCGCCCGTCGGCGGAATCGGCGTCGTGCTGGTGGTGCTGGGTCACGCAAACTCTCTCTCGGATTCACGGACGATTTGCCGGATCGCAGCCGCACGTAAGCGCCGGTCACAAAAACATGACCGGACCGGACGTACTCAGCAGGAGACGGGCATCGACCTGCGGGTGCTATCGCGTTGCACCCATGTCGCCGGAGTTTTCAGCGGGGATGCCGAAACCGACGGGTCGGAGCGCCTGGAAACATCTCTGGTGACGCGACGCGCGCACCGACACCTGAAAAGTATAACCGATCGTGACGGCCGTCCCGACCACGCCGTAACCCCCGCGGCAACGACCAGACCACCTACCCCACTGGTGCTCTCGGCGCCGGTTTCACACACTTCAAGCATGGTTGAGTTTTTGGAACGCCGTTCTAGGGTGGCGGTATGGGTGAGGAGAACGTCCCCAGCAAAGAGCACTGGCTCTCGATCGGGGAGATCGCACATCGGTCCGGAGTGGCGGCGTCCGCGTTGCGGTTCTACGAGGACCAGGGGCTGATCGCGTCCCGGCGTACAGCCGGTAACCAGCGGCAGTACCAGCGCAGCACGCTGCGCCGGATCGCCTTCGTCCAGGCCGCCCAGCGGGTCGGTCTCGCACTCGCCGAGATCAAGCAGGCCCTGGACTCGCTGCCCGAGGACCGGACGCCGACGCGCGCCGACTGGAGCAAGCTGTCGAAGACGTGGCGCAGCCGCCTGGACGAGCGGATCTCCGAGCTCGAGCGGCTCCGCGACGACCTCGACACCTGCATCGGTTGCGGCTGCCTCAGCCTGCAGCGCTGCAACCTCTACAACAAGGAGGACCGCCTCTCCACGCGAGGCCCCGGCGCCCGCCTCCTCAACGTCGGCATCCCCGGCGAGGCCTGACCACCCGAGCCCACGCCCGGGACACGAGCGGCTAGGACAGCAGCCCCCGCTCGACCACCTCGACCAGCAACTCGGCGGCCGCCAAGGCGTCGTACGCCGGATCTCGCATGGACTCGGCCACGATCGCGTCGATGCCGCCGCCGATCACGATCGCCGCGGACCGCTGGTCGATCGCCTCGGTGAGCCCCCGGGCGACCCGCGCCGCGGACAGCAACTCCGCAACGGCTGACCACCGGGCTTTCGAGTCGGTCAGCGGCGCGACCGACATCATCGCCTCGACGAGCATCCGGACGTCCCGCGGCCGCTCCCGGAGATGCCCGACCATCGACCGGATGTACGCCGCCGGCCCGTCCGCCGGCGCCGCAGCCTCCACGGCCCCGGCGACGGTCGCGACCAGCGCCGACAGCACCTGCTCGTGCGCGGCCTCGACGAGCGCCTGCTTCGACGCGAAGTGGTACAGCACGCCCGCCTTGGTGATCCCGGCGCTCTCCGCGATCCGTCCGAGCGACGCCGCGGCGTACCCACGTTCGGACACCAACCCGATCGTGACGTCGACCAACTGCGCCCGCCGAGCCTCCTCGGTGAAGGTCAGGTTCCGCCCGCGCGCTGAAGGCATGACCTCAACCTACCGTATGGTGAGATCACTTACCGATCGGTTAGGAGAGGTGGATGGCAAAGAACGGGAGTTGGAACAGCGCGAGCGGGTACGACGACTACCGCTCCAAGTACGACGCCGCGATGCGCGACCTCCCCACGCCGACCGCGATCCTCGACCTCAACACGGAGTACGGCGTAGTTCGCGCCTACAAGTTCGCCGGCGCCGACAGCGACCTCGCCCCCCTCGTCCTCCTCCCCGGCACGTCGTCGGGTACGCCGGTCTGGGCCGACAACCTGAAGTCGCTGCGTGCGATCACCGATGTCTACGCGATCGACCTGCTCGGCGAGCCCGGGATGAGCGTCCAGACCAAGCCGATCACGTCGGTCCAGGACAAGGCGGACTGGCTCGATCAGGCGTTAGCGGGCCTTCCGGAGAAACAGTTCAACCCGCTCGGGTTGTCGATCGGCGGCTGGACCGCGATGAACCTCGCCGTACGCCGGCCGGACCGGATCGCGTCGGTCACCACTCTCGACGCCGTCAACGTGTACGACGGGATTCCACTGGCGACCTTGGTTCGTTCGCTCCCGGCGGCGGTGAAGTGGTTGCCGCGTTCGTGGCGCGACAGCTTCATCTCCTACACAGCGGGCGGTCAGCCGGTGGAGCACTCGCCGATCGCCGACATGATCGAGTCGGGGATGAAGAACTACACGATGCGCCAGCCGCAGCCGCAGCGGATCACCGCGGAAGAGTTGGCTGGTCTATCGATACCGGCGCTCGCGATCATCGCCGGTCGCTCGGTGATGCACGATCCCGCGACGGCCCGCCGTACCGCTGAACAGGCGTTGCGGACGAAGACGGTCGCGTTCTACCCGGACGCGTCGCATGCGATCAACGGCGAGTACCCCGACCGGATCGCCGCCGACCTGCGGGCGTTTCTGGCGAACCCATAATCACGCAGCTATGGAGGGCATAGAACGGCCCGCCGGATACGCGGGTTAACCCCTGGTTTTGGGGCGATGTGCTGCGGAAATCCGGAGCGCTTGGGAGCATCCGATGGTGGCGATCGGTAATCCGCCCGTCGCTATCCGCCACCGATTCGGAGTGAGGCCCTCCATGTCGCATCGCCGTCTCTTCGCCAGTCTCGCGGGGCTCGCCGCCGCCGCACTGGCCGTCCCCGCGCTGGCAGCGTCCCCCTCGACTGCCGCGCCGACCGCTGACTCGCACGTCTCGACCGCCGCCACCCGCGCGGCGTACATCGGGTCGCCGCAGGACGAAGCCGCCACCAAGGCGTTCTACGACGCCGTGATGAAGTCCGCGCGCGCCAAGATGGCGCAGCAGGCGAAGTCCGGCCGCAAGGTCACCGCGGTGACCGTCACGTACGCCGTCGACGCGCCGACGTTCGCGTCGCAGATCTCGTCCAGCACGCAGATCTGGAACTCCGCGGTGAGCAGCGTGAAGCTCGTCGAGGGCAACAACTACGACTTCTACTACACCGAGGGCAACGACTCGCGCGGCTCGTACGCGTCGACCGACGGGCACGGCAGCGGCTACGTCTTCATCGACTACACGCAGGCCGAGCAGTACGACAAGACCCGCATCGTCGCGCACGAGACCGGCCACGTCCTCGGCCTCCCCGACCACTACTCCGGCCCCTGCTCCGAACTGATGTCCGGCGGCGGCCCCGGCCCGTCCTGCACCAACCCGAACCCGGACGCGACCGAGCGCTCCAAGGTCAACTCCCTGTGGGCCAACGGCAAGACCAGCCTCCCCCAGTCCGCCTTCCACCTCTCCAAGTAACCCCTGAATCCTCCGGCCCGGAGCCGCCCGGCAGGGGACGGTTTCCGGGCCGGAGCCTCGTCTTTGGGCATCCACCAACCACTTCGCCACCCCGGAAATGGTCGGTGGGTGCTCAAAGTGCGTTGAGTGGGCCGGTGGAGCCTCGGACGACGAGCTCGGGGCGGAAGAGGAACTCCGTGTGGGGCGTGGCGTGGCCGCGGACCTCTTCGAGGAGTGACTGGACCGCCGCGAGGCCCATCGCCTGGACAGGCTGACGGATCGTGGTCATCGGCGGATCGGTGAACTCCATCATCGGGGCGTCGTCATAGCCCACAACAGAGATGTCCCCGGGTACGGCGAGCCCGCGCTGCCGGGCGGCCCGGATGACGCCGAGCGCCATCATGTCGGAGCCGCAGACGACCGCGGTGACCTCGGCATCCAGCAGTTGCCGGCCGGCCGCCGCGCCGCCCTCGACGCCGAACATGCTGAGCGCGACCCACGGCTCCAGGTCCTCGTCGGTCAACCCCAACTGAGCCTTCATCGAGGTCCGGTAGCCCGCCAGTTTCCGCTGTACGACGATGAATCGCTCCGGCCCCGACGCGAATCCGATCCGGCGGTGGCCGAGGGCAACGAGGTGCGAGACCGCCAGCTCCATAGCGGCGTACTCGTCGGACGAGACGAACGGCGCCTCGACCGACGGCAGCCAGCCGTTCACGAACACCACCGGCAGTCGGCGCTCGACCAGTGCCTGGTACCGGTCGTGGTCCGCGCCGGTGTCCGCGTGCAGACCGGAGACGAAGATGATTCCGGAGACGCCGCGCTCGAGCAGCATCTCGACGTACTCCTCCTCCGTCGCGCCCGACGGGGACTGCGTGCACAGCACCGGGGTGAAGCCGCGTTGCGACAGCGCCGACTCGATCACCTGGGCGAACGCCGGGAAGATCGGGTTGATCAGTTCCGGCATCACCAGCCCGATCAGCCCCGCCGACCGCCGCCGCAACCGCGTCGGCCGTTCGAACCCCAGGACGTCGAGAGCAGTCAGCACGGACTGTCTGGTCTCGTCCGCCACCCCCGGCTTCCCGTTCAGCACCCGTGAGACTGTCGCCTCGCTGACCCCCGCCTTGGCCGCGATGTCCGCCAGCCGCGCTCTACTGCTCACGCCCGGCACTGTACCCAGACCCACCTGACATTTCAGCAAGATCCTGCAAGAACTTGCAGGGTGCACGCAGATGTCCACAACGTGAACAGAACGCACATGTCACACGCCGGATGCCTTGTCAGGACGAGCGCGCCAGGTGAGGATAGGCGCACTCCCCCGGCTTGGGGGGCCTTTACTCGGATCGTCCGGCACGTTCCTGCCGGTGAAGGGAAACACAGTCATGGCTACTGTTTCGTTCAAGGCGGCGACCCGCATCTACCCGGGTGGCGACACTCCCGCCGTCGACAAGCTCAACCTCGAGATCGAGGACGGCGAGTTCATGGTGCTCGTCGGCCCGTCGGGTTGCGGCAAGTCCACCTCGCTCCGGATGCTCGCGGGCCTCGAAGAGGTCAACGAGGGCGCCATCTACATCGGCGACCGCGACGTCACGCACCGTCCGCCGAAGGAGCGGGACATCGCGATGGTGTTCCAGAACTACGCGCTCTACCCGCACATGTCGGTCGCCGACAACATGGGCTTCGCGCTGAAGATGCAGGGTGTCTCCAAGGACGACCGGGCCAAGCGCGTCATGGAGGCCGCCAAGCTGCTCGGCCTGGAGGAGTACCTCGACCGCAAGCCGAAGGCGCTGTCCGGTGGTCAGCGTCAGCGCGTCGCGATGGGCCGCGCGATCGTCCGTAACCCGCAGGTCTTCCTGATGGACGAGCCGCTGTCGAACCTGGACGCCAAGCTGCGTGTCCAGACCCGTACCCAGATCGCCGAGCTGCAGCAGCGTCTCGGTGTCACGACCGTGTACGTCACGCACGACCAGGTCGAGGCCATGACGATGGGTGACCGGGTGGCGGTCCTCAAGGACGGTCTGCTCCAGCAGGTCGACACCCCGCTGAACCTGTACGACAACCCGAAGAACAAGTTCGTCGCCGGCTTCATCGGTTCGCCCGCGATGAACCTGCTGACGGCTGACATCGCCGACGGCGGTGCCCAGTTCGGCGACTACGTGATCCCGATCTCGCGCGACCTGCTGGCCAAGGCCGGCAGCGACAAGACCCTGACGGTGGGCGTTCGCCCGGAGGCCTTCAAGGTCGCCGACGAAGGTGTGCCGGTCAAGGTCGCGGTGGTCGAGGAACTCGGCGCGGACGCGTACCTGTACGGCACCGCCGAGCACAGCGGCGAGTCCCAGCAGATCGTCGCTCGCATCGACGCCCGTATGCAGGTCGAGAAGGGCTCGACGGTCCGCCTGGCGGCGGTGCCGGAGAAGCTGCACCTCTTCTCCACCTCCACCGAGGAGCGGCTGACCGCCTGATCCTCAGCAGTAGCTGTCCTACCGGCCCCGGGTGGTTCTTCCACCTGGGGCCGGTGGCTTTTCCAGCCGGTCCGCGGGGTCCATGTTGGTCTGCTTCAGGAGGTAGTGCGGGCGTTTCTTGGTCTCGTAGTAGATCCGCCCGATGTACTCGCCGATCAGGCCGAGCATCACCATCTGCAGCCCGCCGAGGCCGACGATCGCCGCGATCAGCGTGACGTACCCCGGCATGTCCACCCCGTGCAGGATGGCGGCCACGAGCACCCACACGGCGTACCCGGCGGCGACCGCGGTGAGCAGCAGGCCGACGTAGATCGCGGCCCGCAGTGGCTTGTTGTTGAACGACAGCAGCCCGTCGAACCCGTACTCGAGCAGGCGCCGGAACGTCCACCGGCTCTTCCGGTCCGGTGGCGGCTTCACGTTCTCGTACTCGAACAGGATCGACTCGAAGCCGATCCAGGCGAACAGACCCTTCGAGAACCGGTTGTACTCGTTCAGCTCGAGCAGCCCGTCGACCGCGCGCCGGGACAGCAGCCGGAAGTCGCCGACCCCGTCCATCAGTTCGACGTCGGCCCACTTGTTGATCAGCCAGTAGTAGGCGCGCGCGAACAGCGTCCGGGTGGCCGGGTCGCCGGTCCGGTTCCGGCGCGCGATCACCTGGTCGAACCCGCGCTCGTACTCGGCCAGCATCCGGGCGATCAGCTCCGGCGGGTGCTGCAGGTCGGCGTCCATGATCACCACCGCGTCGCCGGTGGCGTACCGCAGACCGGCCAGCATCGCGGCCTCCTTGCCGAAGTTCCGGCTGAAGGACAGATAGCGGACCGTTTCGTCGGTGGCTGCCAACCCGACGAGCGCCTCGAGCGTCCCATCAGAGCTACCGTCGTCGACGTACACGATCTCGTACGGCCGGCCGAGTGCGGTCAGGTCGCTGGTCACGGCCTGATGGAACCGCGTGATGACCTCGACCTCGTTGTAACACGGCACCACCAGACTCAACCGCATCGCTGTCCCCATCCGCCCCACCTGTCGACCCTGATGCGATTCTTGTCCAGACCGGAACTACCCGCTAGCTTTGGCGACCGAACGAGCGGAACGAAGGGGCGGCCAATGGTTTCCGAGGACGGCGCCGAGGGCGCTGCGGGCGGACCTGCGGGAGGCGCTGTTCGACGGCGTTCGGCATGGCTGCCGGCCGTCGTCGCCGCCGTCGTGGTGGCGGCGGTGTTCACCGCCTCCGGAATCATCCGCGGTACCTATCCCTTCGGTTCGCTGTCCCGCAGTACCAACGATCTTGGCACGCAGTACATCCCCTTCTACGCCCACTTGTGGGACGTCCTGCACGGCCAGGCCCAGGGTGATCTGCTGTTCAACTGGCAGAGCGCCTTCGGCGTCGGCTTCCTCGCCGATCTCGGGGTCGATCTGGGCAGCCCATTGTCCCTGCTCGTGGGGCTCTTCCCGCGCGACCGGATCGATCTGGCCGTCTACGTCATCACCACTCTCAAGCTCAGTCTGGCCGCGGCCGCGATGGCCGCCACACTGATGAAGATGCGTCCCGGCCCCCGTTGGGTTGCCGCGATGCTGGGTGTTTCGTACGGCGTCTGCGGCTGGGCACTCGACGACGGATCGTACGTGCCGATGTGGCTGGACGGTCTGATCGCCCTGCCGATGTTCTTCCTGGTCGCCGAGTGGTCACTGCGCAGGACCAACCGGCTGCTCAGTGTGCTGGTCGTCGGCCTGTTCTGGCTGTCCAACTTCTACACCGCCTACATGGCAACGATCGCGGGTGGGATCTACCTGCTCGCCCGGCTGCTCAGCAGTGACCTGAGCTGGTCGCTCCGGCTGCGCGCCGTCGTCCGGCACGGCGTCTCGTTCGTGCTCGGCATGGCCCTGGTCGCGCCCATCCTGCTACCGATCATCACCGCCAACCGCGCCGCAACGCCGTCACCGTCCGGGATCTTCCACCCCTCCGCGCTGGACCTGTTCCTGTCCCGTCTGCTGCCACTGTCCGAGGGCGTCGGCCGCACCGCGAGCCTGTACGTCGGCACGGTGGCCCTGCTGCTCGCACTGACGCTGCCGTTCAACAAGTTCGTCCCGTGGCTGACCAGGACGATCTGGGTGATCACGACCGTGCTCGTCGCGTTGTCGTTCCGGTGGGCGCCGACGCAGGAGTTCTGGCACGCGTTCGACACCCCGAACGGCAGCCAGTACCGCGAGGCGTTCGTACTCTGCGGCCTGCTCGTGGCGGTCGCGTGGGTCTCCGTGTCACACAAGCTTCCCGGTCCGGTCGCGCTGCTCGGCGGCGGGGCGCTGCTCGCGCTGATCGTCGTACTGGCCAATGGCAGTCCGTTGCTGAAGCAACACTGGCTGACCGTCCTGATCACCACCGCGGTGGTGACGTTGGTTGCGTTCGGCACCATCTGGCTGCTGCGCCGGTTCCCCGGCACCCGCCGGGCGAAGTGGCCGGTCGCCGCCGCGTTCGCCCTGGTCCTCGCGGTCGTGGCCGTCGAGACCACCTGGACCGCGGTCGTCACCGACGAGTACCGCGCCAAGGTCCTCGGCGCCTCGAACGCGGCCTGGGACGCCAAGCAGACCGCGCGGTACAACGCGCTGCGGGAGGCCGGCGACTGGCCGAAGTACCGGACCGAACCGGGTACGTCGATCACGCCGAACGACCCGATGTTGCTCGGCGGGCAGGGCGCCGGGTTGTACAGCAGCCTGTTGCCGTTCTCGATCAACCAGGCACTGACGACCCTCGGTTTCGGCTGGTCCGGGTACGGTCGCGCCTCGCGCACCCTGGACAACCCGGTGACCGACGCGATCTTCTCGGTCGGCGCGCGGATGCGGCTGATCAACGACGGCGAGCCGCAGATCACCCGGTCGCAGGCGCCGCCGCTCGTCACGGTCCGGCACCGGCTCACTCCGGCACCGGTCACCACCGACGTCAACGCCCCGAACGCGTACGCCGCGCAGGAGCAGCTGCTCGGGACCACGGTGTACGAAGTCCCGGAGTACAAGGGGACGCGGTTCGCGACCGGCGACGTGAAGCTGGTCGCGCGGTGTACGCCGGGCAGCTCGGCGTACCTGTTCATGCCGCGGGTCGGCGGGCGGGCCCGGCTGGCCGGCGGACAGTGGCACGAGCTGAGCTCCACGCGCCGACCGGGGATCAACACCAGCAGCGCGATGATCGGGCTCGGCGCGGTCCCGACGAGCGGGATCGTGCTGGTCGAGGTCAACTTCGGAGACGCCCCGCAGGGCATCCCGCCGCGCAACGCCATCGGGTGCCTCGACCAGCCGGCGCTGGCCAAGGCGGTCCGCCGGCTGCGGGCGAGCGGGGCGACCGACGTGGAAGCGACCGGCCATGCGATCCACGCGACGCTGCGCCCGGGAAGCACCGGATGGGCCGTGGTCGCCGCACCGAGGATCAGCGGCTGGACCTGCTCGGTCGACGGCAGCAAGGCGCAGGTACCGCGGAACTTCGGCGGCCTGATCGCCGTCCCGCTCACGGGTACGGCGAACCGCGTCGACTGCACGTTCGTCCCACCGGGACTGCGCCGCGGCCTGGCAATCGGCGCAGCCGCCGCCGCAATCACACTCGGCATCGTGCTCATCGGAGCCGCACGCCGACGCCGGCAGCGCCTCGCCAGCTGACGCCGCACCGATAGACCCGCGGCCGCCCACGCCCGCGCTCAGGGGCTGCCCCCTCAGATGGTGGGTTGCCTCGCCGAAATCCGAGGGGGCAACCCGTCGCCTGAAGGGGCGCCGCCTCAATCGGAGATACCCCTACCTGGTATCGCCACGGGGCTTGCATCCGATACCCCAAGGGGGTACTTTGTAGGTG
Organism: Kribbella sp. NPDC054772; assembly: GCF_053611945.1. Taxonomy (NCBI): domain Bacteria; kingdom Bacillati; phylum Actinomycetota; class Actinomycetes; order Propionibacteriales; family Kribbellaceae; genus Kribbella; species Kribbella sp. NPDC054772. Next base: position 74,052 of record NZ_JBSHBJ010000031.1, on the reverse strand, counting down.
TGGAGATACCCCGGAGGGGTAGTCGGATGCGAGAAGAGGACCGCGAGATGACCACCGATGACGCGCACGTGCACGGTTACACCGCCGAGAAGACCAGCCATCTGAAGCGGCTGCGGCGGATCGAAGGGCAGATTCGTGGTCTGCAGCGGATGGTCGAGGAGGACAAGTACTGCATCGACATCCTGACCCAGGTGTCCGCGGCCACGAAGGCGCTGCAGTCGTTCTCGCTGGAGCTGCTCGACGAGCACCTCTCGCACTGCGTGGTCGAGGCCGCGCAGAAGGGTGGCGCCGAGGCCGAGGAGAAGGTCCGCGAAGCCTCCGACGCGATCGCCCGCCTGGTCCGCAGCTGACAGTCCGCACCATCGGCTGACCTTCCGAACCGTCAGCTGACAGTCCGAAACACCAGCCGGTCTTCCGAACCCATCGGCTGACATTTCTGAACAACACGAGCAAGGAGCACTCATATGACCACCTCGACCTACTCCGTCGCCGGGATGACCTGCGGGCACTGCACCTCCGCTGTCACCGAGGAGATCAGCAAGCTCGTCGGTGTCCAGGACGTCAAGATCGACCTCGTTGCGGGCGGCACCTCAGCGGTGCACGTGACGAGTGATTCCGCGCTCGACGAGGCCGCTGTTCGCGCGGCCGTCGACGAGGCGGGCTACGAACTGGCGGCGTCGTGAGCCGGGCCGTCGCGCTCCGGCTCGGCGCGTTCGCCGGTGCGCTGGCGCTCGCCTTCGGGGCGGCGTACGGCATCGGCTCCGCGGTCGACCCGATCGCGGCGGCCGACGACACCTCCGCGGCCCCTGCCCACGGAGAGGAGATGGGTGGAATGGAGCAAGGCTCACACGGCGGGCACGAGTCGGGCGGGCAACTGCCCGGTCTGGCGGTGTCCGACGCCGGCTACACGTTCACGCCGGCGACGACGTTCTTCACCGGCAAACAGAAGACCGAGCTTCGCTTCAGGATTCAGGGACCGGACGGTAAGCCGGTCACGAAGTACACCAAGACCCACGAGAAGGACCTGCACCTGATCGCCGTCCGGCGGGACCTGTCCGGGTTCCACCACGTGCATCCGACGATGGCCGCCGACGGGACGTGGAGCATTCCGTTCACGTTCACCGCCGGCGGGACCTGGCGGCTGTACGCCGACTTCCAGCCGGCCGGCCTGGACAAGAACATCACGCTCGGCACCGACGTCAACGTCTCCGGCCTGTACGTCCCGGTCCCGCTGAACGAACCGGCCGCCGTCACCACCACCGACGGGTACGACGTAACACTGGCCGGCACGCCCGTCGCGGGCAAGGAGTCCGAGCTGACGTTCACGGTCAGCAAGGACGGCAAGCCGGTGGCCAACCTGCAGCCGTACCTGGGCGCGTTCGGGCACCTGGTCTCGCTGCGCAGCGGCGATCTGGCCTACCTGCACAACCACCCGGCCCAGCACGCCGAGGCAAACATGGTGGGCGGGCCAACGATCAAGTTCATGACGACCTTCCCGACCGCGGCGACGTACAGCCTGTTCCTGGACTTCCAGCACGCGGGCGCTGTGCACACCGCCGAGTTCACCGTGAAGGTCGGTTCGACCGGGACGACGATCGTCCCACCGACCACCCCGCCAACCGCTGTACCGAGCCACGAAGAGGAGGCGCACGAACATGAGCAACCAGTCCGTTGAACTCATCATCGGTGGGATGACGTGCGCCTCCTGCGCGGCCCGCGTCGAGAAGAAGCTGAACCGGATGGACGGCGTCGTCGCGACCGTCAACTACGCCACCGAGAAGGCGAAGGTGACGTATCCGGAGGGTGTCTCGACCGACGAACTGGTCGCCACGGTCGAGCAGACCGGCTACACGGCGAGTCTGCCGGCGCCGGCCGTCGAACAGGCGGGCGAGGAGCCGGACGAGCTCAAACCCCTGCGGGAGCGGCTGATCGCGAGCATCGCGCTCGCGGTACCGGTGATCGCGCTCGGGATGATCCCGGCGCTGCAGTTCGACTTCTGGCAGTGGGCGTCGCTGACGCTGGCGTTCCCGGTGGTGACGTGGGCGGCCTGGCCGTTCCACAAGGCCGCCTGGACGAACCTGCGGCACGGCGCCGCGACGATGGACACGCTGATCTCGCTGGGTGTGGTGAGCGCGTTCCTCTGGTCGCTGTACGCGCTGTTCATCGGCTCGGCCGGCGAGGCCGGTATGAAGATGCCGTTCACGCTGATCCCGTCGCGCGGCGGCGGCGCCGAGGAGATCTACCTCGAGGTCGCGGCCGGCGTGACCACGTTCATCCTGGCCGGGCGGTACTTCGAGGCTCGGGCGAAGCGCCGTTCCGGGGCAGCGCTCCGGGCGCTGCTGGAGCTCGGCGCGAAGGATGTCGCGGTACTGCGGAACGGGACCGAGACCCGGATCCCGGCCGACCAGCTCGTCGTAGGTGACGAGTTCGTCGTCCGGCCGGGCGAGAAGATCGCCACCGACGGAGTGATCGTGACCGGGAGCAGCGCGGTCGACGCGTCGATGCTGACCGGTGAGTCGGTGCCGGTCGAGGTGGCTCCGGGTGACGCGGTCGTTGGTGCGACCGTCAATGCCGGCGGCCGGCTGGTGGTACGGGCGACGCGGGTCGGTGCGGATACGCAGCTGGCGCAGATGGCGCGGCTGGTCGAGGACGCGCAGAACGGGAAGGCCGCCGTCCAGCGGCTGGCCGACAAGGTGTCGGGCATCTTCGTACCGATCGTGATCGGTCTGGCGCTGGCGACTCTCGGCTTCTGGCTGGGCAACGGTTCTCCGGTGGAGGTCGCGTTCACCGCGGCGGTCGCCGTACTGATCATCGCCTGCCCCTGTGCGTTGGGGCTCGCCACGCCGACGGCGCTGATGGTCGGGACCGGTCGGGGTGCGCAGTTGGGCATTCTGATCAAGGGGCCGGAGGTGCTGGAGTCCACGCGGCGGGTCGACACCGTCGTACTGGACAAGACGGGCACCGTCACCACGGGCCGGATGGAGCTGGTCGACGTACTGCTGGTTCCTGGTCAGGACCGGGCCGAGGTACTGCGGTTGGCCGGCGCGCTCGAGAACTCCAGCGAGCACCCGATCGCGGCGGCGATCGCCCGAGCAGCGGCCGAGGCCGGGAAGTTGCCCGAGGTCGAGGACTTCGGAAATGTCGAGGGTCTCGGCGTGCAGGGGATCGTCGACGGGCACGCGGTACTCGTCGGGCGGACGCGGCTGCTGGAGGAGTGGAGCCAGTACCTGCCGGAGAAGCTCGCGCATGCGAAGGAGCACGCCGAGGCCGAGGGCAGTACGGCGGTTGCGGTCGGATGGGACGGGGAAGCGCGGGCCGTGCTGGTCGTCGCGGACACCGTGAAGCCGACGTCCGTCGAGGCGATCCGTCAGCTTCGCGACCTGGGACTGCGGCCGGTGCTGCTGACCGGGGACAACGAGGCGGTCGCGACCAAGGTGGCCGGCGAGGTCGGCATCGACGAGGTGATCGCCGAAGTACTGCCGGCCGGCAAGGTCGACGCGGTGAAGAAGCTGCAGGACGAGGGCCGGGTGGTCGCGATGGTCGGCGACGGCGTGAACGACGCGGCGGCGCTCGCCCAGGCCGACCTCGGTCTGAGCATGGGCACCGGCACCGACGTGGCGATCGAGGCCAGTGACCTGACGTTGGTCCGTGGCGACCTGCGCGCGGCAGCGGACGCGATCCGCCTGTCCCGCAGCACGCTTCGCACCATCAAGGGCAACCTGTTCTGGGCCTTCGCCTACAACGTGGCCGCCCTGCCGCTGGCTGCCGCCGGTCTCCTCAACCCGATGCTGGCCGGCGCCGCGATGGCCTTCAGTTCGGTCTTCGTGGTCTCGAACAGCCTGCGCCTGCGGCGCTTCCGCCCACTGAGCTGACCAGATGAGGACCTCGGACAATGGAATTGCTGTGCCATGTACTCTTCAGCTGTTCGAGGAGAGCGGATACAATCGGTCGCATCTCTCGGTAAGCGGCCGGTGTCAAGGGGCGAGC
>NZ_JBSHBJ010000031.1:21930-70055 GCF_053611945.1 Kribbella sp. NPDC054772 | reverse complement strand
GCACCGTCCGATGCCGCGCAGCCGGTCAGGCCGAGGAGGGGGAGTGCGGCCCACACCCCGACCGCCGCCCCCCCCACCCGGATCACCCCCCCGCCCCCCCCCCCCTCCCCCCCCAGCCTCCCCTCCCCCCCAAAATTTCTGCCTCCCCCCGCCACCTCTGCTGCTGTTCGAGGTCAGCGGATCCAAGCGGTCGCATCGCTCGGAAGGCGGCCGTTGTCGAGGGGGATGCTGGTGAGGAGGACCTCCTCGTGGGGCGGGAGGTCGACTGGGGCGGCGCTCAGGTTGGTGATGCAGGTGAGGTTCTCGCGTTCGAAGACGAGGACGTCGGCGGGCGCGTCGCGCCAGGTGAGCGTGCCGTCGCCGAGGAGACCGCGGCGCAGGCGGAGGCCGGTGCGGTAGAGCGTGAGCATCGAGTTCTGGTCGTCGTGCTGGGACTCGACGGTGAGGTTCTTCCAGTCGCGCGGTTGCGGGAGCCACGGCGTACCGCTGCCGAAGCCGAACGGCGGCTCCTTGCCGGACCACGGTAGGGGCACTCGGCAACCATCTCGGCCGCGATCGGTACCTCCCGAGCGGGCGAAGATCGGGTCCTGCAGTACGTCGTCCGGCAGGTCCTCGACCTCGGGAAGGCCGAGTTCCTCACCCTGGTAGACGTACAGACCGCCCGGCAGCGCCATCGCGAGCAGCGCCGCGGCGCGGGCCCGGCGTTCGCCGAGCACCAGATCGGTCCGCATGCCGTGCTTCCGGTCCTGGTGCGAGAAGGACGTGTCCGGCCGGCCGTACTTCGTCACGGGGCGGGTCACGTCATGGTTCGACAGCACCCAGGTCGGCGGCGCGCCGATCGGGACGTGGGTCGACAGCGTGAGATCGATCGACGCCCGGAGCTCCGCGGCCTCCCAGGGGCGGGACAGGAAGTCGAAGTTGAACGCGGTCTGCATCTCGTCGGGCCGCAGGTAGAGCGCGAACCGTTCCTGGTCCGGCATCCACATCTCGCCGACGAAGAACCGGTCGTCGTACGCGTCCGAGACCTGCCGCCAGCCGCGGTACACCTCGTGCACCTCGTCGTGGTCGGTGTACGACTCCTCGACGCTGTCCAGGTCCTTGAACAGTACGGCGGCACTGTCGATCCGGATCCCGTCGACGCCACGGTCGAGCCAGAACCGGAGGATGTCGTGGAACTCCTCGACCACCTCGGGATTGCGCCAGTTGAAGTCCGGCTGCTCGGGAGCGAACAGGTGCAGGTACCACTCGCCGTCCGGGACCTGGGTCCACGCGGGACCGTTGAAGATCGACTGCCAGTCGTTGGGCGGACCGTCACCGCGGCCCGGGCGGAACAGGAACCGTGCGCGCTCGGGTGAGCCCGGGCCGGCCTGCAGCGCCTGGACGAACCAGTCCTGTTGGTCGGACCCATGATTCGGCACGATGTCGATGATCGTGCGGATGCCGAGTGCGTGCGCCTCCGCGATGTACGCCTCGGCCTCCGCGAGGGTGCCGAACGCCGGGTCGATCGCGCGGTAGTCCGCGACGTCGTACCCGCCGTCGGCCATCGGGGACGGGTACCACGGGTTCAGCCAGATCGCGTCGATGCCGAGATCCGCCAGGTACGGCAACTTCGCGCGCAACCCCGCGAGGTCGCCGACACCGTCGTCGTTGCCGTCGGCAAAACTCCGCAGATAGACCTGATAAATCGCAGCTCCCCGCCACCATTCGCCGGCCATCAATCTCCTTAACCTTTCAGACTTCCGGCGGTGAGGCCCGCCATGATGCTTCTCTGGAACACGAAGAACACGAGGATTGTGGGAAGGCTGGCGATCACCAGCGACGCGATCAGGACGTTCTGCGGCATCTGTGCGGACAGTGACGCGATGCCGACGCTGATCGACATCTTCTCGGTTTCCGGCAGCACCAGTAGCGGCCAGACGAAGTCCTTCCACACCGTCACCACCGACAGGATCGACACCACGCCGATGATCGGCCGGGACACCGGCAGCACGATCGACCAGAGGATTCGCAGCGGCGACGCGCCGTCGATCTCGGCGGCCTCCAGCAGCTCCTTCGGGATCGAGTCGAAGAATCGCTTCAGCAGGAACACGAAGAAGCCGTTCGCTGCCGCCGGCAACCAGATCGCCCACGGGGTGTTCAGCAGATCCAGATGGAAGATCGGCAGATCCTTCGCTACCAGGTACGTCGGCAGCAGCAGCACCATCGGCGGGATCATCAACGTCGCCAGCATCGCCCCGAGCACGAGCTTCCCGAACATCGGGCGCAGCTTCGACAGCGCGTACGCCGCGGTGACGTCGACCGCGAGCGTGAACAGCCACGCGCCACCGGCGTACAGGACCGTGTTCTTCAGGAAGACGCCGAGTTGGAGCTGATCCCACGCGTCCTTGTAGACGCTGACGTCGAAGTGCTTCGGGAAAAAGCTCGGCGGGATCTGCGCGAGCTCGTCGGGTGACTTCAGCGCGCCGGTCACCATCCAGTACAGCGGGAACACGAACGCGCCGGTGAAGCCGATCACCGTCACGGCCAGGATCGTCCAGTAGATGATCCGGCCGTGCGGGGTCCGGAGGGCGAGCGGGGACACGAGGGTCCTCATCGGGCGTCCTCCTCTCGCGAGACGCGTAGGTAGATGGTGGAGAAGACCAGCAGCACGATCATCAGCATCAGACCGAGCGCGGAGCCGCCGCCGAAGTCGCCGAAGTTGAACGCGTACTGGTACATCAGGTAGGCGACCGTGACGGTCGCGTTCTCGGGGCCGCCGCCGGTGAGCAGGTACGGCTCGATGAAGACCTGCATGGTCGCGACGACCTGCAGGAGCAGCATCACCAGCAGGATCAGCTTGGTCTGCGGGATCGTCACATGCCAGACCCTCCGGAACAGGCCTGCCCCGTCGAGCTCGGCCGACTCGTAGAGGTCGCCGGGGATGCTCTGCAGCGCTGCCAGGTAGATGAGGGTGCCGGTGCCGAGGTTCATCCAGGTCGACACGATCACCAGGCTGATCAGCGCCGTACTCGTGGAGTCGAGCCAGCTGAGCGGCGGGAGGTGGACCGCGTCGAGCGCCTGGTTGAAGAGGCCGGCTCCTGGGTCGTAGAACCACTTGAACAGGAGTACGGCGACTGCGGGCGGCAGCATCACCGGGAGGTACACGACGAAGCGCAGGTAGGCCTTCGCGTGCTTCAGTTCGTTGAGTACGACGGCGAGGACGAACGGGACGGCGTACCCGATCACCAGCGCGAGCCCGCTGAACGCCGCCGTGTTCAACCACGCCGCGCGGAACGCCGGGTCCGCGATCACCGTGCGGAAGTTGTCGAACCCGACCCACTGGCCCGGATCCACGAAGTTGTTCTGCTGAAAACTCAGCACCACCTCGCGAACCATCGGATACCAGGAGAACAAGGCGAAACAGACCAAAGCCCCACACAAGAACCCGTACGCCGTGAGATTTCGCCCCACGGCCCTTCGCAGCGCACCCGTGGTGTCGGGGGTGGGGTGTTCGTCAGAGCCAATCACCACCACCGACCGCCGCCCCGCACCCGCCGTCCCCGCGGAGCGGGGGCGGCGGGTGTTTGTTGTGGTGTCCTCGACCATCAGGTGTTCTTCGCGAGGATCTTGTTGGCCTTCGACTCGGCGTCGCTCAGGAGTTTGTTGATGTCGGCGTTCTGGCGGGTGAGGACCGCGGACATCGCGACGTCGAGGACGGCGTACAGCTCCTGTGCCTTCGGGGGCTCGAGCTTGTTGGTGATGTCGCCCTGCGCGCTGACGTACGGCGTGAAGTTGTCCACCGGAACCGTCGCGTACTGCTTCCGGAGCGCGTTGATCTCGTTGCCGGGGGCACTCGTCCCGTACAGGTCCGGGATCGGCAACCCGACCGGACGGCCCTGCTGCTTGGACCGCTCGTAGTTGAACTGTCCCTGCCCCGGTGTCAGCTCGTGGAACTCGAGCCACTGCAGACCGGCCTTGATCTTCTCCGGCGAAGCCTTCGGGTTGAACATGTACCCGTCACCACCACTCAGCGACGACTTCCCCTCGGACTCCGGTACGGCGGTCACGCCGTAGTCGTCGAACTTGCCCTTGAAGTCGTTGTTCACCGACTGCACGACGTCCGGCGCACCGATCATCATGCCGAGCTTGCCGCCACCCATCATGCGCATCAGGTCCTCCCACTGGAGCAGCTGCTTGCTGCCCATGGAGTTGTCCTCCCAGCGCATCTTCTGCAGGTTCTCCAGCACCGCCTTGCCCTCGTCGCTGTTGAACGCGGCGGTCTTCCCGTCGTCGCCGACCATCGACCCGCCCCGCGCGTACAGCTCCGCGGCGAAGTGCCAGCCGCCGGTGTTCCCGGCCGAGTACTCACCGAACCCGACGTACGCCGGGCCGAGCGCGGCGATCTTCTTCGCGGCCGCGCGGACCTCTTCCCAGGTCTTCGGCGGGTTCGCCGGGTCCAGACCGGCCTGGGTGAACAGCTTCCGGTTGTAGACCAGGCCCATGTTGTAGTTGTTCCGCGGCAGGCCGTAGGTCTTGTCGGCGTCCTTGAAGACGCTCATCACGTCCTTGCGCAGGTCGTTCAGCGGCTTCACGCTGCCGACGTACTGGCTGATGTCGGCGGCCTGCTTCTTCGCGATGATCTTCTGCACGTCGGTGTAGTAGACGTAGAAGACGTCCTCCTGCGTCCCGCCGGCGAGCTTCGCCTGGAACGTGTCCGGGTTGATGCAGGGGAAGGCGTCCTTGCCCTGGACCGTGATGTTCGGATGCAGCTTCTGGAACGCGGCGACGTCCGCCTCCCAGGCCTCGCGTTCCTTCGGGTTGCTCTTCGGCGGCTCGCAGCCGACCGTGATCGTCACCGGCCCGTCGGCCGAGCCCCCGGCGGACGACTTCTTCGCGTCGTCCGACCCACAGGACGCGGCCACCAGCCCGAGTCCCGCGACCAGCAGCAGGCTGAGCCCGCGGCGCGTTGTCCTCATTTCCACCCTCTCCCTCAGATCGTGGGGACACCGTAGGGAACTCGACGCATGGACGCAATACTTCAATTGGGGATTGCAAAAACGTGACTTTCTCTGGAGATTGGGCGCCAGAAGGCAGACGACAGCAGCCGCCGACCTGAGAGGTCAGCGGCTGCTGGGAGCTGCCCGGAGGCTTAGCTGCGAGCCCGCGCGGTGGAGGCGCGTACGACGAGTTCCGGCTCGAAAAGCAGCTCGTCGGCGGGGAGGACGGCGCGCTCGATCAGCGCGATCAGCATGTCGACGGCGGCCCGACCCATCGCGTCGATCGGCTGCCGCACGGTGGTCAGCGGCGGGTCGGTGCAGTTCATCATCGCGGAGTCGTCGTACCCGATCACCGAGACCTCGTCGGGGACGCTCAGACCGGCCCGGCGGACCGCGCGGATGGCGCCGAGGGCAAGGATGTCGCTGGCGCAGACGATGCCGGTGACGCCGCGGCCGACCAGCCGGGTGGCGGCCGCGTGCCCGCCCTCGAGGGAGAACATCGTGTGCTCGACGAGCTCCGGATCCGCCTCCTCCGCGGCCAGGTAGGCGTCCAGTTTGCGGCGCGAGGGGATGTGGTCGCGTGGGCCGAGCACCATCCCGATCCGGCGGTGACCGAGCGCCCGCAGGTGCCCGATCGCCATCTCCGCGGCGACGTGATCGTCCGACGAGACCTGCGGGAAGCCGAGGTGGTCGACCGCCGCGTTCACCAGCACGGTCGGCAGCTTCCGCTCCTGGATCAGTTCGTAGTGCTGGTGCGGCGCGTCCGCCTGGGCGTAGAAACCGCCGGCGAACACCACGCCGGACACCTGCTGCTGGAGCAGCAGGTCGACGTAATCGGCCTCGGACACGCCGCCGACCGTCCGGGTGCAGAGCAACGACGTGAACCCTTGCTGCGCGAGCGCGCCGCCGACCACCTCGGCGAACGCGGGAAAGATCGGGTTCTGCAACTCCGGCAGCACCAGGCCGACGAGTCGCGCGCGATCGCCTCGAAGCTGCGTGGGCCGCTCGTACCCGAGCACGTCGAGGGCGGTCAGGACGGCTTCCCGGGTCGCCTCGGACACGCCGGGCTTCCCGTTCAGGACGCGGCTCACGGTCGCTTCACTGACGCCGACCTTCTTGGCCACCTCTGCAAGTCGTCGTGTCATGACGCAAACCCTACGCCTTTCAACGCAAGAATTTGCAAGAGCTTGCGTACGCCGTTTCGCGGGGCGGATCGGCTCCCTGCGAGGTCAGCTTGCTGACAGACTGGTGTCCGTGCCCCGATTTGTCGCTACCCGCCCGGACACCGGTCTGCTGTCGCTTCCGTGGGACGTCCCGCTGGAGGACTGGCCCGAGGACCAGCTGGTCGCGCTGCCGCGCGGTATCTCGCGGCACGTGGTCCGCTTCGTCCGGGTCAACGGCAGCGTGTACGCGATCAAGGAGGTCCTCGAACATCTCGCGATGCACGAGTACCGCCTGCTCCGCGACCTCGAACGCCTGGAGGCCCCCTCGGTCGAACCGGTCGGTGTGATCACCGACCGGGTGGACCGCAACGGCGAGCCGATCGACTCGATCCTGATCACCCGGCATCTGCAGTTCTCCCTGCCGTACCGCGCACTGTTCTCCAGCACGCTGCGGCCGGACACGGTGAACCGGCTGATCGACGCGCTCGTCGCGCTGATCGTCCGGCTGCACCTGCTCGGCTTCTTCTGGGGCGACTGTTCACTGTCCAACACCTTGTTCCGGCGCGATGCGGGCGCGTTCGCGGCGTACCTGGTGGATGCCGAGACCGGTGAGCTGCACCAGGACATCTCCGACGGCCAGCGGGCGCACGACCTCTACGCCGCGGAGATCAACCTGTTCGGCGAACTGCTCGACCTGCAGGAGGGCGGTCTGCTCGACGAGTCGATCGACCCGCAGGAGACCGTCGAGTCGATCCAGAAGCGGTACGAGGCGCTGTGGGCCGAGCTGACCGCGCCGGAGGAGTTCGCCAACGACGAGATGCACCGGCTGGACTCGCGGATCCGGCGCCTGAACGAGCTCGGCTTCGACGTCGCCGAGATCGACATCATCACCGACTGGGACGGCAGCCAGGTCCGGATCCAGCCGAAGGTCGTCGACGCCGGCCACCACTCGCGGCGGCTGCTGCGGCTCACCGGCCTGGACGTCGAGGAGAACCAGGCGCGCCGGTTGCTGAACGACCTGGACTCGTTCGCCGCCGCCACCGACCAGCAGAACGAGGACGAGGAGATCGTCGCCCACCAGTGGCTGACCGACGTCTTCGAGCCCGTCGTCCGGTCCGTCCCCCGGAACCTGCGCCGCAAGCTCGAGCCCGCCGAGGTCTTCCACGAGGTCCTCGAGCACCGCTGGTTCCTCTCCGAACAGGCCGGCCACGAGGTCGACACCATGGAAGCGGCCCGCTCGTACGTGAACGACGTACTCTCCGCAAAACCCGACGAGAAGCTCGCCCTCCCGACCCCCGGCGTCCCCGAGCCCGACTGACCCTTGCAACGTTCGGGGCCGCACCGGCGTGAACAGGGTGGGAGGCGCCGGATGCAGACACCCGACTTCGACGAGTGGGTCACCCAACGGGGCGCCGTCGGTCGCGCCGAGTCGAGGATGGTACGGCGGAGCGCGTCGTCCCAGGTCCGCACGCTCAGATTCACGCCGCCGATGAGTCGCGTCTCCTCGGTCCAGCCACCGTCGTACCGTTTGATTCCTGGCGCTTGGACATCGTCGAACGGACACCGACTACTACGGCTGCAGCTTCCGGCAACCGGCCGCTGGACCGGACCGCGAGCCAACGGCGCAGGTCACCGCGGCCTCGATCTGCGAGTACTGGAACGGCACGCTGATCGCCGGCTCGAGCGTCCCGTCGGACCAGGTTGCCGAACTGGCCGGCGAACTTCTCAGTCCACCCGAGCCACACTCAGGCCCAGGCCCGCGGCCAGCCGGCTGCCAGGACCCGGCACCTCGTGAGTACGTCGTCCACCTCCGCACCGCCAAACAGTCGTGGCCCGTCCACGTCTCTTACACCACCTGCTCCGTTCACTACCGCCCGCCGGGCCTCAACCTCATCCAGACCGGCCCGCATCACCAAACCCAAGGCGCCGACCTCTTCGACGCCGTCAAACCCATCCCGTCGCTGCCCCGCTGATCAGGACGCTCCCGGACTGGCCGCAGGCAGACCTATCGCCTTGGCAGCGGCCAGGAGCCGGCGGTCGTAGGTGACGAACGCGGTCAGATCGTCGCCGATGACCACCTCCGCTGTTGCCAGATGAATAGCGTCGAGCGCGCGGATCAAGGGATCGTCGTATCCGGCGGCGGTCGAACGCACTGTCGAGTCGACGTCACAGATGCCGATCCGCGACAACACGACGGGTGCGCTGGTCACCAAGGCAGGCTCGTTCCGTCGAAGCGCTCGTGGCAGCTCCACCTCTGCAAGCGCGGATGAGACCAGCAGTCGATCCTCCTGCGCATCGAGCCAGTCCGCGAGCTCGTTCGATGCCACCTCCAGCCGGACAAGCTTCACCAGCGCCGCCGTGTCCAGGTAGATCATCAGTACCGTTCCTCGTCCCGCATCCGCTCGAGGAGCTCCCCGGCCTCGTTGTCCGTGCGCAGCTCACCCTTCGGCCGGGGTATCGGGTTTGTGTACAACGCCGGCCTGAAGCTGCCTGACGCGATCAGGCGCGCCAACGGCGACGGCTTCGCCGGGACGAGGCGGGCGACGACCACGCCGCGTTCGGTGATGTCGATCTCTTCGCCCTGTTTGACCCGGGCCAGCACCCGGGCCGTTTCCTGGTTCAACGTCCGAATCGGAACTTCAGCCATGACTCCAAAATAGTACATATTTGTCTGACACCGCCTCTGTGTTGATTGTCGGCAGAGAAGGTACGGGTGTTCCGGCCGCGCGAAGGCGTTGTCCACAAGGCAGTTCTGCTCACCTCGACCCCGTTGCGCTGAGTAGGGTTACACGCGTAGACCGCCAACCGAATGAGGCTTTGTGAAGATCGTTGGGTACGAGACGTTCCTGGTTGCGCCGCGGTGGCAGTTCCTGCGGATCGACACCGACGAGGGGATCAGCGGGTGGGGTGAGCCGATCGTCGAGGGACGTGCTGAGGCCGTGCAGGGCGCCGTCGCGGCCCTGATGGAGTACCTGGTCGGCGCGGATCCGCTGCGGATCGAGGAGCACTGGCAGGTGATGGCGAAGGGTGGCTTCTACCGCGGCGGTCCGGTGCTGTCGAGTGCGGTGGCCGGGATCGACCAGGCGCTGTGGGACATCAAGGGGCGGTACCACGAGGTTCCGGTGCACGAGTTGCTCGGCGGCCCGGTGCGTGAGCGGGCCCGGATGTACACCTGGGTGCACGGACGCGACAACGCGGAGCTCGTCGACCAGGCTCAGGCCAAGGTGGCGAAGGGGTTCACCGCCCTCAAGCTCAACCTGTCCGAGGCGCTGCCGCCGATCCCGTCGGCCGCTCAGCTGCGGGCGGCGGTGAGCCGGGTCGAGGCGCTGCGCTCCGCCCTCGGTGATGGCATCGACATCGCCCTCGATCTGCACGGCCGGTTCAGTACGGCGGCCACTCGCCAGATCCTGCCGCTGCTCGAGCCGCTGCTGCCGATGTTCATCGAGGAGCCCGTACTCCCCGAGTTCTCCCGCGACCTGCGGCGGATCACCGAGTCGACCAGCATCCCGATCGCCACCGGTGAACGGCTCTTCTCCCGCTGGGACTTCCGCGACGTCCTGACCACGGGCATCGCCGTCGCGCAGCCCGACATCTCCCACGCCGGCGGCATCTCCGAGGTACGGCGGATCGCCGCGATGGCCGAGACGTACGACGTCAGCGTCGCCCCGCACTGCCCGCTCGGACCGATCACGCTGGCCGCGAGTCTGCAGATCGACTTCGCCATCCCGAACTTCCTGATTCAGGAACAAAGCCTCGGCATCGAGTACGGCGGCGGCAACGCCCTGCTCGACTACTTGGTCGACCCGGAGGTGTTCGCCTTCACCGACGGGCACGTGCAGCGCCCGACCGGACCCGGGCTGGGGATCGAGGTCAATGAGGACGTGGTCCGCGCGGCCGCAGCGGACCCGCACCGCTGGCGCTCCCCCGTCTTCCGCCACGACGACGGCTCGTTCGCGGAATGGTGAGCGCGCAGACCCCGCCGATGGGGTGGAACAGCTGGGACTGCTTCGGTACGACGGTCGCCGAGGCCGAAGTACTCGCGAACGCGCAGGTCATGCACGACCAGTTGCTCGGCGCCGGCTGGGACACGATCGTCGTGGACATCGCGTGGTACGACCCGACCGCCCGCTCGCACGGGTACGACGACAACGCGCCGGTGGTGCTCGACGACTACGGGCGGCAGCTGCCCGCGCCCAACCGGTTCCCGTCGGCCGTCGACGGTGCGGGGTTCGGGCCGTTGGCCGCCAAGGTGCACGAGCTAGGGCTGAAGTTCGGGCTGCACATCATGCGCGGCATCCCGCGGCGGGCGGTCGAGCTCGACCTGCCGATCCACGGCACGTCGTGGACGGCGAGCGAGGTCGCGGACCGGGAGCACGTCTGCACGTGGAACCCGGACAACTTCGGGCTGAACCACGACCACCCCGGCGCGCAGGCGTACTACGACGCGCAGGTCGCGCAGTTCGCCGCGTGGGGGGTGGATTTCGTGAAGGCGGACGACATGCTGGCGCCGTACCACGAGCGTGAGATCGCGGCGTACGCGCGGGCGATCGAGCGGAGCGGGCGGGACATCGTGCTGTCGCTGTCGCCCGGCACGCAGTTGTCGACGCATCACGTCGACCATCTGCGGGCCAACGCGCGGATGTGGCGGATCTCCGACGACCTGTGGGACCGGTGGGAGGACGTGCACGCGCAGTTCGCCCGGCTGGCGCGGTGGGCGCCGTTCCAGCAGGCCGGCGCCTGGGCGGACGCGGACATGCTCCCGCTCGGCCACATCGGCATCCGCGCCGAACGCGGCGACGACCGCCCGAGTCGACTCACTGTCGACGAGCAGAAGACGTTGCTCACGCTGTGGGTGATGGGTCGCTCGCCGCTGATGATGGGTGGCGATCTCCCCACCTCGTCCCCGGAAACCCTTGCCCTGTTGGCGAATCCAGCGCTCGCCGAGCTCCTGACGATGTCCTTCGACGGCCGTGAGGTGATCCGCGAGCCGCTCGACGACGGCGAGCTGATCGTGTGGACCGCGAGAGGACAGGACTGCTCGTACGCCGCGATCTTCTGGACCGGGTCGACACCACGCGAGGTGTCCGTTCCGCTGGAATCCCTTGCAGCGCAGGGTTCCGCGCAGAACCTGTGGGGTGACCCCATCGATGGGGACGTGCCGGCGCACGGTGTGCGGTGGCTGAAGTTCAGTCCAGCGCCCTGACGAGCCAGCGGGAAATCGGGGCATCGCCCAGGTCGTCGAGGCTGCTGATCCAGCGGGCCTCGGCGATCTCCGGCGAGCGGCGGAGCTCGTCACCGGCGACGGTCGCGGTGAGCGTCGTCAACGTGTCGTGCTTGCCCTCGAACGTCGTGACGGTGGTGTCGAGCACGGTGAAGTCATCCGCCGGTACGACGATCCCGAGCTCCTCGTGGATCTCCCGCGCAGCCGCTTCGGCGGGGGTCTCGCGGTCGGGCTTGTAGCCGCCACCGGGTAAGCCCCAGCGGCGGGTGTCGGCGTACGAGTGGCGGACGACCAGGAAGCGGCCGTCCGCCTGCCGCAGCAGGGCCTTGACGCCGAACGTGGTCGGCCTGCGGATCCGCCACCACAGCTGAACGAACGGCGAACCCGCACGCAGCAGAACGGCGGGAACCCGCATCAGCGTGGCGGCATCCGGAGGGCGCCGTCGAGGCGGATGACCTCGCCGTTCAGGAGCTGGTTGTCCAGGACGTGCCGGACGAGGGCGGCGTACTCCGACGGCTTGCCGAGCCGGGACGGGTGCGGGACCTGCTGCTCGAGCACCGTCCGGGTCTCCTCCGGCAGACCGGCCAGCATCGGCGTCTCCATCGTGCCCGGCGCGATCGTCACGACGCGGATGCCCTTGTCGGCCAGGTCGCGCGCGGCGGTCAGCGTGAGGGCGACGATCCCGCCCTTGCTGGACGCGTACGCCGCCTGCCCGATCTGACCGTCGTACGCCGCGATCGACGCGGTCATCAGCACGACGCCACGATCACCGTCCGCGGTGGGCTCCGCGGCGATCATCCGCTCGGCGGCGAGCCGGAGCACGTTGAAGGTCCCGATCAGATTGACCTCGATCACCTGCCGGAACGTTGCCAGCGGCAACGGGCCCTTACGACCGACGACCCGGCCCGGGGTCGCGACGCCGGCGCAGTTCACCACCACCCGCAGCGTGCCGAGCTCCGCCGCGGCATCCAGCGCAGCAGTCACCGCGGCCTCGTCCGTGACGTCGCCCGGCGCGAACACCACCCGGTCGCCCAGCTCGTCGGCGACCGCCTTGCCCGGTGACGAGGGCAGGTCCACGATCACGACCGCGAGCCCGTCCGCGGCAAGCCGCCGTACCGTCGCCTCTCCGAGCCCGGAACCACCACCGGTCACCAGGGCGACATCGGACGGGCTGAGGATCATGAAGCGCTCCTGAGTAGGTCGCGGCTGATGACGAGCCGCTGGATCTGGTTCGTTCCTTCGAAGATCTGGGTCACCTTGGCCTCGCGCATGTACCGCTCGGCCGGGAACTCCCGGGTGTAACCGTACCCACCGAGCACCTGGACCGCGTCGGTGGTGACCTTCATCGCCGCGTCCGTGCAGACCAGCTTCGCGATTGCCGCCTCGCGGGTGAACGTCCGGCCGAGATCCCGCCGCCGGGCCGCATGCAGGTACGTCGCCCGCCCGGACTCGACCGCGGCGGACATGTCGGCAAGCAGGAACTGCATACCCTGGAAGTCCGCGATCGCGTGCCCGAACTGCTGCCGCTCCTTCGCGTACGCCGTCGCGAGGTCGAGCGCCGCCTGCGCCAGGCCGGTCGCACACGCGGCGATCCCGAGCCGGCCGGAGTCGAGCGCGGACAGCGCGATCCGCATGCCGTCCCCCTCGGCGCCGATCAGGTTCGCGGCCGGGACCCGGACGTCGTCGTAGTTCACCAGTGTGGTCGTCGAACCGGTCAGGCCCATCTTCCGCTCCGGCGCCCCGAAGCTCAGCCCGGCCACCCCGGCCGGCACATGGAACGCGGTGATGCCGTGCTTGCGGTCGTCCGAAGTCCGGGCGAAGGTCGTGTAGAAGTCGGCGTGCGAGCCGTGGCTGATCCACGCCTTCGTCCCGTTCAGGACGTAATCGTCGCCGTCCCGGACGGCCTTCGTGGTCATCGAGCTGATGTCGGACCCGGCCTGCGGCTCGGACAGCGCGTAGGCGCCCAGCCACTCCCCGCCGACCATCTCCGGCAGCAGCCGCGCCTTCTGCTCGTCGCTACCGAACGTGGCCAGGCCGTAGCTGGTCATCGTGTGCACCGAGAGCCCGACCCCGACCGACATCCAGGCGGACGCGATCTCCTCGAGCATCTGCAGGTACACCTCGTACGGCTGCTCGGCGCCGCCGTACTGCTCCGGGTAGGGCAGGCCGAGCAGGCCGGCCTTCCCGAGGGTGCGGAACGCGTCCCGGGGAAAGGTCTCGCTCTCCTCGGCGCGCGCGGCGTGCGGAGCGAGCTCGTGCTCGCACAGGTCACGGACCAGGGCGAGCAGATCAACGGATTCTTCAGTGGGCAGGAGTCGGTCGACAGCCATCTGGAACCCCCCTCTCGCAACTGCCCAAAATGATACTCGGAACGATACTGAAGCACATAGCTGAGTATCGTTCTATGCTGTCTCGATATGACAACAGTCGTTCCGGGGCGGCGGACCCGCCGGCAGTCCGAGCTGCTCGACCGACTCCTCTCGCTGTTCCTCGAGCAGGGCTTCAGCCGGTTCACCCTGGATGACCTGGCCGCCGAGCTGCGCTGCAGCAAGACGACGCTGTACGCACTGGCGCCGAGCAAGGAACAGCTCGCCGTCGAGGTGGTCAAGCACTACTTCAAGAATGCCACCGCGCAGGTGGAATCCGCGGTCGGCCGGCAGACCCGGCACGACCGCCGGATCGCGGCGTACCTGGGTGCGGTCGCGGACGCGCTGCGGCCGGCCAGCCGGACCTTCCTCGACGACGTGGCCACGTTCGCGCCGGCCCGGTCGGTGTACGAGCGGAACACCCGGATCGCGGCCGAGCGGGTCCGGCAGCTGATCGAGGACGGCATCAACCACAAGACGTTCCGGCAGGTCGACATCGCGTTCGCGGCCGAGATGATCGCGCACACCATGCAGGCCATCCAGCGCGGCGACATCGCCCGCCGGACCGGGCTGAACGACGCCGAGGCGTACCGCGAACTGGCGTCGTTCGTGCTGCACTCCCTACGCCTCGACTGAACCGCACGGCCAATTAGGGTGGGTGCCCGTCCTCTTGCTGCCACACAGCGCATCAGAGCCGTACGCCCCGGAAGGCTGATGACCATGAAATCTCTCCGCAGAACCGCGGCCCTGGTGGCGGCCGCCGGTCTCGCACTGGCCGCCGCCGTACCGGCCAGTGCGGATCCGGTGAAGCCGCCCCGGCTGTCCGCCCGAGCGATCACCGAGACACTGAACGACCAGATCCACACCGCCGGTACGGCGTGGATGACCAAGCCGGACGGCACCGTCGTGGTGTCGTACGACCCGACCGTCACCGGTACGAAGCTGACCAAGCTGACCGGTCTGACGAAGCAGCTCGGCTCGAACGTGAAGCTGGAGAAGCTGCCCGGCAAGCTGCAGAAATACATCAGCGGCGGAATGGCGACGTACGGCGGCGACTACAAGTGCTCGGTCGGCTTCAACGTGCAGCGGCGCGGTAAGTACTACTTCCTGACCGCCGGTCACTGCGGCGTCGACGCGGCCCGCTGGTACCAGGACCCGAACCACCGGGTCTACACCGGCGCGGTGCACCACGCGAGCTACCCGTGGAACGACTACTCGCTGGTCGTCTACCGCACCGACATCAAGATGAAGCCGCCGGGCGGCAGCGTCTACCTCTACAACGGGCGCTCGCAGGACATCACCGTCGCGAGGAACCCGGGTATCGGCCAGTTGGTGTACCGCTCCGGCGCCACCAGCGGTCTGCACAGCGGTCGGGTGACGGGTCTGAACGCGGTCGTGAACTACGGCGACGGCCGCGTGGCGGGCCTGATCCGGACCAGCGTGTGCGCGGAGCCGGGCGACTCGGGTGGTCCGCTGTTCTACCGGCAGTACGCCTTCGGACTGACCTCTGGTGGTTCCGGCGACTGCACGTCGGGCGGCGTGACCTACTTCCAGCCGGTCGTGGAGGCACTGAACGCGTACGGGGTCTACATCTACTAAGGGTTCTCGCGACGGAGGTTTCCCCTACTCTCCGACACTCTCCGAGTTTGCCTGAATACTCAGGGAGAAGAGTGGGTAGGACTGCTCACGGTTGAAGTCAAGGACGTCCCGCCCCGTTGGCGTCCTGATTCGTGAGGAGGCTGAAACCGTGAACCTGTCATCTTTCCGCCGTACCACTGCTGTCCTGGCCGCGGCCGGGCTTGCCACCGCCGGACTTCTGGCGACGCAGGCCTCGGCCGCACCGGTCAACCCGTCCACCCTGTCCGCGACCGCGATCACGTCCACGCTCAGCAAGGACGCGACGATCCCCGGTACGGCGTGGCAGACCAATCCCGACGGCCGGATCATCGTCTCGTACGACGACACCGTCAGCGGCACCAAGCTGTCGAAGCTGACCGGCGTCACCAAGCAGTTCGGTGACCGGGTCACGCTGGAGAAGATCTCCGGCAAGCTGACGAAGTACATCGCCGGCGGCGACGCCATCTACGGCGGGCAGTACCGCTGCTCGCTGGGCTTCAACGTGCGCAGCGGCAGCACCTACTACTTCCTGACCGCCGGTCACTGCGGCAACATCGCCTCCAGCTGGTACTCCAACTCCAGCAAGACCACGCTGCTCGGGACGACCTACGGGTCGAGCTTCCCCGGGAACGACTACGCGATCGTGAAGTACAGCACGTCGTACACGAACCACCCCGGCACGGTGGACCTGTACAACGGCAGCACGCAGGACATCACGTCCGCCGGCAACGCGACTGTTGGTCAGGCGGTCAAGCGCAGCGGTAGCACCACCGGTGTGCACAGCGGCTCGGTCACCGCGACGAACGCCACGGTGAACTACGCCGAAGGCACCGTCACCGGCCTGATCCGCACCAACGTCTGCGCCGAGGGCGGCGACTCCGGCGGCGCGCTGTTCGCCGGTTCGGTCGCGCTCGGACTGACCTCCGGCGGCTCCGGCAACTGCAGCTCCGGCGGCACCACCTACTTCCAGCCCGTCACCGAAGCGCTCTCCCGCTACGGCGTGAGCGTCTACTGATCCAGACATGACTGTGGGGCCGGGGAAGCTCTCCCCGGCCCCACACTCGTCTTCTAGCCCCGGCGGCGCGAGATCTCGTACAGCGTCACGCCGGCGGCGATGCCGGCGTTCAGGGACTCGGTGGCGCTGGTCATCGGGATGGAGACGATCAGGTCGCAGTTCTCCCGGACCAGGCGGGCCAGGCCCTTACCCTCGGAGCCGATCACCAAGACGATCGGCTCGGTCGCGGCCTCGAAATCGGGCAGCTCGACGGCGCCGTTCATGTCCAGGCCGATCACCAGCAGCCCGGCGTCCTTGTAGGACTTCAGCGCGCGGTTCAGGTTGCCTGCCCGAGCGACCGGGATCCGGGCCGCGGCACCGGCCGAGGTCTTCCACGCCGACGCCGACATCGACGCCGTACGACGCTCCGGGACAACCACTCCGTGCGCGCCGAAGGCGGCCGCGGAGCGGGTGATCGCACCGAGGTTGCGCGGGTCCGTGACGCCGTCCAGCGCCACGATCAACGGCACCTCGCCCGCGTCGTGCGCCCGGTCCAGCAGGTCGTCCGGGTGCGCGTACTCGTACGGCGGGATCTGCAGCGCGACGCCCTGGTGCGAACCGCCGGCGGTGACCCGGTCGAGCTCCGTCCGCGGCACCTCGAGCACCGAGACACCGGTCTCGACGGCGACGAGCAGGGCTTCGCGCAGCCGGGCGTCCCGCTCGGTGCCCTCGGCAACGTGCAGGGCCGCGGCCGGTACGCCGGCGCGCAGCGCCTCGACCACCGGGTTGCGCCCGTAGACCCACTCGACCGTCGCGTCGCCGTCCCTGCGCCCCGCCGGGCGCCGGCCGCGCTGCTCCCGCTCCTTGGCGCGTTCGGCCGCCTTGGCCCGTTTGTGCGCCGGGTGCTTGACCCGGTCGACCGCCTTCGGCGTCGGGCCCTTGCCCTCCAGTCCGCGGCGGACCCGCCCACCGGATCCGGCCGTCGGGTTGCCCTTCGGCTTCTTCCGGATGGCTCCCTTGCGCTGGCTGCTGCCTGGCACGTCAGTTTCCTTCGTCAGTTGTTGTGGCGAGGGACCAGCGTGGTCCCTGGGGGGTGTCCTCGACGACGACGCCGAGCGCCTTCAGCCGGTCGCGGACGGCGTCCGCGGCGGCGTAGTCCTTGCGTTCCCGAGCGGCCTGCCGCTGCTCCAGCAGCGCCTTCACCAGCCCGTCGACCACCTCGGTCAGCTCGTCGCTGCCGCCGGCCCGCGACACCCACGGCTCGGTCAGCGGGTCCAGGCCCAGCACGCCGAGCATGCCACGCACCGAGGCGAGCACCTCCCGCAGGTCCGCGGAGTCGCCGTCGGCGACCAGCTTGTTCCCGTCCCGGACGGTGTTGTGCAGAACGGCGACCGCGGCCGGCGTCCCGAGGTCGTCGTTCATCGCGGTGACGAAGTCCGACGGCAGCTCCGCCGCCGGCTCGACCCCACCGGTCACCTCGGTGGCCCTGTCCACGAACCCTTCGAGCCGCTGGAAGCTCTTCGCGGCCTCGTCGAGCGCCTCGAAGGAGAACTCGACCACCGAGCGGTAGTGCGACTGCACCAGGTAGTACCGCAGCTCGATCGGACGGACCCGCTCGACGACGTTCCGGACGACGGCGCTGTTGCCCATCGACTTCGACATCTTCTCGCCGGCCGTGGTGACCAGCGCGTTGTGCATCCAGAACCGGGCGAACTTCTGCCCGACCGCGGTCGACTGGGCCAGCTCGTTCTCGTGGTGCGGGAACCGCAGGTCCAGACCGCCGCCGTGGATGTCGAACTCGTCGCCGAGGTACTTGCCCGCCATCGCCGAGCACTCCAGGTGCCAGCCCGGGCGGCCGCGGCCCCACGGGGTCGGCCACGAGGCGGTCCGCGGGGTGCCCTCGACGTACCCCTTCCAGAGGGCGAAGTCGCGGGGGTCGCGCTTGCCGCGCGGGTCCGCGTCCTCGGCGGCCTCCATGTCGTCGATCTTCTGGTGCGAGAGGGCGCCGTACTCCGGCCAGGAGCGGACGTCGAAGTAGACGTCACCCGAGCCGTCCGGAGCGACGTACGCATGGCCGCGCTCGATCAGCTGCTCGATCATCTCGAGCATCTCCGGGATGTGCCCGGTGGCCCGCGGCTCGTACGTCGGCGGGCGGCAGCCGAGCACGTCGTACGCCCAGTGCAGTTCGCGCTCGAACTCGTAGGCGTGGGCCCACCACGGGACGCCGCGCTCGGCGGACTTGGCGAGGATCTTGTCCTCGATGTCGGTCACGTTCGCGATCACGGTGACCTCGTAGCCGGAGCGCTCCAGCCAGCGGCGCAGGACGTCGAAGACCACTTCCTTGTAGATGTGCCCGACATGCGGGGCACCCTGCACCGTCAGCCCACAGTGGTAGATCCCGACCTTGCCCGGATGGACCGGTTCGAAATCCCTCACTACTGCTGTCGCGGTGTCGTACAAGCGAAGTGTCACCGACCAAGGGTACCGGGAAGTGACACGCCCTCTTGACAAGATGTCGGGCACCAGGCAAAGGAGGACTCTTGTCGTACCAGGGACCGTACGGGCCGCCCCCCGGGCAGCAGCAAGGACCACCTCCTCAGGGACCGCCGCCGCAGGGACCGCCGCCGCAGGGACCGCCGCCGCAGTACGGACCGCCACCCGGTGGACAGCAGCAGTACTGGGGTCCGCCGCCGCGCCCTCCGCAGGGCCCGGGTTTCGGGTTCGGTTCGAACGGCTTCCCACCGCCCAGGAAGAAGAGCAAGGCCCCGTACATCGTGATTCCGATCGCGCTGCTGGGCCTGGCCGTCGTCGGGCTCCTGACCGTCAGCACGATCCTCAAGCACAACCGCGACGACCAGTACACGCAACCCGAGCCGACGTACACGACCTCCGCGGCGCCGACCCCCGGGACGTCGACGACAGCGCCGACGGTACCGACAGTGCCCGCAACGCGGACGACACAGCCGAAGCCGGTCCCCACTCGGACCACCACCCAGCCGAAGCCGACCCAGACCACGGCACCGCAGCCGTCGGACAACACCATCGTCACGAAGAACCGGATCTACAAGACCGGCGTGATGAAGACGGTGAACTGCCGCGAGCCGGCCTCCCGGCCGACCAGCCTCCCCAACGCCCGCAAGTACTACGCCGGCGTGCTCACCTGCCTGCTGCGCGCCTGGCCACGCCAGGTGACCGCGGCCGGCGGCCGGTTCACGGCGCCGACGCTCCTCGTGTTCACCGGGTACGCCGAGAGTCCGTGCGGGGGTGGTGGCGGTGGCGGAATCTCGTTCTACTGCTCGACGAACCGCACGATCTACATGGACGCCGGTACCGACGTCCAGTTCTGGCGGCAGAACAGCAACGTCTCGTACCAGAACCACTGGAAGCGGATGACGATGGCGGACACCGTCGCCCACGAATTCGGCCACCACGTCCAGTACATGACCGGCATCCTGACCGCCCAGCTGAACCTGCAGTACGAGTCGTCGCAGACCAAGGCGCTGGAGATCAGTCGCCGCAAAGAGCTCCAGGCAAGCTGTTTCGGCAACGTCTTCCTCGGCGCGAACAAGTCCAGCTTCCGGATCACCGGCGACATGAAGTACCAGCTGGACTACCTGCATTCCCACCAGGGTGACGAGTACGGCACGCAGCCGGACCACGGCAGCCGCGAAGTCCTTCCGCTGTGGACCACGCCCGCATTCAAGAGCCGGAGTCCGGCGTCCTGCAACACGTTCATCGCGGCGGCCAGACTGGTTCGGTAATTGTTCACCTGCATCACAGACGAAATGGTTGATTCTTTCCCGGGCCGGGTAAGAATCAACTCCGAGCGCTCTGTCCGCCCCTCATCGCTCTGGAGGAAACCGTGAAGTCCGCCCTTTTCACGGGTGCCGCCGTCACCCTTGGCCTGCTCCTGGCCTCGGTCGGCTCCGCCCAAGCAAGCACCCCGCACCAGCCCACCACCCAGGCCCGGCAGCACGGCATCGACCGCGCCGGCGACGCCTACATGGGCTGGACGCAGAACAAGACCACGGCAGCAACTGCCGCGGCAACGCCGGCCGTGATGGCGCCGGCGGCAACTGTTGAAGGTATCGACGTGTCGAGTCACCAGGGCAACGTCAACTGGGCCGCGCAGTGGAGCGCGGGCAAGCGGTTCGCCTACACGAAGGCGACCGAGGGCAACTACTACACGAACCCGTACTTCGCTCAGCAGTACAACGGTTCCTACAACGTCGGCATGATCCGCGGCGCCTACCACTTCGCCACCCCGAACGACTCCAGCGGCGCCAACCAGGCGACGTACTTCCTGGCGCACGGCGGCGGCTGGTCCAAGGACGGCAAGACGCTGCCGGGTGCGCTCGACATCGAGTACAACCCGTACGGCGCGACCTGCTACGGGCTGAGCGCGTCGGCGATGGTCAGCTGGATCCGCGACTTCGCCAACACCTACAAGGCTCGCACCGGCCGCGACGTACCGATCTACACCAACCTGGACTGGTGGACGCGCTGCACCGGTAACAGCACCGCCTTCAACTCCACGAACCCGCTGTGGGTCGCGAAGTACGCCTCCTCGCCGGGCACGCTGCCGGGCGGCTGGCCGTTCCACACCATCTGGCAGTACAGCTCGTCGCCGATCGACCAGGACCGATTCAACGGCGACATGTCGCGGCTGCAGGCCCTCGCCAACGGCTAAACCTGTTGCGGCGGTCGCATAGTCTCGATCGGTGAGCTATTCGCTGCCGATCGAGACCGACCGCCTGACCCTGCGCCGCTACGTCGAGACCGATTTCGACGACCTGCTGAAACTGCAGTCGAACCCCGATGTCACCCGCTTCCTGCTGTACGACGTCCGTACGCCGGAGCAGGTGCAGGAGGCGCTCGCCGGCCGGATGGCCGACGTGCCGATGGACCGCGACGGTCAAGCGCTCACCGCCGCGGTCATCGTCCGGGACACCGGTCAGCACGTCGGTGAGGTCGTGCTGTTCATGAACAACGTCGAGCAGCGCACCGGCGAGATCGGGTACGTGTTCCACCCGGAGTTCCACGGTCGCGGGTTCGCCCGGGAGGCGGCGGTCGAGTTGCTGCGGCTCGGGTTCGAGGAGCTCGGGATGCACCGGATCATCGCCCGGCTGGACTACCGCAACGACGGCTCGGTGAACCTGCTGAAGCGCCTCGGCCTGCGCCAGGAGGCGCATTTCGTGCGGAACGAGTACCTCAAGGGCGAGTGGACCGACGAACTGGTCTTCGCGATGCTCGCCGACGAATGGAAACAGCGCTCGTAAGTTTTTACCGCGCCACGCCGCCCCAGTGACAGGGACTGTCGCGGCCATTACCGTCGAACTATGACCTCCGCCCGATCCGTCACCGCGCTCGTTGTCGGCGCGGTCGTGCTCAGTGCCGGCGCGTTGCCGAGCGAAGCTGTCAAGGTCGCGCCCGCGCGCGAGATCGCCTACCGCACCTGGACTTCGAGCGCCGACTTCCTGGCCGGCGAGGGGTCCGGGACGACCGTCACGGACGGCGCCCTCACGTTCGGTACGTCGACCGGCACCACGTCGTACGTCGATCCGTTCGGCGACGGCACCGCGAAGACCTACGACCAGACCAGCTGGGTCTCGCCACACGTCAGCACCGGCTTCGGCCTCACCGAACTGGTCGCGTCCTGGAACGCGAGCACGCCACCGGGCACCTGGGTCGAGGTCTCGATGGCCGGTACTACGAACCTCGGCACGGCCACCAAGTGGTACGTGCTCGGCCGCTGGTCCGGTGGCGACGACACCACGGCCGGCGACATCCACCGCACCTCGGTGCCGAGCCAGGGTGATGCGAACGGATCCGTTGCCGTCGACACCTTCCGGGCCGCGACCGGTCAGTGGCTGGACCGCTGGCAGCTCAAGGTCACGCTGTACCGGCTCAGCGGTACGACGCAGTCACCCGTGGTCCGGTCAGTCGGGGCGATGGCCTCCCGGTTGCCGTCCGACAAGAAGGTTGCCGCGAGCCCCCTTGGTGGCGCGGAGGGGACCGTGCTCGACGTACCGACGTACTCGCAGGAGACGCATATCGGGCACTACCCGCAGTGGGACGGTGGTGGGGAGGCCTGGTGCTCGGCGACGTCGACCGCGATGGTGCTGGACTACTACGGTGCCGGACCGACACGGGCCGAGAGCGGCTGGGTCGACCCGTCCGACGCCGACCCACAGGTGGACCACTCCGCCCGTTCGGTCTTCGACTACTCCTACGACGGAGCGGGGAACTGGCCGTTCAACACGGCGTACGCCGGTTCGCGGGGAGTGGACGCTTTCGTCACCCGGCTGCGGTCGCTGACCGAGGCGGAGCAGTTCATCAAGGCGGGGATCCCGTTGATCGCCTCGCTGTCGTTCAAGAAGGGCGACCTGCCCGGTGCGGGGTACGGGACCAACGGGCACCTGATGGTGATCGTCGGGTTCGACCAGGACGGCAATGTGGTCGTCAACGACCCGGCGTCGCATCTGATCGCGAGTGACGAGCAGGTGCGCACGACGTACGACCGGACCGCGTTCGAGAACGCCTGGGTACCGCACTCGGGCGGACTGGTCTACGTGCTGCACCCGGAGGGCATGCCACTGCCGGCACCGTCCGACCCGCAGCACAACTGGTAACAACCCCCAGGAACGACAGAGCCCGCCACGCCGGGGCGGCGTGGCGGGCTCTGTCATGTCAGACCCTCGAACGGCTCAGCGGGCGAACAGCGCACCCGTCAGGTTCGTGGTGAGGTTGCGGAGCGAGTCCGGCAGGTACTGCAGGTGCCAGCCGGACGGACCGCGGTACCAGGGGAAGCCCTCGTCCGCCTCGTCCGGCGTGGTGTCGGTGGCGACCAGTGCGTCGATCCAGCGCTCCGAGCCGCCGAGTACGACGGCGTACGGCAGGGCGCGCGAGCAGAGCTCCGCGTGCTGGTCGGTCGGCAGCTCGCTGACGTCCATTTCCAGCAGCTCACCGCGGATGGCGGCGACCTGACCGAGGACGCGACCAGCGGCCGGCGCCTTGGCCGGCATGTATCGGCCGACGACCAGCAGGCCGACACCGACCAGGGTGATCGCGATACCGAGCAGACCCCAGGTCGACAGCAGTGCCAGCAGGACGGTGGCGACGACACCGATCGCGGTGGTGGCGATACCGATCGTTGCCCAGAGCGACCGAGTGCGGTCCGGGCGCTCGCTGAACCAGCCGCGCTTGACCACACCGTCGTACAGGGCGTCCTGGACCTGCTCGAGGTTCTCGCGGACCTGCTTGCCGAGCTCGGAGACCAGCACCGAGTCGGCGTCACCGAAGATCGCCCGGATCAGGACGTTCTCGTAGCGCTGCAGCTCCTCCGACCGGGCGTTCGAGACCCGGCGCAGCTCCCAGTCCGGGCGCGCGTACTCGGTGGTGCGCTCCAGCTCGACGATCGTGATGTGACCGCGGACGGCCAGGTCGATGATCGTCGCGGTCACGTCGACCGGGTCGATGCGCTCGTCGATCAGCGTGCCCACCTCGCCGGGCCGCAGGTCGGACGGCGGGGTGAAGTCGATCCGCGCGTCGGTCCCGAGGCTGAACAGCGACGCCGGTACGACGCGCCGCGGGTCGACCTGGTCACGGCCGCGCATCCGGTAGAGCACGAGCAGCGCGATCGCACCGAGCAGCAGCACCGCCAGCGCGGTGATCAGCTGCGCCGCGTCGGTGGAGAAGGCGCGCGCGAAGGTGTGGCGGTACTCGACGATCGAGTTCGCGGCGATCTGGCCGGCCGGGAAGCCGACCGCCATCTTCACCGTGTTCCCCGGCGGCAGGTTGGTCTGCTGGAACGTCGGTCCGGACGTCTCACCGATCTGCGCCAGCGTGCAGGGGATGTTGCTGTCCATCGGGCCCGCGACACAGGAGACGTGCGACACCTCGGGGGCGCTGAAGACCACGTTCGCGCTCTGGATCGGCAGGTTGATGCCGGTCAGCGGCGCGAACCGGACCTCGGTGCCGTCCAGGGTCTTCGCCACCGCGCCCTTCACGGTGTACGTGAAGTCGAGCTCCGTCGTACCGGTGGTGACGTCCGGCACTCCGATCGACGTCACATCGCCGTCGGTCTTCAGCTCGGCCTTCTTGTCCTGGCCGCCGGCCTTGACCTGCAAGTCGCCGATCTCCTGGACGTGGTCGATGTCGTCGGGCAGGTGGTCCCGCGTGACGACGAACCGGGTGAAGGTCCCGGACACGTTGCTGAGCTTCCAGGTCTCCGACACCCGGAGCAGGCCGTCACGCTCGACCCGGACCTGACTGTCGTAGTTGGTGACCACCGGGTCGGCGGCAGCGCTGGTAGCGACTGCGCCGGCGGGGACAGCGGACAGGCCGAGCAGGCCGAGGGCACACAGGGATAGCCCGAGGAGACGTAGACGCATCGCCCAATCACACCGTAGAAAGAGGGTCAGGTTGACACCGGGCACCTTAACGTCTGTGCAGTGTCAGGCCACCAACGGGCACCTGGTCGGCCTCCCCCGCAGGGATAAGTTGAGCCTGGGCTCCGGTAGCGTCTCGGATGTGTCAGGCAACCAATGGGGCCCGCCGCCCGGCCAACCGCCCAACTCCCAGCAGCCGCCTCAGCCGTGGCAACAAGGACCTGGGTACGGCGGCCAGCCGCAGCCCGGCCGCCCGCCTGGACCGCCCCAGGGGCCACCGTTCCAAGGACCTGGCCAGCCGTTCCAAGGGCAGGGGTTCCAGGGGCAGCCGTTCCACGGGCAGCAATTCCAGGGACCTCAGTTCCAGGGGCAGGGGCAGGGGCGTGGGCCCGGTCAGCCGCAGTTCGGCTGGGGCGCTCCGCAGGGTGGCCAGCGGCCGCCGAAGAAGAAGGGCCGCGGCGCTGCGATCGCGGTGTTCACGCTGCTCGGTGTGCTGGTCGTCGGCGTGGTCGGGCTGAAGATCCTGTCGAACACGCTGAAACACAACGGCGACCCGTCGTACGCCGAGCCGACCACGACCTCGTCGTACAGCCCGACGACCGAGCCGACGACGGGGCCGTCCTCGAGCGGGCCCACGACCAAGCCGACGACGACGCAGTCGACCACGCAGGCGCCGCGGCCGACCACGACCCGGTCGACGACAACCACCAAGCCGACGACCAACCCGGGGCCGTCCGACAGCGACCTGGTGCTGAAGAACCGGCTGTACAAGGCCGGTGCGATGTCGCCGGTGGGCTGCAAGGAGTCGAAGACCCGCCCGAGCTCCGCGGCCGGCGCCAAGGCCAACTACAAGAACCTGGTGGGCTGCCTGAACAAGTCGTGGGCGCCGCTGGTGGCCAAGGCCGGTGGCCGGTTCCGGGCGCCGAACGTGCTGGTCTTCAGCGGCTCGGTGGAGACGCCCTGCGGGACCCACTACGACACCGCCCCGCCGTTCTTCTGTGGGACGAACGACACCATCTACATGAACCTGACCGAGGACGTCGGCAACTACAACAGGTACTCGCAGTCCTACCAGAAGGTCTGGGCGCGGATGTGGATGCTGCACCAGTTCGCCCACGAGTACGGGCACCACGTGCAGAACAACATGGGGATCCTGCAGGCGTACGCGCGGATCCGGTACGAGCGGCCGACGTACGCGAAGGAACTGGAGGACAGCCGGCGGCTCGAGCTGCAGGCGTCCTGCTTCTCGGACATCTTCATCGGCTCGAACAAGCGCACCTACCCGATCACCGGGCAGTCGCTGTTCCAGTGGCGCTGGCTGATCGCCAACACCATCGACAAGGGCCGTGACCACGGTGCACCGGCCAACCACAAGTACTGGGCGATGCGCGGGTGGGACGCCCGGAACCCGAGCGCGTGCAACACCTTCGCGTCGTCGTCGAGCAAGGTGCAGTGACGGTGGCCGGGGGCGCTGGGCACGATCTCGTTCGAGACGACTGGCCGGGGTAGCTAGCCTGGTGGGTCCCTGATCGCGCAGAGTATGTCGCGCGAGATGGTGCGCAGGATGTTTCAGGGGGAGGCGGCTTCGGGCCCCCACAAAGCGTGGAGACAGACCCAAGCAAGGTCGTGAGGAGCATCGATGTCGGACAACTGGAACCAGCCCCCGGGGAGCGACCCGGCTGATCATCAGCCGTCGCCCCCACCGGAGACCGGTCCCGGACAGGACCCGGCCGGTCCTGGTGCAGGTCAGAACGCAGGCCAGAACGCTGGTCAAAGCGGTGGCGGCGACCAGGGGGCGCCCGGCAGCTGGTTCGGTGCTCGGGAGGACTCCGGTCCGCGGGGCGGCCAGGGTGGTGCGAGGCAGGGGCCCGGCGACGGACAGCCGGCCGCCTCGTGGTGGTCCGGCGACAACGAGGCCAAGCGCGAGTTCCAGAACCCGTCGCAGTCCGACGAGCCCGCCAACAACTGGTTCGACGGCGGCTGGAACCCGGTCCGCCGCGAACACCCCGACCAGCCCGTCCCCACCCAGAACCCGAACCAGCCCGGCCCGAACCAGTCGGGCCCGCAGTCGGGTCCCCAGCAGTCCGGTCCGAATCAGTCAGGTCCGGCCCAGCGGGGTTCGAACCAGTCCGGCAACTACTCCGGCCCGCCGCCCCGCTCCGGCCCCAACCAGCCCGGCCCTGCGCAGTCAGGTCCGCGCCAGTCGGGTCCCGGTCAGTCTGGTCCGGCGCAGTCGAACTCGTGGCAGTCCGGTCCCACTCAGCCGGGTCCTGCTCAATCCAGCCCGTGGCAGTCGGATCCCGCCCAGTCCGGCCCCACATCGTCCGGTCCCGCACAGTCAGGTCCTGGTCAGTCCAGCCCGTGGCAGTCCGGCCCGGCGCAGTCCGGCACCGCATCGTCCGGTCCCGCGCAGTCCGGTCCCGCGCAGTCCGGTCCCGCGCAGTCCGGTCCTGGTCAGTCGGGCTCTTGGCAGTCCGGGGCGGCTCAGTCGGGTCCGAACCAGCAGGGTCCTGCGCAGAGCGGGCAGCAGCCGGGACAGCAGTCGTGGCAGTCCGGGCCGACGCCGCCCGGGCCGGGCCAGTCAGCTCCGCAGCGGCCGGCACCGAACCAGCCCGCGTCCGACCAGTCGGACTCCTGGGCAGGGCAGTCGTGGGGCCTGGAGACCGACTCGGCGAAGTCCGACTCCGGTCAGTCGTCCGGCTGGTCCGCCACCGGTCAGTCGGAGTCGAGCGCCTGGCAGTCCGCGCCGTCCCAGCAACCCCAGCGTCCGCAGAACGGCCCGCACTCCGAAGGCTCCTACCTGTGGGGCTCCCCAGGTCAGGGCCAGCAGCAACAATCCTCACCGTGGAGCAACGCGCTCCCACCACAGCAACAGCAACCGCAACCGCAACCGCAGCAGCAGTCCGGCCCCCGCCACGCCGCGCCGGGCGGACCCGGCCAGCACGGCCCGATGGGTCAGCCCGTTCAGCAGGCGCCGACCTGGCAGTACCCGCCGATCCCGATCCCGCAGCCCCCGGGCGGCCGCCGGCGCAAGCAGAAGAAGCTGTCCCGCGGCCTGCTGATCGGCCTGGTCGTGCTCGCGGTCCTGGTGGTCGGCTCCGGTGTCACGCTGATCGTCCGCAGCGTCGGCGGCAACGACGACCCGCAGGCGAACAACAGCCCGTCGGCGCCGGCCTCGGAGTCCCCGTCGCCGTCGGAGAGCCCGTCCCCGTCCCCGACCGCCCCGCGTGGACCCACGGCCGACGAGGTCGTGAAGAACAGCAAGCTGTACACGATCGGCCCGGTCGCCGCGGCCAAGTGCACGGAGCCGCCGTTCGCCCCGGTGACGGTCGCCGCGGCGCAGCAGTACTACAACCGTCTG
The DNA here is from genome assembly GCF_053611945.1 of Kribbella sp. NPDC054772. Taxonomy (NCBI): domain Bacteria; kingdom Bacillati; phylum Actinomycetota; class Actinomycetes; order Propionibacteriales; family Kribbellaceae; genus Kribbella; species Kribbella sp. NPDC054772. The sequence goes on along the minus strand of NZ_JBSHBJ010000031.1, from coordinate 41,967 downwards.
CTGCCCTGCATGAACCACACCTGGTGGCTGGCACTGACGAAGGTCAAGCTGCCGTTCCGCAACCCCAAGGCCGTCGTGTACGTCGGCAAGACCCCTTCCCCGTGTGGCATCCAGCGCAGCGTCCGTGCGGCGTACTGCGGTGCGAACGAGACGATCTACCTCCCGTTCGCCGTCGACAACCGGTACTACAAGGCGAACCCGGTGTACGCCCGCGCGATCATGCTGAACACGTTCGCCCACGAGTACGGGCACCACGTACAGAAGCTGAGCGGGATCCTCGCCGCGTCGATGACCCGGCAGGCGACGCTGACGCCGAACCAGAAGCTCACCGAGAGCCGCCGCCGGGAGCTGCAGGCGACCTGCCTGGGCGCCGCCTACCTGGGCGCGAACGCGGCCGCCATCCCGATGAACGGCCCGCTGCTGGTCAACTGGAAGTTCCTGATCGCGCACTCCGGTGACGACTACGCCCGGCCGCGTGTGCACGATCACGGCAACCGGGTGAGCAACTACCAGTGGTCGATCACCGGCTTCAACGGCAAGAAGCCGGACTCCTGCAACACCTTCACCGCGGCCGACGTCCGGGTGAACTAGACCGCGGGGCTGGCCCGCCGCCCGTCAGCCGAAGAGGCGACGGGCGGTGGTCAGCGAACCGCCGAAGGCGGTCACGAAGTTGCTGAGCGACTCCCCGATGTCGGACAGGTGCCAGTTCTCCGGACCGGAGTACCAGCCGATGCCCGCGTCGGGGTCGTCGTCGTCATCGGTCGCCGCGATCTCGAGCGCCCACTTCTCGGTCAGCCCGAGCACAGCGGCGTACGGCAGGCAGCGGGACGCGAACTCGAGCCGGTGGCTCTCCGGCAGGTCAGCCGAGGACTCGTTGGCCAGGTAGTGCTGCAGACCGGCCACTCGGCCCAGCACGGTGGCACCGCGAGCGGTCCGCGCCGGTGCGGCCTGGCCGACGAGTGCGAGCACCAGTCCGGCCGCCATCACGGCGAAACCGACCAGTGCGAACTTGCTGACGATCGCCAGCACCACAGTCAGTACGACGCCGGCGCCGAGCAGCACCAGGCCCGCAGTGGTCCAGCGGTTCCGGTCGGCGTCCGGGCGGCTCTTGAACCAGCCCTGCGTGACCACGTCGGCGTACAGCTGCTCGCGGACCAGGTTGAGGCGCGGGCGCAGCGACGGGCCGAGCCCGGAGACCAGCACGGTGTCGCCGTCGGCGAACACGGCGTCCAGCAAGGCCTTCTCGTAGGCCAGCAGCTCCGGTCCGCCCGGGTGCAACCGCTGCAGCTCCCAGTCCAGCTTGCCGAAGTGCGACTCCCGGGGCTGCTCGACGATCGTCAGGTAGTTGCGCACGGCAAGGTCCAGCAGCGTGGCGGTGATGTCGACGACATCGGCCGACTCGTCGACCACCGTGCCGACCTGGCCCGGCCGAATGCCGTCCGGCGCGGCGAACTGCGGCCCGTCGGTGCCGTCCAGCACCGGGCGCTCCGGCCCGCCGTCGTGGACCTTCGCCGCGTCCCGGCCGCGGAAGAACCACAGCCCGACCGCACCGAGCAGCCCGATGCCGAAGACGATCACGGCCAGACCGACGGTGCTCGAGTCGACCGTGAACGCCCGGCCGAGCGACCAGCGGTCCGCGAACTTCGCGTTCGGCTGCACCGTGGCCTGGTCGCTCAGCCCGGTCAGGAACGTCACCCGGCCACCAGCGGGTACGCCGTTCTGCTGGATCTCCAGCGCCGCCGACTCGGCCAGCTGCGACGACGTACACGGCATGCTCGAACCGGTCCGGCCGGCGAAGCAGGTCACCCAGGTCGCGAACGGGACGCTGATGCTCAGGTCGGCCTTCGGGATCGACACACCGAAGCCCTGGACCACTGGCCAGCTCACCTCACGGCCCTCGATCGAGTCGGCGACCACGTTGTCCACGGTGTAGCTGTAGACGATCTTCGACTGGCCGGACACGTTCAGCGTCAGCTTGCGGCCGTCGTCGGTGCTCTGGTTCTGGAAGCCCTGCGCGGGCTGCCCGTTCACCGTCGCGGACACGTCCTTCAGGTCGTACGTGCGGTCGCGCTCGGAGTCGGACCGGACCCGGGTGGCCAGCGTCCGGCTGAACGTCGTACCGCCGGCGGTCAGGTCGACGGTCTCCTTGACCTGCAGCGCACCGTCCTTGGTGAGCGTCGCGTCCGCGGTGTACGCCGTGATCTGGTCGTCGGCCTGGCCGGCCGCCTGCGCGGAGAGCGGGCTGAGGGCAACGAACAGGGCGGCGACCGGGGCGGTCAGGGACATCAGCAGGGCAGCCGGAAGGAGGCGGCGCTTCGGTGACATGGGTCGAGAGTAGTCTCGTGCCGGTTCGCCCTGCGAACCCGACCGACCGCGTGACCGACGAGCATGGAGGCCAAGCTGTGAGCAGCCCGTATGGCTACGGCGGCCCGCCGCAGGGGCAACCACAGCGCCAACCGCAGGGCCAATCACTGGGCCAGCCACAGGGTCGCCCGCTCGGCCCGCCGCCCGGCGTCCTGCCACCGCCGCAGTCCGCTCCGTGGCCTCCGCAGCAGGGCCAGTTCCCGCCGCGCCCGGGCCAGTTCCAAGGCCCTCCGATGCAGGGCCCGCCGATGCAAGGTCCCCCGATGCAGGGCGGCCCCATGCAAGGCGGTCCGATGCAGGGCCCGCTGTACGGCGGTCAGTGGGGGCAGCCGTACTACGGCGGCCCGGGCCACTTCAACGGGTTCCAGCCACCACGCCGGCGCGGTGGGCCGCTCCGGCTGATCCTGCTCGGCTTCGTGCTGCTGATCTTCATCGGTGTGTCGGTCGCGGTGCTGGCCACCGTCCTCGGCGGCAGCAGCAGCCAGGACACAGCGGAGCCCGGAGTGACCGGCCCGTCGATCGTGCCGACCCCGTCGACCAACCCCGAGAAGGGCTCGGCCGAGGACTACCTGCTGAACGCGGACGTCTACCGCACCGGCCCGCTCACCGAGGAGAACTGCCCAGCGGCGAACCTCGGTGACGGCAGCCTGGCGGTACAGAAGGTCTACTACCAGCGCCTCTTCAAGTGCCTGAACGACGCCTGGCGCCCGGTCTTCCACGAAGTCGGGCAGGACAAGCCGGACCCAGGCCTGGTGGTGTTCGACAAGCCGGTCACGACCGCCTGCGGCAACTTCCAGCCGCTGTCCGGCCGCGTGCTGGCGTTCTACTGCTACGGCAACCAGGTGATGTACGTCGACGTGAAGCAGATGAACCGTGCGTTCGGTCCGAAGCAGGACCTGGCGTACCTGATGACGATCGCGCACGAGTACGGCCACCACGTGCAGGGCGTCACCGGTCTGTTCTACGCGCGTGCGGCGTACCTGCAGGACCACCCGGACCAGAAGCTGGAGAGTTCGCGGCGGAACGAGCTGCAGGCCTCCTGCTTCGGCGGAGTGTTCAGCAAGGCCGTCGAGAAGTCGTATCCGTTGACGGATCGGCTGGCTGAGTTCAAGGAGCAGTCCAGCAACAGCTTCGGTGAGTCAGCGGACACCCCGGAGGACGAACGCACGCATGGTCTGGCGACCAGCCAGGGCTTCTGGATCCAGAACGGCTTCAACATCGGCGCCAACAAGGCCTGTGACACGTTCGCGGTGTCCGCGGACCTGGTGAAGTGACCGACCGGCCGGCGAAGGTCTGAGATGGACGCGATTTATAAACTCCCGCAGGAGCAGGCCAGCCTGGCCCAAGGGGTGCCTGACGCCCAGCCCAGCACGCTGTTCGTGCTGACCGCAGGCGGTGGTGTTTCCGTCGACCCCGGACCGCACCGCACCATTCTGTTCGGACGAAACCGCCCTGAGGTCCACGTGTGCGTCGGCGAGGACGATGCGCGAGTCAGCCGGATGCACGGGGCGATCAGCTACCGGTCTGGCCAGTGGTGGCTCGCAGTGACCGGCCGCCTGCCACTGCGGTCCTCACAGAAGCAGAAGCTGTTCGCAGGCGAGGACCCGACGCCACTGGAGCCCGGCTACACCCAACTATTCGTCCCAGGCTCCAACGACCGCGAACACCTGCTCGAGGTGTACGTCGTCGCCTAGCCCTGGTCATTTCGCCAGGTGGTAGGTGGTTGGTGGTGGACTCGTTTGAAGGCGACTGTGAAGGCGAAGGGGTCTTCGTAGCCGACCTGGTGGGCGACTGTGGCGATGGTGGCGGTTGTGGTGCGGAGGAGGTCGGCGGCGAGGGTCATGCGCCAGGCGGTCAGGTAGGTCAGGGGTGGCTGGCCTACGTGGGTGGTGAAGCGGGCGGCGAAGGTGGCGCGGGAGAGGCCGACCTTGGAGGCCAGTTCTGCGACTGACCACCTGCGTGCGGGGTCCTCGTGGATCAGACGGAGCGCATCGCCCACTCCGGCAGTAGTCAGGGCTTCGTACCAGGACGGGAGCTTCGCCTCGGGGCTCGCGCACCACGCGCGGAGTGCGAGGACCAGTACGAAGTCGAGGAGCCTCCGCAGTACGGCGTCCTGCCCGGGCTCCTCGCGTGCGACCTCGGTGGTGAGGAGGTCGAGCGCTGGACGGGTCTGCGGTGTAGCGGACACGACGGCGACCGGCGGCAGCAGCGCCAGGACACGCTGCCCGACCGCACCACGTAGGTCGTACGCACCTCGCACCATCGTCGTCGCCCCGGGCAGTCCGTCGCCGTACGTCCGCGGCGCCAGGAACTCATGCCACTCCACCAGCTCACCATCAACCGTAAGCTTCCGCCCACCGCGAATGACGTAGTACGGCGGCGTCTCCGGACTGTCCGCGATCGTGTAGCTGTCGACGCCGGTGATCAGCGCGATGTCACCAGCCGCAAGTGTCCGTAGGTCGTCACTCAGTCGAAGGCAGGCGCTACCACCGAGCGTCGCGACGACCGACAGCGACGGTACGTCGGCGTACGTCACCGACCACGGCGCGGTGGCGATCATCTGCCGGGCCACCGCGTCCTTCGCCTGCGCACGCTGCAGCAGGTCGCTCAGCACGTCCACACGCCCGAGGTTAGACGATCACAAAGGCATCGGCGACGATCTCCCATGGATCCGTCCAGTCCTGCAGTCGTTGACTGGACTCCATGCACAACTACCTGGTCCTCGGCGGCACCGGCACCACAGGTCGCCGCGTCGCCGACCTCCTCCGTTCAACCGGCCACTCCGTCCGTACGGCGTCCCGCGCCGGAAGCGACGTACCGCTGGATCTCGATGACCCCGCGACCTGGCAGCCGGCACTGACCGGCATCACCGCCGCCTACCTGATGGAACCCACCGTCCGCCCCGGCGGCCGACTGGCGCGCTTCACCGAGGCGGCTCTGACCTCCGGGGTACGCCGCCTTGTACTGCTGTCTGCTGCCCGCGCCGCCGACCCCGCGCACCCTCTGCACTCCGTCGAGCAGACCGTGCGCGGTTCGAACGCCGCGTGGACGATCCTGCACCCCGACTGGTTCGCGCAGAACTTCAGCGAAGGCGCGTGGCGCTCGGCCGTCCACAGCGGGGTCCTCGCTCTTCCCGCCGGCGACGGCCGCACTCCGTTCATCGACGTGGACGACATCGCCGCCGTAGCCGCCGGGGCCCTCACGACGTCCAACCACGACGGCAAGACCTATGAACTGACCGGCCCCGAAGCCATCACCTTCGCCGAAGCAACCAACCACATCAGCGAGGCAAGCGGTCGCCGCGTCGAGTACGTCGCCATGGAACCCGCCGACTACACCGAACAGCACGTGGCTCAAGGAGTCCCACGATCCGGCGCCGAGTTGCTCACGAGCATCCTGGTGTCGATCGCCAACGGTCAGGCCGCTGAACCGACCGGCGACGTCGAACAGGCACTCGGCCGACCCGCCCGCTCCTTCAAGACGTTCGCGCACGCTGCGCGATGGGACGCTGCAAACGGTTGATGGTTGGACCCACTTGTTCGTTTCGGGTTATCGAACTGGTAACTGAGCGGCGTATTATCCGGCCGTGACGTTGCGACGCGGGGAGTGGGCGACGGCCGCGCGAACGCTGGTTGATGTGCTGGGGGAAACAGCCACCAAGTACGCCGACGAGCCGGCGCTCGACGACGGCAGCGTCAGCCTGAGCTATCGCGAACTGCTGGACCAGACGACCAAGTTCGCGCACCGGCTGACCGCGTCCGGGATCGGCCCGGGCGACCGGGTCGGCATCCGGATCTCGTCGGGGCACAACGATCTGTACATCGCGATCCTCGGCACCTTGCAGGCGGGAGCGGCGTACGTCCCGGTCGACGCCGACGACCCGGAGGAGCGCGCCGAGCTGGTCTTCGGCGAGGCAGCGGTGGCGGCGACCGTCGGTGACGAACTCGCGCTGACGATCACCCGCCCGCAGCAGCCGCCGATCACTGACAACGAAGCCGCCAACGGCGCCTTCGACTACCCGTACTCCGCCCGCATGGACTCCTCCGGTACGCCGGTCTCCCCGCGTGGCACGTCCGGCCCGGAGACCACCGACGACGCCTGGATCATCTTCACCTCGGGCTCGACCGGCGTACCGAAGGGTGTCGCCGTCACGCACCGCTCGGCCGCGGCGTTCGTCGACGCCGAGGCGCGCCTGTTCCTGCAGCACGAGCCGATCGGCCCGGACGACCGGGTGCTCGCCGGTCTGTCGGTCGCGTTCGACGCGTCCTGCGAGGAGATGTGGCTGGCCTGGCGGCACGGCGCCTGCCTGGTCCCGGCGCCGCGCTCACTGGTCCGTACCGGCATGGACCTCGGTCCGTGGTTGGTTGCCCAGGGCATCACAATTGTCTCGACCGTCCCGACGCTGGCCGCGCTCTGGCCGGCGGACGCGCTCGACCAGGTTCGGCTGCTGATCTTCGGCGGCGAGGCCTGCCCGCCCGAGCTGGCCGAGCGGCTCGCCGTCGACGGCCGCGAGGTGTGGAACACCTACGGTCCGACCGAGGCGACCGTCGTCGCCTGCGCGGCGCAGCTCACCGGCGAAGGACCGGTCCGGATCGGCCTTCCGCTGGACGGCTGGGACCTCGCCGTTGTAGATGCTGCAGGCAACGAAGTCGCCACCGGCGAGATCGGTGAGCTGATCATCGGCGGCGTCGGCCTGGCCCGGTACCTGGACCCGGTCAAGGACGCCGAGAAGTTCGCGCCGATGCCGACGCTGGGCTGGGAACGCGCGTACCGCAGCGGCGACCTGGTCAGGTCCGACCCGTTGGGCCTGCTGTTCCAGGGCCGCGCCGACGAGCAGGTCAAACTCGGTGGCCGCCGGATCGAGCTCGGCGAGGTCGACGCCGCCCTCCAGGCCCTCCCGGGGGTCACCGGCGCCGCAGCCGCCGTACGCAACAGTGCCGCGGGTAATCAGCTTCTCGTCGGGTACGTCGTACCGGATGAGCCGGCCGGCTTCGACACCGCGAAGGCCACCGAGCGGCTCCGCGAGGGCCTGCCCGCAGCCCTCGTACCGCTGCTCGCGATCGTCGACACCCTGCCGACCAGAACATCCGGCAAGGTCGACCGCAACGCGCTGCCGTGGCCGCTGCCGGGGATGGACAGCGACGCCCCGGCCGCCGAGCTCAGTGGCACTGCGGGCTGGCTGGCCGAGCGCTGGACGAAGGTCCTCGGCGCCAAGGTCACCGGAGCGGACAACGACTTCTTCCTGCACGGCGGCGGCAGCCTCGCCGCGGCCCAACTCGTCTCGGCCCTCCGCGAGCGGTACCCCGAGGTCACCGTCGGCGACATCTACGAGTACCCGCGGCTCGGCGCGCTCGCCGAGCGTCTCGACGACTTCCGCCCGGCCGCGATGGAGCCGGTGGAGATCCGCGACATCCGGCCGACGCCACGCAGTACCCAACTGCTGCAGACCGCGCTGACGCTGATCCTGCAGACCGTCGTCGGCGTCCGCTGGCTGGTCTATCTGTTCACGCTGAACAACCTGCTCGCCGAGCTGGTCGACCCGCTGCCCTGGGCGCGGACCGTGTCGTGGTGGTGGATCCTGGCCGGCTGGCTGCTCCTGATCAGCCCGGCGGGCCGGATGGGTATCGCCGTCATCGGCGCCCGCATCCTGCTCCGCGGCCTCAAGCCCGGCACGTATCCACGCGGCGGCAACGTCCACGTCCGGCTCTGGGCAGCCGAGAACCTCGCCGACGCGGCCGGCGCCGCCAACCTCGCGGGCGCACCGTGGATCGCGTACTACGCCCGCGCGCTCGGCGCGAAGGTCGGCCGCGGCGTCGACCTGCACACGCTCCCGCCGGTCACCGGCATGCTCACCATGGGCCGCGGCGCCTCGATCGAACCCGAGGTCGACCTGGCCGGCTACTGGATCGACGGCGACCGGTTGCACGTCGGCTCGATCACCGTCGGCGCCGAGGCGGTCGTCGGCTCCCGGAGCACGCTGCTGCCCGGGACGGAGATCGGCCGGAACGCCGAGATCATGGCCGGCTCCGCGGTTTCCGGCAAGGTCCCCGAGAGCGAGCGCTGGTCCGGCTCCCCCGCGGCCCGGATCGGCCGCGCGCGGCACCCGTGGCCCGAGAACCGTCCGGCCCGGGCGCCCTGGTGGGTAGCGGCGTACGGCGCCCAGTCCGCACTGATGTCACTCATTCCGGTCGCCGGCGCGGCTGCGGCCTTCATCGTCCTCGGCCAGGCTCTGCGGGGCACCCAGACACTCGGTGACGCCGCGCTGAAGGCGCTGACCGCGATCCCGCTGATGACGCTGGTCGGCTTCGCGACGATCGCCGTCCTCACGCTGCTCGGCGTCCGGCTGCTCGGGATCGGTATCAAGCCCGGCCACCACCCGGTCCGGAGCCGGATCGGGTGGCAGGTCTGGGCGACCGAGCGGCTGCTCGACTCGGCCCGCACGCTGCTCTTCCCGCTGTACGCGAGCCTGCTGACGCCGTGGTGGCTGCGGGCGCTCGGCGCGAAGATCGGCCGCGATGTCGAGGCGTCGACCGTGCTGTTGCTGCCGAAGATGACGACGGTCGGCGAGGGCGCGTTCCTGGCCGACGACACGATGATCGCGTCGTACGAACTCGGTGGCGGCTGGCTGCACGTGGCCGGCGCGAAGGTCGGCAAGCGCGCCTTCCTCGGCAACTCCGGGATGACCGCCCCCGGGCGTTCGGTCCCGAAGAACGGCCTGGTCGCCGTCCTGTCCGCGGCCCCGAAGAAGTCCAAGGCCGGTACGTCGTGGCTCGGGTCGCCGCCGGTGAAACTGCGCCGCCAGGCCGTCTCCGGTGACCAGAGCCGGACCTTCAACCCGCCGTTCAAGCTCAAGGTCTTGCGCGCCTTGGTCGAGCTGTGCCGGTTCGTGCCGATGATGTGCACGGTCCTGATCGCGCTCGGCGTGCTGTTCGCGCTGCAGGCGCTCGACATCTGGCTCGGCCCGGTGCCGGCCCTGCTGCTGTCCGGAGCGGTGATCCTGGCCGCCGGAGCGGTCGCGGGCGGGCTGGCAACGGTCGCCAAGTGGGCGATCGTCGGCCGCACCCGCGCGGTCGAGTACCCGCTGTGGAGCTCGTTCGTCTGGCGCAACGAGGTCGTCGACAGCTTCGTCGAACTGGTCGCCGCCCCCTGGTTCGCGAACGCCGCCGCCGGTACGCCGGTGCTCAACCTGTGGCTCAGGTCACTCGGGGCCAGGATCGGCAAGGGTGTCTGGTGCGAAACGTACTGGTTGCCGGAGGCGGATCTGGTCACCCTGGGCGACGGCGCCACGGTGAATCGCGGTTGCGTGCTGCAGACGCACCTTTTTCATGATCGAGTTCTCTCCATGAACACAGTCACCTTCGGGCCCGGAGCGACCCTCGGGCCCCACGGAATCGTCCTGCCGGCCGCCGCCGTCGGCGCCGGAGCTACCATCGGGCCGGTGTCGCTCGTGATGCGTGGTGAAGGTGTGCCGGCCGGGACGCGCTGGGCAGGGAACCCGATCGGTCCCTGGCAGGGCTGATGGTTGACCCGTATGTGCCCACCCATGGAAACACCGGCTACACGGTCGAGTCGTACGATCTCGAGCTCGACTACCGGGTCAACAGCAACCGGCTGAGCGGCAAGGCGACGATCACCGCCTTCGCCACCGAGGCGCTGTCCCGGTTCAGCCTCGACCTGAACGGCCTGCGGGTGACGAAGGTGTCGGTGAACGGCCGCCGCCCGCGCCGCTACAGTCACCGGTCGGGCAAGCTCTACATCACCGCGGACATCCCGGACGGTTCGGAGTTCTCGGTCGACGTCCAGTACAACGGGAACCCGCGGCCCGAGGACAGCCCGTGGGGCGAGCTCGGCTGGGAAGAGCTCACCGAGGGCGTGATCGTCGCCAGCCAGCCGAGCGGCGCGGCCACCTGGTTCCCGTGCAACGACGAGCCCGGCGACAAGGCGCACTACCGGATCGCGATCACCACCGACTCGCCGTACCAGGTGGTCGCGAACGGGCGGCTCGTGTCGCGCCGGGTGAAGGCGAGTCGCACGACCTGGGTGTTCGACCAGGCCGCGCCGATGGCGACGTACCTCGCGACCGTGCAGATCGGGCGGTACGACGAGGTTGACGTGGCGACCTCGCCGGTGACGATCCGGGGCGTTCTCCCGGGCGCGCAGATCCGCGCGTTCCGGCACGACTTCGGGCGTCAGCAGGACATGATGAAGCTGTTCTGCCGGCTGTTCGGGCCGTACCCGTTCGGTGGCTACACGGTCGTCGTCACCGACGACCCGCTGGAGATTCCGCTGGAGGCGCAGGGCATCTCGGTGTTCGGCAGCAACCACGTCGACGGTCGGCGCGGGTCGGAGCGGCTGGTCGCGCACGAGCTGGCGCACCAGTGGTTCGGCAACAGCCTGACCCCGGCGCACTGGCAGCACATCTGGCTCAACGAGGGTTTCGCCTGCTACTCCGAGTGGCTGTGGTCGGAGCATTCCGGCGGCCTCACCGCCGACCAGCAGGCGACCAAGGCACACACCCGGCTGCGCGGCCTCCAGCAGGACCTGCTGCTGTCGGATCCCGGTCCGGAGCTGATGTTCGACGACCGGCTCTACAAGCGCGGCGCGATCACCCTGCACGTCCTGCGGAGGCATCTCGGCGACGACGCGTTCTTCGAGCTGCTGCGGACCTGGACCAGGAACCATCGCCACGGCTCGGTCACGACGGCGGAGTTCGTCGCACTGGCCACCGTGTTCAGCCCCGACGAGGACGCGCTCCGGCACCTGTTCGCCGCCTGGCTGGACTCCTACGAGCTGCCGCCACTTCCCCGGCGGCGCAGATGAAGTACGTGCCGCTGGAGTTCTTCCTCGGAGTCGCGGCGATCCTCGCGATCGCGATCGTCGCCGGGAAGCCACTCCGGCGGCGCGGGTCCCCGCACGGGCCGATGTGGGGCTACATCGCGTTCGGTACGTCGTTGTTCGTGGTCGCCGGTCTGCTCGCCACGTTCCCGCCACACTCGGTCGTGACCGCGGTACTGGTGATGGTCCTCGGCGCCGCGTTCTTCACCTTCGGCATCGCGATCCTCGGCGGCGGGTACTACGGCTACTTCGGCGCGCTCGCCAGCGGACTGGCCGCCGTACCGTTCTTCATGACGCCGACGCCGGTCGGGCTCGCGAAGGTCGGCCAGACGCTCACCTGCACGGTGCGCGACTACCACTCCTACGGCGTCTCGGACTTCACGGTGGACTGCCCGAACGGCCGGCACTACGACTTCACCACCGATCGTCTGCATCAGTTCCCGGGCGGCCGGGCGCAGGTGATCGTCGACCCGCACGACATCCTGAAGGCACAGTTCGTCGGCCAGGCCCACGCGAAGGTCGACCTGGTCGCGGGCATCCTCTGCCTGCTCGGTGCGGCGGCCATCGTGGTCGCCGCGGCCCGGCACCGACGCAAGCTCGGCGGGCAGGTCAAGCAGGTCGTCAATCCCGGGTTCTCCTCGGGCCCTTAGCCCGAACGGGCCACCTCGACCGCGGCCTTCACGAACCGTTCCGTCAGCGGTGTCCTGGTCGCCCACGCGGCCCCGGTCCACCAGGTCGCCGCGCGCCCCGGCAGCGGGACCAGCCGGATCTCGGGCGGCGCGATCCGTTCGGCCGACTGCGGTACGACGGCCGGCCCGGCACCCGCCGCGGTCAGGGCGAGCACGGTCTGCAGGTCGTCGGCCTCCTGAAGTACTTGCGGGTGGCAACCGAGTTCGGCGTACAGGCTGTTGATCTGCGCGGTCAGCCCCGGCCCGCGTCGCGGGGTCAGGCGGATCAGCGGCCGCGCGTCGATCCAGCCGACCAGGTCCCGCGGCAGCCCCTGATCAGCCGGTACGGCGAGCGCCAGACGGTCCCGCCGCAACCGAAGGTGCTCGAGCCCGGCGGGGACCGGGAGCCGCACGAACCCGATCTGCAGACTGCCGGCCAGCAGCCGCTCGAACTGCACCGATGACGGCAGGTCCGTCAGCGAGATCGTCACTCTCGGCCATCGGCTGCGGAACAGCGCCACCGCCCGGGGCGCCAGCTCGATCCCGGACAGCCCGAACCCGATCGCCAGCGATCCTTCCGCCCCGGACGCCACCTGCGCGGCCCGCCGTTCGAAGGCCTCGGACCGGGCGAGCAACTCCAGAGCGTCAGCAAGCAGCAGCTCTCCCGCCGGGGTCAGCCGGGCACCGTTGCGGCCCCGGCTGAACAGCACCGCGCCGAGCCGGCGCTCCAGTACCTGGATCTGTTTGGTCAGCGCCGGCTGACTGGTCGACAGCTCCGCCGCCGCGGCGCCGAAGTTCCGCAGTCTGGCCACCGTGACGAACGCCCGCAGCAGACGGAGATCCATAACCCCAGGATATGGAAAGCCCAAGAACCACTATTGGACGTCATGGATCGAGCGGCGTTCGATGGAGGTATGACGATCTTCCGCGCAGCCGTTGTCCAGTTCGAAGCCGTTCCTGACCAGCCCGCCGCCAATCTCGCCACCGTCGAACGACTGGCCCGGGAAGCGGTCGCCGACGGCGCCCGGCTGGTGGTGTTCCCGGAGCTGTGCCTGCTCGGCTACTGGCACCTCCGCCGGCACACCCCCGAGCGCCTGCACGAACTCGCCGAGCCGGCCGACGGACCGCTGGTCAGCCGGGTCCTTGCTCTCGCCAAGGAACTCGGCGCCGGCCTCGGCGTCGGCTTCCTGGAGAGCGCGGACGGCACGCTCTTCAACGCGTACGCCGTCTGCTTGCCCGACGGGCACGTCCACGTGCACCGCAAGCTGCATCGAGGCAGTGGTCCCCGCCGACCTGGATGTCGACTTGGTGCCCTTGGCAACCGGACGCCGCTGGCTTCGCGGCCGCCGCCCCGAGCTCTACGCCCTGCTCACCCAGCCGATGGGCAACGAACTGAACCCGCGCGAGGCCCGGTTCTCTTCGGAGCCGGTCAGTAGATAAGAGCTGTCGCCATCGCGACGATTCCTTCGGCGCGGCCGGGGAAGCCGAGGCCGTCAGTGGTGGCGGCGCTGACCGAGACCTCTGCGTCGCAGGCCGCGGACAGTACTTTCTCGGCCTCGACGCGGCGGGTGCCGATCCGCGGCCGGTTGCAGACGATCTGGACGGTGACGTTGCCGATCTCGAAACCGGCGGCCCGGACCCGTCGCGCCGCCTCGCTCACCAGCGCGGTCCCGGCGGCGCCGGCCCACTCCGGCTCGGCCGTGCCGAAGTTCGACCCGAGATCGCCCAGCTTCGCGGCGGTGAGCAGCGCCGTACAGATGGCATGAGCTGCCGCGTCGCCGTCCGAGTGTCCGGACAACCCAGCAGGTTCGTCCGGCCAGTGCAGACCGGCCAGCCACATCGGGCGCCCGGCTTCCAGCGGGTGTACGTCGATCCCGTTGCCCACCCGAGGGAGCTTCACGAGGTCCGCCTCTCCGCCAACAGCGCTTCGGCCAGCAACAAGTCCTGCGGGCGCGTCACCTTGAACGCGTCCGGAGATCCCTCGACCGTCTGCACGGTCACCCCGAGCCGCTCACACATCATCGCGTCGTCCGTGACACCGGCATCCGCGCCGGCGGCATGCGCCCGCCGCAGCACCTCAGGAGCGAAACCCTGCGGCGTCTGCACCGCGGCCAGGGTCGAACGGTCCGGCGTCTCGACCACCTCGCCACCGGGCCCGACCCGCTTGATGGTGTCCGTCACCGGCACCACGGGTACGACGGCTTCGGCGCCGGCTCGCACCGCCGCGACGACGCGCTCGATGGCGTCCGCCGGGACGAACGCCCGGGCCGCGTCGTGCACCAGGATGCAGTCGATGCCGTCCACCGGGACCACGTCCAGCGCGGCCCGGACCGAGGCAGGGCGTTCGGCCCCGCCCGCGACCACGAGCAGCCGCGCGTCCCCGACGTACGGCTCGAGCTCCTTGCCGACCGTCTCCTCGGATCCGGGCGGCACGGCGACCACGAAACAAACGAGGTCGGCGGCGGTCGCTGCCCGCAGCCCACGCACCGCGTGGACCAGCAGCGAGTCGCCACCGACCTCTCGAAATGCCTTCGGGGTGTCGCCACCCAGGCGCAGCCCCAGCCCGGCCGCGGGAATCACGACCGCGCTACTCATCAGGACTACTTCGGTTGGTGTTCGACCGAACTACGAAGCGAGGACCTCGTCGAGGATGGCCTCGGCCTTGTCCTCGTTGGTGTGCTCGGCCAGCGCCAGCTCGGAGACCAGAATCTGGCGAGCCTTCGCCAGCATCCGCTTCTCACCGGCCGACAGGCCACGATCACGTTCCCGGCGCCAAAGGTCGCGAACGACCTCCGCCACCTTCAGCACGTCACCCGAGTGCAGCTTCTCCAGGTTCGCCTTGTAACGTCGCGACCAGTTGGTCGGCTCCTCCGTGTGCGGTGCACGCAGCACGTCGAAGACGCGCTCCAGGCCGGCCTGATCCACGACGTCACGCACGCCGACAAGATCGAGGTTGCACGCGGGGACCCGGACGACCAGGTCGTTCTGGGCGACGATCCTCAAGACCAGATAGGTCTTGTCCTCACCTTTGATCTGACGGGTCTCGATGTCCTCGATGACGGCCGCTCCGTGATTGGGGTAAACAACCGTCTCGCCGACTGTGAAAGTCATGTGTGAAGTGCCCCTTTCCGAGAACCATATTACCACGTAGCTCATGGTCCGGTCGGGACGTTTGCGCTGGTCAGAGCCCACTTCCCGCCTTGACAAACGCTCGCTTGCGTGCCTCGTGCGCGTGTGGGCCTTTGCTCCGGGCACCGGTCCGGGAGCACCGCGACGTCCCGGCCGGGGCATCCCGGCGTCGGGCCCGGGACGGCCGAGGGCTACGCTGTGGGGCGCCGGAGGCGGCCGCCTGACGGTGTTCACAGTTGTCGCAGACCAGCTCGATTCAGCTTGCACGAGAGGGATTCCAGTGCCGATCACGTTGTCCTCGCGGTTCGCCCGGCGCACCGCGCTGGCGGGTGCCGCCGCCACTCTCAGTATCGCGCTGGCGGCGTGCAGCGCGAGCTTCGATGCGCCGACCCTGCAGCCGTACCAGGCCGCCGAGGGCACGAACGCCGAGTCCGGCCAGATCAAGGTCCGCAACATGCTGGTGCTGGCCGACGCCGAAGGCAAGGGCGAACTGCACAGCGTGATCGTCAACGACGGCGACGTGGCCGACACACTGGTCAGCATCACGCAGGCCCCGGCCGGGACGCAGGACGGCCAGGCCGGTGGCGACCAGCCGCAGTCGGGCACGGTCAAGTTCGATGGCCTGAGCGACCCCGTGGACCTCGCGCCGCACACCGCACTGATGCTGCCGGGCAGCAGTTCGACGGAGCCCGTGGGCGCGTCGACCACCCCGTCCGCGACACCGTCCGGGACCCCCAGCGCGGGTCCGACCGAGACCCCGTCGGCCACGACGCCGGGCGCTGAGGACAACGGCCCCGCGGTGGTCGTCACCGGCGCGAAGCCGGGCCAGATGGTCAACGTGACGATCAGCTTCGGCCACGCGGCGCCGATCTCCACCTACGTCCCGGTCCTCACCGACGACCACTACTCGCCGCCCACCTCGGCCGAGTAGTCCCCACCTACGACAGAAGGGGCCGCCCCGGCGCGGGACGGCCCGTTCTGCTTGGTACGGCGAGCCTGTGGCCGAGGCTCGCCGTACCCGCTCTCAACCCTTGCTGGCCGCGGCTGCCTTGGACAGGCCGGGAATCACCTTGTCCAGCACCCACGGGACGCTGAGCACGCTGACCGCGCTCATCCCGGAGATCACCTGCTGGTCCTGCAGCGGGTAGGCCCCGCCGCCCTGCACCGCCTTCAGCGACGAGTAGACCGGGTCGGCCAGGAACTTCTGGGTGCCGATGCCGTCGACGTACGCGATCAGCACGTCGGCGTCGACGTCGGCGACCTTCTCCTTGCTGACCGTCAGCGAGAACTCCTTCTTGGTGTTGGTCTTCTCCAGCGCCTCGACCCCCGGCGCGTTCTTGAAGCCCATCTCGTTCAGGATCTGGACCCGCGGGTCGCCCGGCATGTAGATGTAGTTCTCCGGACCGAACGAACCGACCGTGATGGTCTTGTTCTTGAACTCCGGGTGCTCGGTCGCGACCTGCTTGATCTTGTCCTGGATGCCGGTGATCAGCTTCTCCGCGTCGGCCTTCTTGCCGAGCGCCTCGCCGACCAGCAGCGTCTGGTCCTGCCAGCTGGTCTGCCACGGCGCCCCCGGGTACGCGACCGTCGGCGCGATCCCGCTCAGGGTCTTGTACGTCGCCTCGTCGAAGCCCTCGTACGGGGCCAGGATGACGTCCGGCTTGAGCGCCGCGATCTGCTCGAACGGGTACTTGTCCCCGGCGTCCAGCAGCGTCGTCTTCGACTTGTCGAACTTCTCGGCGTCCCACGCGGTGACGCCGTCGGCGGTCTGGCCGTAGGTGACCTTCGGCATCCCGACCGGGGCCTCGCCGAGCGCGTAGACCACGTCCTGGGCGTTCCAGCCGAGCGTGACGATCCGCTCCGGCTTCTTCTCGATCGTCGTCTCGCCGAACGTGTTCTTCAGCGTCACCGGGAACCCGGACGACGCCGTACCGCCCGACGTGTCGGCCTTCGTGTCGCCGTCACTGCCGCAGGCGGCCAGCGAGGTCGTGGCGAGCAGCACGGTGGTGACCGCGCTGACGACCTTGGTACGGGACCAGGACATGAATGACTCTCCTTAGCTTGCCTCAACTAAGGAGAGCCTAAGCTAACCCCACAGACCGTCGCGACGTGTGGGGGTGTGACTCAGGACTCGAACTTGTAGCCCAGGCCACGCACCGTGACCAGGTGCGCCGGGTTCGACGGGTCCTTCTCCAGCTTCGACCGCAGCCGCTTCACGTGGACGTCGAGGGTCTTGGTGTCACCCACGTAGTCGGCGCCCCAGATCCGGTCGATCAGCTGACCGCGGGTGAGCACCCGGCCGGTGTTCCGCAGCAGCATCTCGAGCAGCTCGAACTCCTTCAGCGGCAACCGGATCTCGGTGCCCGCGACCGTCACCACGTGCCGCTCGACGTCCATCCGGACCGGCCCCGCCTCGAGGGTGTCCGGCAGCAGCTCGACGTCCTGGCCACGACGCAGTACGGCGCGGACGCGGGCCAGCAGCTCACGCGGGCTGTACGGCTTCGTGACGTAGTCGTCCGCACCCAGCTCGAGCCCGACGACCTTGTCGACCTCGGTGTCCTTGGCGCTCACGATGATCACCGGGACGTTGCCCCGGCTGCGGAGCGCCCGGCAGACCTCCGTGCCGGACAGACCCGGCAGCATCAGGTCGAGCAGGACGATGTCCGCACCGGCGCGGTCGTACTCGTCCAGCGCATCCGGCCCGGTCTCCGCGACGGCGACCTCGAACCCTTCCTTGCGCAGCACGTACGACAGTGCGTCGCTGTAGCTCTCTTCGTCTTCGACGACCAGCACTCGGGTCACGAAGCTGTCTCCTTTGCGATCTGACCTGACGGGGTGGGCGTCAGGGATATGGCCGGTTCCTCCTGGCTGGTGGAGCCGGTCTGGCCCGGCGCGGGTTCGAGCCGCAACGGGAGTCTCACGGTGAAGGTGGAGCCTTGGCCCTCGACGCTCCAGACCCGCACGTCGCCGCCGTGGATCGAGGCGATGTGCTTCACGATCGAGAGGCCGAGGCCGGTTCCGCCGGTCTCCCGGCTGCGGGCCCGGTCGACCCGGTAGAACCGCTCGAAGATGCGTTCCAGGTCGCTGCTCGGGATGCCCACGCCCTGGTCGGACACGGTCACCTCGACCAGGTCCCCGATCGGGTGCGCGGCGACCGCGACCCGGGTGCCGTCGGGGCTGTAGTTGATCGCGTTCTCGACCAGGTTGCCGATCGCCATCGACAGCTGGTCCTCACTGCCGAGGACCTCGAGCTCGGGCTCCGTCTTGACGACGATCTTGATGTCGCGGTCCTCGGCGTCGATCCGGCAGCGGTCCACCGCGGTCTCGATGATCGCGTTGATGTCCACCGGGCCCGGGTTCTCGAGCGGGTCGTCGCCCTGCAGCCGGGACAGCTCGATGATCTCCTTGACCAGCCGGCTCAGCCGCGAGGCCTCGACCCGCATCCGGTCCGAGAACCGCTGCACCGCCTCCGGGTCGTCGGAGGCCTCGGAGACCGCGTCGGCGAGCAGGATCAGCGCGCCGACCGGGGTCTTCAGCTCGTGGCTGACGTTGACGGTGAAGTCCCGCCGGATCGCGTCCAGGCGGCGCTCCCGGGTCCGGTCCTCGACCAGGACCAGCACCAACTGACTGCCCAGCGGCGCCACCCGGGCACTCACGTACTGCGTGGCGCCGAGCCGGCCGCGGACGATCTCCAGGTCCTGCTGGCGGATCTCACCGTCGCGGCGGACCTGGCGGACCATCGTGAGGATGTCGTCCACGACCAGTCGCTCGCCGCGGACGATGCCGAGCACGTGCGCCGGGGCGCTGGCCTGCAGGACCTGGTCCTCGGGGCCCATCACGACCGCCGAGGAGCGCAGTACCGACAGCACGGTGGCGACGCCGGCCGGGACGATCGGATCCGAGGTCTCCGGGATCTTGCGCTGAGCCCGCTCGGAAAGCATCATCGCCCCGAGCGAAAGCAGAGCCAGGGCCGCGCCGATGACGCCGCCCAGCACCGCAGCCAGCGTGGGGTCCACGGCAACGATGCTACGCGGGCGACCAGCAGGGAAAGACCGAATGAGCACCCGATGACCGGGACACGTCTCAACTGTTCACCAGGCGTTCACCACGCGTCGCCGATCGGCAACCTCGACGGCATACGGTCCCGGTGGGACGGGTACCGTGCGGGTGCTCTCCCGCGGCACCGGACACCACAGATCGGATTCGAACACCATGCGTGACAGCTACCACGAGCAGCTCGACGACATCCTCGCCGAGCTGGAACGGATGACGCGAACGGTGTCCACCGCCGTCCGCCGGTCGACGGCCGCCCTCCTGGAGGCCGACATCCGCAAGGCCGAAGAGGTCATCGCGGCCGACATCCAGCTCGACGCCGCCGGTGAGGGTGTCGAGGAGAAGGTCTTCGAGCTGATGGCCCGGCAGTCCCCGGTCGCCAACGAGCTGCGGATGCTGGTCGCGGCGCTGCGGATGGTCGCGGACCTCGAGCGGATGGGCGACCTGGCCTCGCACGTGTCCAAGATCGCCCGGATGCGCTACCCGGCGCCCGCGATCCCGAACGAGTTGCACGACGTGATCGAGGCAATGGGCTCGGTGGCGGGCAAGATGGTCGACGCCGCCGGTGACGTGATCGCCTCCCGCGACGTCGAGGCCGCCGAGAAGCTCGAGGCCAGCGACGACGAGATGGACAAGCTGCGGTCCAACCAGTTCCGCCTGATGATGGACGAGCACTGGCCGCACGGCGTCGAGGTCGCCGTCGACATGGCCCTGCTCAGCCGGTACTACGAGCGCATCTCCGACCACGCGGTCGCGATGGCCCGCCGGGTCGTCTACCTGGTCACCGGCGAGCTCCCGGTCGCCATCGGTGGCACCGCTGCCGGCTCCGGCGCGGGCGCCTCCACGCCCAACCCGAACGGCAACTGACCTGACCAAAAAGTAGCCCGCAGCAACCAGAAGGTTGGTGGGGGCTACTTTTTTAGTTGGGCTAGCCGCTGAAAATCTCGTGCGCCGCCAACGCCCCCCCGCAGGTGGCCGCGGTGGTGAG
>NZ_JBSHBJ010000031.1:0-21920 GCF_053611945.1 Kribbella sp. NPDC054772 | reverse complement strand
CCACACCACAACACTCGAGAACCACCACACAACCCTTGTGTGTGGGGCGTTTTTTTTTTTCGGGGGCCCCCCCGCCGACCTCGTGGTGCCCGCCCGCCCCCCCCCCGACGATGCCGGCGTTGTTGAGCAGCTGAGCCGGCTTCACCGGGGTGGAGATCTCGAGCAGCGGCACCCACTTGTCGGCGTGCTTGCTGACCCCGCCGCCGACCACGATCAGGTCGGGGGTGAACAGGCCCTCCACATGCCGGAGGTACCGCTGCACCCGCTTGGCCCACTGTTTGTACGACAGGTCCTCGTTGTCCTTCGCCGCCGAGGAGGCCTTCTTCTCCGCGTCGTACCCGTCCAGCTCGAGGTGGCCGAGCTCGGTGTTGGGCACGAGCTGGCCGTCGAGCAGCAGCGCGCTACCGATCCCGGTGCCGAAGGTGAGCAGGATGACGACACCGTCGACGCCCTTCGCCGCGCCGAACCGGGCCTCGGCGATACCGGCCGCGTCGGCGTCGTTGAGCACGGTGACGTCGCACTGGGTCTTGTCGGTGAGGACCTTGTCGACGTCGGTCCCGATCCAGCTCTTGTCGACGTTCGCCGCGGTCCTGGCCACACCGTTCTTGATCACGGCCGGGAACGTCGCACCCAGCTCACCGGTCCAGCCGGCTTCCTTGACGATCCGGGCCACGACCTCGGCGACCGGCTCCGGCGTGGACGGGTCGGGCGTCAGGTACTTGACCCGCTCGGTCGCCAGGTCGCCTTTCTCCAGGTCGACGACGGCACCCTTGATCCCGCTGCCGCCGATGTCGATCCCGAAAGCGGTCGACGTCCTCATCCTGGACACCTGCTCTCTCCGCTCGCTGGCACTGTCGAGCCCTACGTGCCGACCATACCGAACCACTGCAGTCGTCCAGGTGAACAACCAGACACGAACTGTAGGCGGTTGCGGCTGGGCGGCTCGGGCTCAGCGGCCCTGGTTCTTGACGGCTTCGATGGCTTCCTTGGCGGCGGTCGGGTCCAGGTACTCGCCACCGGGGGTGACCGGGTTGAAGTCGTCGTCGAGCTCGTAGTACAGCGGGATGCCGGTCGGGATGTTCAGGCCGACGACGGTCTGCTCGTCGAGGTTGTCGAGGTGCTTCACCAGGGCGCGCAGCGAGTTGCCGTGGGCGGTCACCAGGACGGTCTTACCGGTCCGCAGGTCGGGCACGATGGCGTCGTACCAGTACGGCAGCATCCGCTCCACGACGTCCTTCAGGCACTCGGTCGCGGGCAGCAGCTCGGACGGCAGACCGGCGTACCGCGGGTCACCGGCCTGGTCGTACTCGGAGCCGCGCTCGATGGCCGGCGGCGGGGTGTCGTAGGAGCGGCGGAACAGCATGAACTGCTCCTCGCCGAGCTCCTCCAGGGTCTGCTTCTTGTCCTTGCCCTGCAGGCCGCCGTAGTGCCGCTCGTTCAGCCGCCAGGACCGGCGGACGTCGATCCACTGGCGGCCGGCGACCTCGAGCGCGATGTTCGCGGTGCGGATCGCCCGGCGCAGGACCGAGGTGTGCAGGACGTCCGGCAGCAGGTCGCGGTCGCGGAGCAGCTCGCCACCGCGGTGCGCCTCCTCGACACCCTGGGCGTTCAGGTCGACGTCCACCCAGCCGGTGAAGAGGTTCTTGGCGTTCCAGTCGCTGTGGCCGTGGCGGAGCAGGATCAGGCGATAGGTCATGCCTCGGAGTCTATCGAGTGTCCCGTGGGCGGCGTCGCTCGAGTGATAGCGGTGTCCAGGTGCGTGCATCGCGGTGCTTGGGCAGTGGCCTCGATGCGGAGCATCGTGGGCGCTGGCCAAGTGCCGTGAGGTGCGCACCTGGACACCGATAGCGCCGAGCGACGCCGCCCACGGGACACTAGGGCTCCAGCCAGCCTTTGAACGCGTCCAGGTTGCGGGTGGATTCGCCGCGCGAGACGCGCCACTCGTACTCCTTGCGGATCGACGAGGCGAACCCGAGTTCGAGGATGGTGTTGAACGACGAGTCGGAATACTCCAGGACCGCGCCGAGCAGCCGGTCCACCTCGGTCGGGGAGATCGCGTGCAGCCCGACCCGCCCGTCCAGGTGGATGTCGCCCAGGTGGTCGACGGCGAACGCGACGCCGTACATCTTCAGGTTCCGCTCCAGCAGCCAGCGGTAGACGGCCTCGTGGTTCTCGTCCGGGCGCCGCGCCACGAACGCGTGCACATGGACGGACTGCGGGCCGACGGTCAGCGTCACCGTGGTCTTCAGCTTCCGCTCGCCCGGCAGGTCCGCGGTGAACGCACCCGGCGTCGACTCGGTGAACTCGATCTCGTTCTCGGTCAGCACCTGACGGATCACGTCCGCCGCCGCAACTCTCACCCGGCCACCTCCGCGGCGATGTCCGCCGCCATCGTCTGTGTGGCGGTCCAGTAGGCCGCCAGCGTCTTGCGGGCGGTGAGTTCCCAGCCGAAGTGCTGCGCGTGCTCGACCGCCGCGTGGCTCATGCTCTCGCGGGTCGCCGGATCCGTCGCGATCCGCGCCAGCGCGTCGGCGAAGTCGTCCACGCCGTGCCCGCGCACCAGGTACCCGGTCCGGCCGTGCACCACCGCGGTGCTCAGACCGCCGACGGCCGCCGCGACCACCGGCGTACCGCAGGCCTGGGCCTCGAGCGCGACGAGCCCGAAGGACTCCGAGTACGACGGGACGCAGACCGCCGACGCGGCGCGGTACCAGTCGGCCAGCCCCGAACGCTCCATCGGTTTCACGAACCGGGTCACGTCGTCGATCCCGAGCGCCCGCGCGAGCTCGGCATGCGCCTCGGGGTGCTCCATCCCGTTGCCGGACGGACCGCCGATGATCGCCACCACCAGCCGCTCGCGTAGCCCCGGGTCCCGCTCGAGCATCCGCGCCGCCGCCCGGATCAGCAGGTCAGGCGCCTTCAACGGCTGGATCCGCCCGACGAACGCCAGGACGACGGCATCCGCCGGTACGCCGACCGCCTGCCGCGCCGCGGCCTGGTCCCCCGGGCTGAACAGCTCCAGGTCGACGCCCGGATTGACCACACCGACCTTCGCGGGATCGGCGCCGTACAGCTCGATCAGCTCGCGCGCCTCGTCGTCGGTGTTGGCGAGCAGGCGGTCCGCGGCCTCGACGACCTGTTCCTCACCGAGCAGCCGCGCGGGCGGCTCTGGTACGTCGTCCTCCGCGAGGCTGGCGTTCTTGACCTTGGCCATCGTGTGCATGGTGTGCACCAGCGGGACCGCCCACCGGTCGCGGGCGAGCAGACCGACCTGGCCGGACAACCAGTAGTGCGAGTGGATCACGTCGTACCAGCCCGGTTCGTGGATCGCCTCGGCGCGCAGGACGGCGCGGGCGAACGTACACAGCTGGGCCGGCAGCTCGTTCTTGGTGAGGCCCTCGTACGGCCCGGCGGCGACGTTGCGGACCGTGACGCCGGGCATCAGCTCGACCCGGGCCGGCAGCGCCGACGCGGTCGCGCGGGTGAACACGTCGACCTCGATCCCGAGACCGGCGAGCTGCTTGGACAGCTCGACGACGTACACGTTCATTCCACCGGCGTCCCCGGTGCCCGGCTGGTCGAGCGGCGACGTGTGCAGGCTGATCATCGCGACCCGCCGGAGGGGACGGTCTGCGGAGGATCCGGTCATGGGGCCTCCCGGCCTGGACTGAGGAGCGGAGGGAGCGAAGCGACTGGAGCGACGAGGGAAGGCCGGGAGTCACAGCCCCATGACCCGCGGCGCCGGAGGCGTCGCATGTGTACAGTCACGCCGTCAGGGTAACTCTGGCGCTTTCGCTGGGGATCGGGAGTTCTCCCTATCGGGCGCGGACCAGCTGGCGAGCAGGCGGAGGTTCTGTTCGGAGGGCGAACCGGGCTCGACGGTGTAGGTGACCAGCATCTGGTCCGGATCGCCCGGCAGCTGGAGAGTTTCGTAGGCGACGGTGATCTCACCGACGTCCGGGTGGTGCAGGACCTTGGCGCCGAAGCTCTTGTCCTTCACATCGTGCCGCGCCCAGCGCTCGCGGAACTCCTCGCTGTGGATCGACAGCTCCCCCACCAGCTCGGCGAGCTCCGGGTCGTCCGGGTACCGCCCGGCGTACATCCGCAGGTAGTCGACGCTCTCCGCGGCGACCGCCTCCCAGTTCGGGTAGAAGTCGTGGGCGGCCGGGTCGAGGAACACCATCCGCGGGACGTTCCGCTGCTTCGGCGCCAGGCTGCCGAAGTCGCCGATCAGCGCGGCAGCGAGGTCGTTCCAGGCCAGCACGTCCATCCGGTGCCCGAGCACGAACGCCGGTACGTCGGTCATCGAGTCGAGCAGCCGTTGCAGGCCGGGGCGGATGCGTTGCGTCGTACGGCGTCGGCTCTTGCGGCGGACCGGCTTCGCCAGTACTGCGAGGTGTTTGCGCTCGTCGTCGGTCAGCTTGAGGACGTCGGCGACAGAGTCCAGGATCTCCTGCGAGACGTTGTCCGTGCGGCCCTGCTCGAGGCGCACGTAGTAGTCGGCGCTGACGCCGGCGGCCTGGGCGAGTTCTTCGCGGCGCAGCCCGGGGACGCGGCGCCGGCCGCCGTACACCTTGAGCCCGAGGTCCTCGGGCTGCACCCGGCCCCGGCGTGACTTGAGGAACTCGGTCAGCTCCGCGCGACGATCCATGCCTCCAGTATCCAGACCGGCCGGGCCCGCAACCTGGTCCTGGCAGAACCAGGCTCGACAGACACCTGGGTAGACCTCGGCGAACGCTCCAGGATCGGTGCCATCAACCACTTCCCCTGGAGGACACGATGACTAATCTGACTGATCTGACCGGCCGTACCGCTGTCGTCACCGGCGCCGCGAGCGGGATCGGCGCCGCGATCGCCACCCAACTGGCCGAGGCCGGCGCCGCGGTCGCCCTGGTCGCCCGGCGCCAGGACCGCCTCGACGACCTGGCCGGCAAGCTCGGCCCGCGGACCATCGGTGTCTCGCTCGACGTCACGTCGCAGGAGTCAGTCGACACCGGCGTCGCGCAGATCCACGAACGGCTGGGCCGCGTCGACCTGGTCGTGAACGCCGCGGGCGTGATGCTGGCGGCGCCGGTCACGGACGGTCGGCTCGACGACTGGACCCGGATGATCGACACGAACGTGACCGGCGTACTGCGGCTGATCCACGCCTTCACCCCGGATCTCGTCTCGGCCGCCGGCGAAGGACGGACCGCCGACCTGGTGAACATCTCGTCGATCGGCGCGCACGCGATCTTCCCCGGGTACGCCGTCTACGGCGCGACCAAGGCGGCGCTCACCCAACTGTCCGCGGCACTCCGCGCGGACCTCTCGCCGTACGACGTCCGCGTGACGAACATCGAACCGGGACTGACGGACACCGAACTCGCGACGCATATGGACGGTCCCGGGCAGGAACTGATCGC
Source organism: Kribbella sp. NPDC054772 (assembly GCF_053611945.1). NCBI lineage: Bacteria > Bacillati > Actinomycetota > Actinomycetes > Propionibacteriales > Kribbellaceae > Kribbella > Kribbella sp. NPDC054772. The sequence goes on along the minus strand of NZ_JBSHBJ010000031.1, from coordinate 16,515 downwards.
TTCGATGAACGAGCAGATCGGGCCGCTCGCCGCCACGGATATCGCCGACGTGGTGACGTTCGCGGTGAGCCGGCGGCGGGAAGTGAACCTGCGTCAGATCATCGCGCTGCCGACTCGGCAGGCGTGACGTCTTGGCCGGCGAGGTACACGGCCGTTGGTGTGGCCAACGCACCGATGTCCGTGACCGGATCGCCTGCCACGACGAGCAGATCCGCGTCCGCGCCCGGCCGGATGCGGCCCTTCGGCAGACCGAGTACGTCGGCTGCGGTCGACGTCGCCGCGATCAGCGCGGCCGCGGCGGGGATGCCTGCTTCGACGTACTCCGCGAGCGTTGCGGGCAGCAGCCCGTGTGGTTTCGCCGGACCGATCCCTCCGTCCGATCCCGCGACGATCCGGACGCCGCCGTCGTACAGGCGGCGGACCGCTTGCTGCAGCTTCGCCTCGCTGATGCCGGCCTTCGCGGCCATGTCGAGGATGTGCGGCGGTACGACGATCGAGCGGTCCGAGCCGAGGGTTCCGCAGACGGTGACTCCCTGGAGTTCGGTCAGGAGATCGTCGTCGATGACGACACCGTCCGGGGTGAGGCAGGTGCAGTGCTCGATGCCGTCGACACCGGCCTCGGCGGCTTGGCGGACGGCCGCGAGGGCATGCGCGTGGGCGGTGATCGGCAGGCCGAGCGCGTGAGCCTCGTCGACCGCGGCGGCCAGTTCTTCGCGGGTGAATTGTGGGCTCATCGTGTCGGTGCCTGGTGTGATGACACCGCCGCTGGCCATGATCTTGATGACGCCCGCGCCGTTGGCTGCGCGTGCGCGGACGGCCGCGCGGATCTCGTCGACGCCGGAGACCTCGCCGCCTAGTGACCAGCAGTGACCGCGCTTGCTGGTGAGCGGCGCACCAGAGGCGACGACGGTCGGAAGCCCCGGGGTCCCCTTAGCTGGTGGCGACTGCCCTGATTGCCATCTGAGGACGGCGTCGCGGGGGTCGCCGAGGTCGCGGACGGTGGTGACGCCGACGGCGAGGTGGCGCCGCAGCGAGTGCTCGATGGTCGCGGCCAGCGCGCGAGTGGTGGCCTTGACGCCGGCGGTGGACGCGGAGATGCGCAGATTGTCGGCGAGCCGGTCGAGGGCGCCGGGGCTAGCGTCCGCGGTGAGGTGAACGTGCGCGTCGATCAGCCCCGGAAGGATCGTGCTGCCGGGCAGCTCGCGGACCGGCCAGCCCGGGGGCGGCTCCGCTGCGGTGTCGACGATCCTGCCCTCATCGACGAGCACCACCCGATGGTTGCTCAAACGTTCTCCGTCGAAGATCCGAGCGGCCTGTAGCGCGATCCTGGTCACGAGTCGCAGTGTCTCTCAAGGTGGGTCTAACACCACCCCGGTTGGCGGATTCGCCCCACTGCGCAGGACGCCGTACGCCGAAAGCATTGAGGCATGCGAACAGTCCTGCAGGAAGCCAAGTCCTGGCACCGTCCCCTGATGCTGATGGTGCTCGCCATGACCGGTCTGGTCGTGGCCTCCGGTATCGGGCTGCTGGTCGACCACCGGGAGATCCTCAACGAGTCCGTCTGGCTCAAGCCGTTCAAGTTCGGCATCTCCTTCGTCCTGTACGGCGCGACGCTCGCGTGGCTGTTGTCCAAGCTGCGCAAGGCGAAGCGGTTCGGCTGGTGGATGGGTACCGCGTTCGCGGTCACCGGTGTGGTCGACGTCGGCTTCATCGCGATCCAGGCCGCCCGCGGCACGTTCAGCCACTTCAACTCCAACCCGGACACCTTCAACCAGGTCGGTCAGCAGGTCTTCATGTCTGGCGTCCTCGGACTGTTCGGCGCCAGCCTGGTGGTCGCGATCATGCTGCTCTTCCAGCGGGTCGGCGACGCACCGATGAACCGCGCCATCCGGGTCGGCCTCGGCCTCGCCGTCGCCGGCATGGGAATCGCCTTCTACCTGGTCGGATCGCACAGCACCAACGAGCAGGTCACGGACGCGTACGGCCACCCAGTCACCCTGGGCGGCAGCCACGGCATCGGCGTCGAACCCGGCGGTCCCAGCATGCCGCTCACCCACTGGAGCACCGTCGGCGGCGACCTGCGCATCCCGCACTTCGTCGGCCTGCACGCGATCCACTTCCTGCTCATCACCCTGCTGGTCCTACACCTCCTCGCTCGCCGCGTCGCATGGATCCGCCCGGAACGCGTCCGCGCCCGCCTGGTCGGCGTCGCCGCCTTCGCGTACGCCGGCGTCATGGCGACCGTGACAGTCCAGGCCTTCCGCGGCCAAGCGCTCATCCACCCCGACGGCCAGACGCTGGGCATGCTCGGCGGCTTCCTGGCCATCAGCGCATTGGCCCTCGCCGGAGTCATCACGTCTGCTCGGCGGCATCCCGCCGTACCGACGCATGCGGCACCGCGACAGCCAGTCGGAGCCGGCCGGCCCTGACCAACAAACGCGGCACCGAGGCAGCCGATCAGCACCGGCCGGCCCCGACCGATACCCGCGGCACCGGGGTGGGCGGTTGGGGTCGGCCGGGTTTGTCATGGCTTGTTCGGGGCTCGGGTGGGGTTGAGACGGCTCGTCGGGGCGCCGGGGTGTTTTGAGAGACTCGGAGTATGACTTCCAGCAAGCGTCCTCTGGCTGTGGTGACCGGTGCGAGCAGCGGGATCGGGGCCGCGTCGGCGCGGTACCTGGCCCGCGAAGGGTTCGAGGTGATCTGCGCCGCGCGGCGGCTGGACCGGATCGAGGCGCTGGCCAAGGAGATCGACGGTCGCGCGGTGCAGTGCGACGTGACGTCCGCCGACGACATCGCCACGCTGACCGCCGCCGTCGGCGACGAACTGCAGGTCCTGGTGAACAACGCCGGCGGCGCCTTCGGCCTCGAGCCGGTCGCCGAAGCAGACCTGGACGCCTGGCGCCGGATGTACGAAGTGAACGTCATCGCAGTCGCCGCGGTCACCAAATCGTTGCTCCCGGCCCTCATCGCCGGCCGCGGCACGATCATCGTGATGGGTTCGACCGCCGGGCAGGTCGCGTACGAGGGCGGCGGCGGGTACGTCGCCGCGAAACACGGCGCCAAGGCAGTCGTCGACACGCTCCGCCTCGAGCTCTACGACCAGCCGGTCCGGGTCAGCGAGATCGCCCCCGGCATGGTCCGCAGCGAAGGATTCGCCCTGACCCGCTTCGACGGCGACCAGTCCAAGGCCGACGCCGTGTACGCCGGCGTCCGCGAACCCCTCACCTCCGACGACATCGCCGACATCGTCGCCTGGATCGCCACCCGCCCCGCCCACGTAAACATCGACCGAATCACAGTCCGCCCCCGAGCCCAAGCCGCCCAACACAAAGTCCACCGCGAGCAGTAACCAACACTCGGCTCCGCCCACCCCGGGCTGCCCCGGGCTGCCCGGCCGGCCCAGCCACCCCGGTCGCCCAGTCCCCACAACCCCAAGCCGCCCCGGCGCGTGACCACACCCTTGGCCCCTCAGGCTCTCGCCCCGGCCATTCGGCGGGCTCGACCACACGCGCCGTTCCCGCCTCGCGCCACCCCGCACCCATTCCACGCCCACCGCTCCCACACCCACACCCGCAGCGAGGCCACCGCCCGCTCCGCCTCTCCGTCATTTCAAGGGGTGCCCCCTGAAATGACGGGTTAGCACCTGTGATTTTGGGGCGGCAACCCACCGCCTGAGGGGGCAACCCCTCGGGCGGTCCGGGAATCCTGCGGCTCCCCGGGCAACGCCTTGCTCGCCGGGCAGCGGGTGGTTCGGGGGGTGTGGGGCGGGAGGGTGAGCGGGCTCACGGGGTTGGTGCTTGCAATTGCAAGCGGGTTGTTAGCACACTGGGTCTATGGCCAGGTTGAGTGATCGTGCGGCTGGGGCGGTGGGCTCCCTCGGGGAGTACCTCGCCGAGCAGCGGCGGCATGCAGAGTTGTCGTTGCGGCAGTTGTCGGACCTGGCCGGAGTGTCGAACCCGTACCTCAGCCAGATCGAGCGTGGCCTGCGGAAGCCGTCCGCGGATGTGCTGCAGCAGTTGGCGAAGGCGTTGCGGATCTCCGCGGAGACCCTGTACGTGCGGGCCGGCATTCTCGACCCGGACGACAGCCCGGACGGCACGGGCGGTCGGAAGGCCGCGGGCGTGGTCGACGCCGTCCTGCTCGACCCCGCGCTGAACGAACGACAGAAGCGCGTCCTGCTGGACGTCTACACGTCGTTCGTCCGTGAGAACGCAGTCCCCGACGAGCCCCCGGCGAAGCCGCAGCCGGCTCGCAAGCGCAGTACCAACAACCCCAGTACGAACAAGCCGAGTACGAACAAGCGTGGCGCGAACAAGCCTGATGCGAACTAGCGCAGCACGGACGAGCCCGGCACGAACGAGCGCCGTACCGACAAGCTCGGTACGAACAAGCGCGGCACGAACGAGCGCAGTACCGACAAGCCCGGTACGAACACGCGCGGCACGAGCCAGTACGCACTGAACCTGCTGAAGAGATCCCGAGGAGAAGCCTGATGGCTACCCGTACGCCCGTTACCCCGTTCTATGCGATCGCCGGCGCCGGCGACCTCGCGGTCGAGAAGTTCCGCGCTGTCGGCGAGGACGTGACCGCCCGGATCGCGAAGCTGGACCAGAAGGCCCTGCAGACCGAGCTCACCAAGGCCCAGTCCGAACTCGCCAAGGCGCAGGCCGAGCTGACCAAGCGCTTCGAGGCGATCGTCGCCGACGCGCGCACCGCCCCGGCCAAGCTGCGGGAGCTGCCGAAGACCGCGCAGGCCGGTTTCACCACCGTGCTCGGGCAGGCCGAGGAGACCTACGAGGACCTGGCCGGCCGCGGCAAGGACCTGGTCGAGCGGATCCGCCACCAGGAGTCGACCGAGGACCTGGTCAGCACCGCGAAGACCACGGTGAGCAAGGCCAAGGCCACCCGGACCACCGCGAAGAAGACCGCGCAGACCGCCCGCCGGAACGTGAAGGCGACCGCGACCAGCGCCCGAAAGACCGCGAAGGCCGCCGCCAAGGCCGCCGAGTCCGCCGCCGACAAGATCGGCGACTGACCCACCGAGACTGACCCACTGGGCGACTGACCCACCGAACGACTGATCCACCGAGGCGACTGGTCCCACAGGCGCGACTGGCGCCACAGGCGCGACTGGCGCCACAGCGGGCACGCGCCACACAGAGGCGACTGGAACTACTGACAGTGACGATTCACCCACCTCACGGTGAATCCTGGGTCCGGGCGGTCCACACCTGCCACGCGGCAGAGGTGGGGCGCCCGGTCTGTCGGTTAGGCTCGTAGCATGATCACCTTCCAGAGCCTGATCCCCGGGTTCGCCGATCCCCTATCGGTCATCTGGTGGGTGCTGATCGTCCTGAAGCTGGTCGCCCTCCTCGACGCGGCGCTCCGGCCGCGCGCGGTCTTCATCGCGGCCGACAAGCTCACCAAGCCCGGCTGGGTCCTGCTCCTGGCCGTCTTCACCCTGAGCCAGATCTTCCAGGGCTGGCTGAGCTTCTTCGGCCTGATCGGCATCGTCGCGTCCGCCGTCTACCTGGTCGACGCCCGCCCGGCCCTCCGAGCCGCCACCGGCCGCGGCCGAGGCGGCTGGGGAGCCCTACGCCGCCGCCGCGGCCCCCGCCCCCTCTAACCCTCCTCACCCCACTCCGTCCCACCCCGGGCGCAACCACTCCACCCGAGGGCAACCGCTCGCACCCCGCCACGCTGCACCCCGCCGCGCCCGCGCCGCGCCCGAGCCTCCGCGACGCCCGGTAACCCGGCGTACGCCGTCCCCCTCGCCAGCAGGCGAGCGCGCACACAACCTCCCGTGGGTTCGGACAGGAAATAACCTGTGCCGACCCACCACACCCTGTTCACACCCTCACCTGCCGGTCCGACTGCCACTGTCACGCGAGGGGGAGGGGGTACGCCGCCTCAGGCCGGCACGCCGGGGTGCGCGAGAGTGCACGCCGCCTCTGGCCGGCACGCGAGCGTGTAGACAACCTCCGGTGGGTTCGGACAGGCAATAACCTGTGCCGACCCACCACACCCTGTTCACACCCCCGCCCGCGAGAGGTTACGAGCGGTAGACGATGACCTTGTCGCCTACGTTGACTTCGTCGAAGAGGACTTTGATCTTGGCGAGGTCTCGGACGTTGACGCAGCCGTGGGAGGCGCCGTTGTAGCCTCGGGCGGCGAAGTCGGAGGAGTAGTGGACTGCTTGGCCGCCGCTGAAGAACATCGCGAACGGCATCTTCGAGTCGTACAGCTTGGAGACGTGGTTGCGGCTCTTCCAGCCGACCGTGAAGCTGCCTTCGCGGGTCGCCGTCTTGACCGCGCCGAAGCGGACGTCCATCTGCATCTTCACGACGCCGTCGACGACGTACCGCAGTTTGTGGGTGGACTTGTCGATGCACAGCGCGACACCGGTCGCGCAGCGCGCGTCGAGCTTCTTGCCCTCGACAACGGGCGCCGGCGGGTACAGCTCGGTCTGGGTCGGCTCGTGGGTGACCTTAGCCAGCTGGTCCAGGGTGTTCTGGTCGACGTACCCGAGCTGGGGGATGCCCTTCGACTTCTGGAACTTCTTCACCGCGGACCGGGTCATGGTCCCGAAGTCGTCGTCCAGGTAGCGCTTCTCGAGCAGCTTCAGCTGGACGAGGCGGGCCTCGACCTTGCGGACGTTCGTGCCGCTGGAGCCGTTCTTCCACAGCGCCTTCGGGTAGATCGGCAGCTCGCCGCTCACCTCGAACGGCACCGTTTTCAGGTCCTGCGTCGTCGCGCTGGCACTGGTCCCGGAACTCAGGAGTGCAGCAATCGCCCCGCCCACGACCAGCGTGGTCAGCATCTTGCGAATGATCGGCCCGCGCATCGGACACCCCTCTGGTAGCCCCGTTCCTACAGTTGTAGGACGCCCTCACCGCCAACATGGTTGGCTTCTCAGCGTACCGGAGGAACTGCGTATGGAGATCGGCCTGAGTACGGCGGACATCACCACGGTGCCCGCCGACGCGATCGTGAACGCCGCACATCACGCGTTGCGCGGCGGTGGCGGCGTCGACGGAGCGATCCACCGCGCCGGTGGGCCGGCGATCCTCGCGGAGCTGATCGAGCGCTATCCGAAGGGCACCCCCACGGGTACGGCGGTGTGGACCTCGGCCGGCGCACTACCCGCGACCTACGTGATCCATGTGGTCGGCCCGAACTTCACGGCCGGTCAACGGGATCCGGAGCTGCTCGAGTCGTGTTACCGCAACGCGTTGCGGATCGCGGACGAGCTCGGGGTCACGACGTTGGCGCTGCCCGCGGTGTCGGCCGGGATCTACGGCTGGCCGGCGCAGTCGGCCGCGGAGATCGCCGTACGGACGCTCCGCTCGACCCCGACGGCTGTTGCCCAGGCCACCTTTTGCCTGGTGGAACCCCGGCTGTACAAGGCGTTCCGGAACGCGACAGCGGCCGGAGAGTAGCTCCCCGGCCGCTGTGCGAACACCAGATTCAGTTCACTTGCTGTAGACGACGACCTTGTCGCCGACGTGCACCCGGCTGAACACCCAGGCGATCTTCTTCTTGTCGCGGACGTTCACGCAGCCGTGCGACGCGCCGTTGTAACCGCGGGCGCGGAAGTCCGACGAGTAGTGCACCGCCTGGCCGCCGCTGAAGAACATCGCGTACGGCATCTTCGAGTGGTACAGCGTCGAGACGTGGTTCTTCGACTTGCGGTAGACCTTGAACGTGCCGCTGCGGGTCGGCGTCTTCATCGCGCCGAACCGGACGTCCATCACCTGCACCGGCTTGCCGTTCACCAGGTAGACCAGCTTGCGGGTCTTCTTGTTGATGCACAGCACGCGGCCCTTGCTCAGGCACCGTGAGTCCAGCCGGTACTTCGCGATCGCCTTGCTGGACGCCGCGGACGACTTCGCCGCGGTGGCCCGCGGCGGCGCGCCGACCGGCGCCGGCGCGGTCGCCGACTTCTGCGCCGACCCCGCAACCTGGGGCGCGGCCTGAGCCGATGTGGTCGCCGTGAGCGCCCCGACCCCCACGAACGCGGCGGCCGTCAGAGTCGCGCAGACCTTACGCAGAATGCCCATTTTTCCCTTGTCCTTCCCCCAAAGAATGCTTCCACAAGACAGACGTCGCCAAGGCACGTCTGGTTGGTAACAAGTCAGAACTTTCTTCCCCCGCCACCGACCGAGAAGTATCTATCACACCTGCAGCGCTGAGTTCGCGCGGTGTGAGCGACCGTGTCCACTTCGTGCCCTACGTGTTGCCGGCCGGAGTCCCAGCAACCCCTTCAGTCACAGGGGTTACAGGGATTACAGCCCGGCCAGTGCTCGCAGCCGGCGCAGGACTTCCGGAGCTCCGAGCGCCTGAGCGGTCGCGTGCAGGTCGGGGCTGCGCGTCGCACCGGTGATCGCGACGCGGACGAGCTGCGAAGCCTCGCGGATCGAACCGACGTACGCCTCCGGATCCTTCTTGTACTCCTTGGCGTTCGACGCGAACCGATGCTTGCCCGCCAACGCACGGATCTGGCCGAACCACTCCTGCGGATCGTCGAGGTGCTCGTACGTCTCCACCAGGTCCGTGGCGAACGCCGTGACGACGTCCGCGGCGACACCGAGCGGAACCAGCCGCTCGTCGCCCGGACCGTCCACCGGCACGAACAGCTCCGGGAAGAAGAACCCGTACGCCGCCCTGAAGTCCGACCACTTCCGCAGGTCCTTGCGCGGGTTCTCGACACCGTCCCGCTCGACTGCGAGGGCCCGCAGCGCGAGCTCGGTCTCGTTGTCGAGCACGGGCACCAGCGCCGCGTCGTACTCCGTCGCCCAAGTCCGCACCGCGTCGAGGATCTGCCGGCCGCTCAGCGTCGCGATGTGGTCCGCGCTGATGTCCTCCAGCTTGACCAGATCGACCAGCGGACCAGCGACCCCGCACAGGCTCAGGTCGATCGGCGTCGACAACGCCTCCGCCAGCGGCAGCTCCGCGAGGCGGCCGTTGGCCAGGCCGCGCAGGTAGTACAGGACCGCGTCGGCGGGATAGCCCGCGGAGATGTAGAAGTCGACGCCGGCCTCGGGATCCTTGCGCTTCGACAGCTTCCGCTTCCCGCCCGGGATCTGCTTCATCAACGGCGCGATGTGCGCGTACGTGATCGGCTCGAACCCGAGCGCCGCGAACAGCTGCTGGTGCAGCGGAACCGACGAGATCCACTCCTCACCCCGGATGACCAGATTGACCCGCATCAGGTGGTCGTCCACCGCGTGCGCGAAGTGGTAGGTCGGCAGCCGCGGCGACTGGTCCGAGGACTTCAGGATCACCGCGTCGTTGCGGTTCGCCTCGTGCTCGAGCCGCCCGCGGATGGCGTCGGTGAAGCTGACCCGCTGCCCGTCCGCGTCATCAGGTGCCCGGAAGCGCACGACGTACGGCGCGCCCTCGGCCAGCTTCGCGGTGACGTCGGCCGGGTCCGCGTCGCGCCAGATCGCCCACGTGCCGTAGTACCCGGTCGGGACCTTCGTCGCCTGCTGGCGGGCGGTGATGTCGGCGAGCTCGTCCTTGGTGGCGAAGCACAGGTACGCCTTGCCCTCGCGGAGCAGGTGCCGCACGTAGGTCAGGTAGATCTGCTCGCGCTCGGACTGCAGGTACGGCCCGTACGACCCGTGGTCCTTGTCCTCGTCGGATGTGATGCCGAAGTAGTCGAAGGCGCGCGCGAACTGCTCGAGCGCGCCCTCGACCTCACGCGACTGGTCGGTGTCCTCGACACGCACCAGGTACACGCCGTTGGTGCTGGACGCGATGTCCCGGTCGATCATCCCGACGTAGATGCCGCCGATGTGGATGAATCCGGTCGGCGACGGGCCGAGCCGGGTGACCTTCGCCCCGTCCGGCAGGTCCCGCTGCGGGTACCGGTCGTCCCAGTCCTGCGGCTCCGGGAGGTCGCTCGGAAACAGCCCGTCGATCACCGCACGCTCCAGCATCGGTCAGCCCTTGTTCTTGCGGCCCAGCTTGGAACGCTCGATCTGCGTGAGCGCCACCTTGCGCATCCGGATCGCGTCCGGCGTGACCTCGACGCACTCGTCCTCGCGGCAGAACTCCAGGGACTGCTCGAGCGACAGCTTCCGGGCCGGCACCAGCTTCTCGAACTCGTCCGCGTTGGAGCGGACGTTGGTCATCTTCTTTTCCTTGGTGATGTTCACGTCCATGTCGTCGGAACGCGAGTTCTCGCCGACGATCATGCCCTCGTACACCTCGGTGGCCGGCTCCACGAACATGGTGCCGCGCTCCTGCAGGTTGATCATCGCGTACGACGTCGCGGCGCCGGCCCGGTCCGACACCAGCGAGCCGGACGGCCGCGTGCGCAGGTCGCCGAACCACGGCTCGTACCCCTCGAACACGTGGTGCGCGATGCCGGTACCACGGGTGTCGGTGAGGAACTCGGTGCGGAACCCGATCAGACCACGCGCCGGCACCAGGAACTCCATCCGGACCCAGCCGGTGCCGTGGTTGGTCATCTGCTCCATCCGGCCCTTGCGGACCGCGAGCAGCTGGGTGACCGTCCCGAGGTACTCCTCCGGGCAGTCGATCGTCAGCCGCTCGACCGGCTCGTGGCGCTTGCCGTCGATCTCGCGGGTGACCACCTGCGGCTTGCCGACGGTCAGCTCGTAGCCCTCGCGGCGCATCTGCTCGACCAGGATGGCCAGCGCCAGCTCACCACGGCCCTGCACCTCCCACGCGTCCGGACGCTCGGTCGCGAGCACCTTCAGCGACACGTTGCCGACCAGCTCACGGTCCAGCCGGTCCTTGACCAGGCGGGCGGTGACCTTGGTGCCCTTGACCCGGCCGGCCAGCGGCGAGGTGTTGGTACCGATCGTCATCGAGATGGCCGGCTCGTCCACCGTGATCAGCGGCAGCGGCTTGGGGTTGTCCGGGTCGGTCAGCGTGTCGCCGATCATGATCTCCGGGATGCCGGCGATCGCGACGATGTCGCCCGGTCCGGCCGAGTCGCCGGGGATCCGCTCGAGCGCCTCGGTGACCAGCAGTTCGGTGATCTTGACCTTCTGGATCGAGCCGTCGTGGCGGCACCAGGCGACCTGGGCGCCCTTCTTCAGCGTGCCTTCGTGCACCCGGACCAGCGCGAGCCGGCCGAGGAACGGCGAGGCGTCCAGGTTGGTGACGTGGGCCTGCAGCGGCGCGTCCTCGGTGTACTCCGGGGCCGGCACGTTGTTCAGGATCGTCTCGAACAGCGGCTCGAGGTCCTCGGAGTCCGGCAGGCCGCCGTCCGCGGGCTGGTTCAGCGAGGCGCGACCGGCGCGGGCCGAGGCGTACACGACCGGGAAGTCCAGGGCGCTCTGGTCGGCGTCGTGGTCGAGCAGGTCCAGGAACAGCTCGTAGGTCTCGTCGACGACCTCGGAGATCCGGGCGTCCGGACGGTCCACCTTGTTCACCACGAGGATCACCGGCATCTTCCGCGCCAGCGCCTTGCGGAGCACGAACCGGGTCTGCGGCAGCGGACCCTCGGAGGCGTCCACGAGCAGCACGATGGCGTCCACCATCGACAGACCGCGCTCGACCTCGCCACCGAAGTCGGCGTGGCCGGGGGTGTCGATGATGTTGATCGTCATCTGCTCGCCGTTGGCCATCTTGTGCCGTACGGCGGTGTTCTTGGCGAGGATCGTGATGCCCTTCTCACGCTCCAGGTCACCGGAATCCATCGCCCGCTCGTCGACGTGCTGATGGGCTCCGAACGCGCCGGACTGCCACAGCATCGCGTCCACGAGGGTGGTCTTCCCGTGGTCGACGTGGGCCACGATCGCGACGTTGCGCAGGTCGTTACGGACAGGCATGAAGGAGCGCTCCAAGTCATCAGAGGGTGTAGGCGGTGGCTACGGCTGGTTTCACGTGCCACTCGACACAGGGCGCAGCAACGTCATCTTACCTGCCGCGGCCGTTGTCCAGAAAACGGCAGAACCTTTGACTTTTGTTGACTGGACGTCCAGTCTATAGAAGGCGCCTGGGGAGGGGCCGAAACAACGGGGGGTCAGTCCCGAGGCGCCGGGCATTGCGATGGGGGTAGCCCGGCGCTTCAGGACCTCGACCGGAAGAGGGAACGTGCCGCGTTCGGCGGTTGTGAACGAGGAGATGCGGGCGCGCTCCCGCGAGCGGATCCTGGCCGCCGCGCTCGAGGTCTTCGCCGCGAAGGGCTTCGAGGCCGCGTCGATCTCCGAGATCACCGCTGCCGCCGGCGTCTCCCGCGGCCTGGTCGCGTACTACTTCGCCACCAAGGAACAGCTGGCCGCCGAGCTGCTGGACCGCTGGCTCGACGGCATCGCCGGCATCCTCAGCATCCCGGGCACCCCGGACGAGCGGCTGGCCGGCATCATCGACGGCGCGCTGATGGCGGCCGCGACCACGCTGCCGATCCAGCGGCTGGCGATCAGCCTGATGATGCAGCCCGGTACGCACGACGTGTTCGCCCGCGTCGAGCAGGCCAAGTCGGACCGGCTGTCCCTGGTCGAGGACGCGATCCGGGACGTCTTCGCGGCCCGCGGCGCCACCGATCCGGCCGTCGAGGAAATGTTGCTGCGGGCAACCTTGGAGGGCGTGACCGTCAAACTCGCGATCTACCGCGAGACCTTCCCCCTCGAAGCGATCCGCCGCCGCCTGTACGCCGGCTACGACCTGCCCGCGCCGTCGGTTCCGCTCCCTGTCCCGTCACCGCCCGTCGACCGACTGCGAGCGAAGTAGCCCGTTGTCCCGTCCCACGACGGCAACGCCGGCCGTCGGCTGGCGACGACCGGCGTTTCGCCGCGGGTCAGTTGATGGCGCGGGTCAGTTGAAGAGCGAGGCGTTGGGGCGGATCGAGCCGACCCGGACTCCGCCGCCCAGGACCGGCAGGCTGATGTGCCGCTCGATCACGGGACCGGTGACGCCGAGCTGCCGAAGGACGGCGGCCAGGACGACCTCACGGGCCCGCTTGGCGCCGTCGCCGTCCTCGATCTTGATCGCGATCCCGCGACCGTCGGCGAGACCGGCGGCGTACACACCCTCCGCGCCGACCTTGCAGAACAGGCCCGGGATCCCCCGCATCAGGTCGGCTTCGTCGCGCGTACTCCCGCTGGCGTACTCCGGGTGCGCCCGGAAGGCGTCGGCGACCTGACCCTCGAAGGTGTCCGGAGCGGCCGCGGCGAACAGGCCGAAGGAGCGGGCCAGACCGGCGAGGCTGAGAGCGAAGATCGGCGCGCCGCAGCCGTCCACGGCGACGTACGAGATCTTCTCGCCGGCCGTGTCCTCGATCGCGGTGCGGATCTCCTGCTGCAGCGGGTGCTCCGGCGAGCGGTAGTCGTCCCGCCCCCAGCGGGCGTGCGGGTCCTGCTCGGTGGCCGGATCGTGGATCGGCCAGCCCTTCAGCGTGCTCGTCAGGATCTTCGCGGCATGCTTCCCGGAGCAGTTCATCGCGACCGGTTCCGGCGCCCGGTCCGCCCGGATCCAGGCATCCCGAGCGTTCTCGTCCACCGGGTACGCCGCGGGCGTGCGCAGCGCCGACTCGTCGAGCCCGGCCTCCGCGAGGATCTTCCGGACGCCGTCCAGGTGAAACTGCTCGCCCGAGTGTGAGGCGCCCGACAGCGCGAGCAGCTCGCCGGTCAGCGGCAGGCCGTTGCGGAGCATGGCCAGCGTCTGCATCGGCTTGTTGGAGGAGCGGGGGAACATCGGCTCGTCCACGATGCCGAGGGCGCGGGCCACGGTGCCGTCGGGGTTGGTCACCACGAGGGATCCGCGGTGGTGGCCCTCGACGAAATCGCTGCGGACCACGTCGGCCAGGATCACAGGTTCGGTCACGGCTGAACTGTACAGGTGCAAAACAGCATGTTGCGAGTGATCCAAGGCACGCGCAGGTCGGATGCCCACGCCTGCGCGTCGAGCTCCGCGGGCGTCAGAGGCCGGCGGCGCCGTCGATCTGCTCGCGGAGCAGGTCCGCGTGACCGTTGTGTCGCGCGTACTCCTCGAGCATGTGCGTCAGGACCCAGCGGAGCGAGACGGGCCCCTCGCCGGGCTCGTTCCCCGTGACGTCGAGGCTCGCCGCCTCCTGCACGAAACGGTCGGCGAACGCGACCTCCTCCGCCCAGACCCGAAAAGCCTCAGCGACCGTCTCCGAGCTCGCACCGGTCACGTCGAAAGCGGTCTGCGCCGGATAGAGCGGCGCCGCATCGGCACCGGCCATGACCTGCCGGAACCAGAATCGCTCGGAGTCCGCCGCATGCCGCACCAGCCCGAGCAAGGACAACGCCGACGCACCAACCGATCGCCGGGCGAGATCAGCCGGTTCGAGGCCCTCGCACTTGAGCTTGAGGGTCTCGCGATGCCAGCCCAGGAACGCGAGCATCGTCGTCCGCTCGTCCGCCAGCGGAGGTCGGCTGGTACGGGGATCGGCGGCCGTCACAGGCGAGAGCGAACGTGCAGGCCGGCTTCCGGGTCGACCAGGACCTCCTGGGTCGCAGTCACGGTCGGCTGGTCGTCGGCGACGACCTCCAATGCGGCGGTGGGGTCGACGTTGCGCTTGACCAGCGCCAGCGCGATCGGGCCGAGTTCGTGATGGCGGGCCGCCGAGCCGATGAAACCGACCTGCTTCTCGCCCGCGCGGACGGCGTACCCGTGCGCGGGGAGGTGGTCGACGGACCCGTCGAGGTGCAGGCGGACCAGGCGGCGCGGCGGGCGGCCGAGGTTGTGCACCCGCGCGACGGTCTCCTGCCCGCGGTAACAGCCCTTGTTCAGATGGACGCCGACGCCGAGCCAGCCGAGCTCGTTCGGGATCGCGCGCTCGTCGGTGTCCAGCCCGAACCGCGGCGCGCCGGCCTCGATCCGGAGCGCCTCGTACGCCCAGATTCCGGCGGCCGGACCTTCGAGACCGGCCAGCTCCGCACGCGGCAGGAACACTTCGTGCCCGCCGAGCGAGTCCTCACCGGTGCGCGTCAGGTGCTCGCCGCTCGCCGCTCCGGGGCGCCAGACGATCGCGTAGTCGTCGGTCACATCCGCGATCTCGACGCGGGACATGAACACCATCTTCTGCAGCCAGTCGACCAGCGCCTCGGCCGCGCCCGGCTCGGTGTGCAGCCAGAACGTCTCGCCGTCGTCGACGCCGTACATCACGTGCTCGACGTGCCCGGTCGGCGAGAGCAGGAGGGCCGTCGTCGACGCGCCGGGCTTGAAGCCTTCGAAGTACTGCGTCGTCAGTGCGTGCAGCCAGGTCAGTCGGTCCGGACCGGTGATCGTGACCACGTCGCGGTGCGACAGATCGACGAACGCTTCACCGGCGACCAGCGCCCGTTGCTCGCGCAGGTCGGAGCCGTAGTGCGCCGCGACCCCGGCGTCGAGTCCGTCGGCCTCGACCGCGCCGGGTCGGTCCAGCAAGGGGCTGCGCTTACGTGACATGTCACCAGAGTACGTCGCGCGGCGTACGGCGAACGCCTCCCCTCGTGGGATGTGGACAGACCCTGTGTACGGCGAGTCTGGAGGCATCACAACGACTGAGGGAGCAGGGCGATGAGCGACAGGCGATTCCGGTTCGGCGTGGTCGGTAGCCCGAGGACCGGTGAAGAGTGGATGACGACCGTCCGCCGGGCGGCAGAGCTCGGGTACTCGACCGTGCTGATGCCCGACGGGTTGCAGCTGCCGTCGCCGTTCCCGTCGCTCGCGATGGCTGCCGCGGTCGCGGACATCAGGGTCGGTACGTTCGTCGCGGCCGCTCCGTTGCGGACCCCGCGGGCGGCCGCGTGGGAGGCGCACACGCTGACCGTGCTGACCGACGGCCGGTTCGAGTTCGGCATCGGCACCGGGCGTCCGGTCGCCGAACAGCAGACCGCCGAGATCGGGCTGTCGTGGGGATCCGCGAAGCAGCGGCGCGACAAGGTGCGGGAGACGCTGGAGCAACTCGAGAAGCTCGACGGTGACCGGCGTACGCCGATCATGCTGGCGGCCGGCGGACCGCGGGCACTCGCTCTCGCGGCGGCCCGGGCGGACATCGTCTCGCTCGCCAAGGACGCACTGACGCCGCGCGCGGAGATCGCTCAGCTGACGAAGGACCTGCGGGAGCTGGCCGGAGCGCGAGCCGACGACATCGAGTTGGCGATGAACCTGTTCGCCGCGGGGACGCGGAAGCTGCCGCCGTGGACCAAGCGCGCGGCGGGCGTCGACCCCCAGGAGCTGGAGGCGAGCGACTCGCTGATGCTGCTGCGTGGTACGCCGCAGGAGATGGCGGACGAGCTGCAGCGGCGCCGGGACGAGTTCGGAGCGTCGTACATCAGCGTGAACGCGATGTACCTCGAAGATCTGGCCCCGGTCGTCGAGCTACTCAAGGGAAAGTAGCGGTCGGCAGCTCGACAGTACGTATACGTCCACTGCCGAGCACTTCAGGCGGGGAGCAGGCAGGCGATCGGCGGTAGTGGACGTATACGTCCTGTCGAGCTGCCGACAGCACAGCGCTGCCCCCCCGCGGAGGGCCGGCGGGCCCCGGGGGGGGGGGGGAGGTGGTCTAGGCGGCGGTGGTGGGGGGCGCGA